>JADZAK010000198.1 GCA_020852595.1 Rhodospirillaceae bacterium
CCTAACCCCTCCCCCTCAAGGGGAGGGGGATTTGAGTTCTTACCCTCCCCCTCCGTGGGGAGGGTAAGGGTGGGGGGAAGTAGCCCGGGCCCCTACCGGTACGGTGCGTTCAGTTCGAGACGTTTCGCGAGTTCCGGTTCCCAGCGGTCGCCGTTCGCGAGCAACTTGTCCTTGTTGTAGAGCAGTTCATCGTGCGTCTCGGTCGCGAACTCGAAGTTCGGGCCTTCGACGATGGCGTCCACCGGGCAGGCCTCTTCGCAGAAGCCGCAGTAGATGCACTTGGTCATATCGATGTCGTAGCGCGTGGTGCGGCGCGAACCGTCGCCGCGCGGCTCGGCTTCGATGGTGATCGCCTGCGCCGGGCAGATCGCCTCGCACAGCTTACAGGCGATGCAGCGTTCCTCGCCGTTCGGATAACGGCGCAGCGCGTGCTCGCCGCGAAAGCGCGGAGACAGCGGCCCCTTCTCGTACGGATAGTTCAGCGTGACCTTCGGCCCGAACATGTACTTGAACGTCAGCCACATGCCTGTGAGGAGCTCCCACAGAAGGGCGGTACGGACGGATGCGTTGATTGCCATGATGATCCCTCCCCTACTGCGGCAGCTTGTCGAAGTAGACGAGGACGCCGGCCGTAAGGACGAGCCAGATCAGCGAGAACGGCAGGAAGACTTTCCAGCCGAGACGCATGAGCTGGTCGTAGCGGTAACGCGGGAAAGTCGCGCGCACCCAGATGAAGACGAAGAGGCAGAAGCAGATCTTGAGCACGAACCAGACGACGCCCGGCACCCACGCCAGCACCGGCGTCAGGACCGAGAGGCCCGGCAGCATGTCCTGAGGCCCGAGCCAGCCGCCGAGGAACAGGATCGAGACCATGCCCGACATCATGATCATGTTCATGTATTCGCCGAGGAAGAACAGGGCGAAGGACATGGACGAGTATTCGGTCATGAAGCCGGCGACGAGTTCGGATTCAGCTTCCGGAAGATCGAACGGGTGACGGTTGGTTTCCGCCAGCACCGAGATGAAGAAGAGGACGAACATCGGGAAGTGCGGCAGGACGTACCACAGGCCCTTCTGCGCCTCGACGAGCTCGCTCAAGTTCAGCGAGCCGGCGGTGAGCAGCACCGAGATCATCACAAGGCCGATGGAGACTTCGTAGGACACCATCTGCGCGGCGGAGCGCATGGCGCCCAGGAAGGCGTAACGGCTGTTGGACGCCCAGCCGGCCATGACGATGCCGTACACGCCGAGCGAGGAAATGGCGAACAGGTACAGGACGCCGACGTTGAGGTTCGAGATCACCCAGCCGCTATCGACCGGGATCACGGCCCAGGCGAGCAACGCGAGAGTGAACGTGAGCATGGGCGCAAGGAAGAACACGACCGGCGACGACCCCGTCGGCACCACGGTTTCCTTGAACATGAGCTTGATCGCGTCGGCGAACGGCTGCAACAGGCCGAAAGGCCCCACGACGTTCGGGCCCTTGCGCATCTGCATGGCGCCGATGATGCGGCGCTCGGCATAGGTGACATAAGCCATGCCGATCATGATCGGCACAGCGAACAGGAGGATCTTGCCGACGATCCAGAGCCCCGGCAGCAGATATCCGTTTACGAACTCAGCCATGGGTGCCCGTCTTCTGCTTGGAACCGAGAACAAACTCCTCCGTGCACTGCGCCATCGTGCGCGAGGCCCGGCTGATCGGATCGGTCATGTAGTAGTTTTTCACCGGGTAGTCGAACGGCGTGGCGGCAATAGCGCCGGCCGCACCGAAGCTCTTCCACTCGGCGGGGTGAACCTTGTCGTAGCCCGCGAACACCGGGTTCGCCTTGGCCATGCGCGCGCGCAGCTGCTTGATGTTGTCGTACGGCAGCGTCTTGGCGAGCACGGCCGAGAGGGCGCGCAGGATGGTCCAGTCCTCGCGCGCTTCGCCGGGCGGGAACACGGCGCGGTAGGCTTCCTGCACGCGGCCTTCGGTGTTGACGTAGGTGCCGTCTTTTTCGGTGTAGGCCGCGCCCGGCAGAATGACGTCGGCGCGATGCGCGCCGCGGTCGCCGTGGTGGCCCTGATAGATCACGAACGCCTTGCCGAGCCTGGCGGTGTCGATTTCGTCGGCGCCGAGGAGGAACACGACGTCGATTTCGCCCTTGCCGGCGGCTTCGAGAATGCCGCGCGTGTCCTTCCCGCCTTCACCCGGCGCGAAGCCGATGTCGAGGCCGCCGACACGAGCGGCCGCGGTGTGGAGCACGTTGAAGCCGTTCCAGCCGTCCTTCACGGCGCCGCACGTATCGGCGAGCTGACGGGCGGCGGCGAGGATCGCGTTGCCGTCGGCGCGCGACAGCGCGGCCATGCCCACGACGATCATCGGGTTCTTGGCGTTCTTGAGCACCTGCGCGAACGGGTGCGAGCCGTCGGCGATCCTGGCGAGCACATCGGCGGACGCGCCGAGGTTCTCCGTTTTATAGGTGAGCTTCGTATCGGCGCCGATGACACCGACCGAGAGACCGCCCTTCTTGAAGCGCTTGCGGATGCGCGCGTTCAGGACCGGCGCTTCGCGGCGCGGATCGGTCCCGACCAGGAGGATCGCGTCGGCCTGTTCGATGCCGGCGATGGTCGCGTTGAAGATGTAGGAAGCGCGCACTTTCGGATCGAGCGCGGCGCCATCCTGGCGGCAGTCGATGTTGTGCGAACCGAGCGCGGCCATGAGGTCCTTCAGGGCCGCCATGGATTCGACATCCGCGAGGTCGCCCGCGATGGCGGCCATGCGATTGCCGGCCGAGGCGCGCAGGCGCACGGCGATGGCGTCGAAGGCGTCTTCCCACGACACGGCGGTGAGCTTGCCGTTGCGGCGCACGTACGGACGGTCGAGGCGCTGGTAGCCGAGGCCGTCGCACGCATGGCGGCTCTTATCGGCCAGCCATTCTTCGTTCACGTCTTCGTTGATGCGCGGCAGGACGCGCATGACTTCGCGGCCACGGGCGTCGACGCGGATATTCGTGCCGACGGCGTCCATCACGTCGATGGTTTCGGTCTTGCGCAGTTCCCAAGGACGGGCATGGAACGCGTAGGGCTTCGAGGTGAGCGCACCGACCGGGCAGAGATCGACGACGTTGCCGGACAGTTCCGACGTCAGCGCGCCTTCGAGATAGGTGGTGATTTCCATGTCCTCGCCGCGGCCCAGCGCGCCGAGTTCCGGCACGCCCGCGACTTCGGTCGCGAAACGGACGCAACGCGTGCAGTGGATGCAGCGGGTCATGCAGGTCGCGACCAGCGGACCCATGTACTTGTCTTTGACCGCGCGCTTGTTCTCGTGGAAGCGGCCGCGGTCGAAACCGTAGGCCATGGCCTGGTCCTGCAGATCGCACTCGCCGCCCTGGTCGCAGATCGGGCAATCGAGCGGATGGTTGATGAGCAGGAATTCCATGACGCCGTTGCGCGCCTTGTTGGCGCGCTCGGACTTCGTATGAACGACCATGCCTTCGTTGACCGGCATGGCGCACGAGGCGACCGGCTTCGGCGACTTCTCGACGTCGACGAGGCACATGCGGCAGTTACCGGCGATCGAGAGACGGTCGTGATAACAGAAGCGCGGGATTTCCACGCCGATCCGCTCGGCCGCCTGCAAGATGGTCGTGTTCGGCGGAACTTCGACCTGGATACCGTCAATCGTAAGCTTAGGCATGGTGAGTCCTCAGCCCATATCCCTCCCCCTGCAAGGGGGAGGTCAGGAGGGGGTCGTTTGTTGTTTTGGAGAGGTATGCTTGCCCGCAGGCGAAACGACCCCTCCCTAACCCTCCCCTTTCAGGGGAGGGGAAAAAACCTACCGTCATGTCCGTCACCAACAGCATTTCATTACGCCGCTTTGTCGCGCGTCTTGGCATCGCGGTAGTCGCGGATGCGGCGCTCGAGTTCGGGGCGGAAATGGCGGATCAAACCTTGCACCGGCCAGGCCGCCGCATCGCCGAGGGCGCAAATCGTGTGCCCTTCGATCTGATAGGTGACCTGTTCCAGCGTATCGATTTCGGCGAGGGTCGCGTCGCCCTTCACCATGCGGCGCATGACACGCGCGAGCCAGCCGGTGCCCTCACGGCACGGCGTGCACTGGCCGCAGCTTTCATGCTTGTAGAAATCCGACAGGCGCGAGATCGCCGCGACGATATCGACCGACTTGTCCATGACCATCACGGCCGCGGTGCCGAGGCCCGACTTCACGTCGCGCAACGCATCGAAGTCCATGAGGACGGTGTCGCAGATCGATTTGGGCAGCACCGGCACGGACGCGCCGCCCGGAATGACGCCCTGGAGATTGTCCCAGCCGCCGCGCACGCCGCCGCAATGCTTTTCGATGAGTTCCTTCAAAGAAATGCTCATCGACTCTTCGACGTTGCAGGGCTTGTTCACGTTGCCGGAGATGCAGAAGACTTTCGTGCCCGCGTTGTTCGGGCGGCCGAAGCCGGCGAACCACGACGCACCGCGGCGCAGGATGGTCGGAGCAACGGCGATGCTTTCGACGTTGTTGACCGTGGTCGGGCAGCCGTAGAGGCCGACGCCGGCCGGGACCGGCGGCTTCAAGCGCGGCTGTCCCTTGTGGCCTTCGATGGATTCAATGAGCGCGGTTTCTTCGCCGCAGATGTAAGCGCCGGCGCCGCGATGCAGATAGAGGTCGAACTTCCACCCCGAACCGCAGGCGTTGTTGCCGATCAGGCCCGCGTCATAGGCCTCGTCGATGGCGACCTGGAGGTTGGAGGCTTCGTTATAGAATTCGCCGCGGATGTAGATGTAGCAGGTGTGCGCGCGCATGGCGAAGCTGGCGATGAGGCAGCCTTCGATCAGCTTGTGCGGATCGAAGCGCAGCATGTCGCGGTCTTTACAGGTGCCCGGCTCGCCTTCGTCGGCGTTGACGACCAGATAGTGCGGACGCTCGCTTTCGGTCTTGGGCATGAACGACCACTTGAGGCCGGTCGGGAAGCCCGCGCCGCCGCGGCCGCGCAGACCCGAGCGCTTCATCTCGTCGATGATCCACTCCGGGCCCATGTCGAGGATCTCTTTGGTGCCGTCCCAGTCGCCGCGGGCGCGCGCGCCCTTGAGGCGCCAATCGTGGCGGCCGTAGAGGTTCGTGAAGATACGATCTTTATCAGCGAGCATGTGCCTGACCTATGCCTTCGGGGCTGCGGCTTTCGCCGCGGCTTCCGCTTTCGCTTTCTCGAACGCCGCCTTGGCGGCGGCGAAGTCCTGCTTCGGGATCGGCTTCGTCGGATCGTCGGTGAGCGAGGTCTTCTCGCCCGCCGGCGCCGCGTTGTCGCGGCCCGTCATCGAACCATGCGGAGGCAGCTTCTCGCCGCGCTTCAGCGCGTCGATGATCTTGCCCGTCGAGGCGTAATCGACGTCTTCGTAATAGTCGTCGCCGACCGCGATCACCGGCGCGTTCACGCACGCGCCCGCGCATTCGACTTCCTCGAGGCTGAACGCATTGTCGGGCGTCACTTCACCGAGGCCGATGCCGAGTTTGTCCTTGCACGACTTGACCACATCGTTCGAACCGCGCAGCCAGCACGAAAGGCTGGTGCAGACCTGGATGTGGTTCCTGCCGACGGGCGCCAGCTTGAACATGGTGTAGACGGTCGCCACTTCCATGACGCGGATCGGCGCCATTTCGAGCATGACGGCGATCCGTTCCATGGCCGGGCGCGACACCCAACCTTCCTGACGCTGCGCGAGATCGAGCAACGGAATCACCGCGCTGGCCTGGCGGCCCGCGGGATACTTGGCGACGATCTTCTTCGCCCGCTCCTGCATCTCGGCATTGAAGGCGAAGCTGGCGGGCTGGTTTTCCGCCATTACGCGCGCGCTCATCGGTCAACCTCGCCGAACACGATATCGATAGAGCCCAGCACCGCCGGCACGTCGGCCAGCATGTGACCGCGCAGCATCGCGTCCATGGCTTCCAGGTGCATGAACCCGGGAGCGCGGATGCGGCAGCGGTAGGGCTTGTTGGTGCCGTCGGAAACAAGGAACACGCCGAACTCGCCTTTCGGCGCTTCGGTGCCGACGTAAGTTTCGCCGGCCGGGACCTTGTAGCCTTCGGTATAAAGCTTGAAGTGATGGATGAGCGCTTCCATCGAGGTCTTCATTTCGGAGCGCGGCGGCGCGAGGACCTTGCGGTCGTTCACGCGCACAGGACCCGAGGGCATCTTTTCCAGGCACTGCTTGATGATCTTCAAGGACTGGCGCATTTCCTCGACGCGCACGAGGTAGCGGTCGTAGCAGTCGCCGTTCTTGCCGATCGGAATGTCGAAATCCATTTCCTCGTAGCCGTCGTAGGGCTGCGACTTGCGCAGGTCCCACGGCACGCCCGAAGCTCTGAGGTTCGGACCCGTGAAGCCCCAGGCGAGCGCCTGTTCCTTCGACACGACGCCGATGTCCACCACGCGCTGCTTGAAGATGCGGTTCTCGGTGAGCAGGCCTTCCATGTCGTCGAGGACCTGGGAATATCCGTTCGCCCACTCGTGCATACGCTCGACGAGGCCCGCGGGCAGATCCTGCGAGACGCCGCCCGGGCGGACGTAGTTGGCGTGCATGCGCGCGCCGCAAACGTCGTCGTAGAAGCCCATGATTTTTTCGCGCTCTTCGAACGTCCACAGGAACGGCGTCATGGCGCCGACGTCCATCGCGTAAGACGCGATGTTCATGATGTGGTTGAGGATGCGCGTCAGTTCGCCGAACAACATGCGGATGTACTTGGCGCGGCGCGGGACCTCGATGCCGAGCAGCTTCTCGACCGCGAGCGAATAGGCCTGCTCCTGGTTCATCGGCGAGACGTAGTCGAGGCGGTCGAAGTACGGGACCGCCTGGAGATAGGTCTTGTACTCGATCAGCTTCTCGGTGCCGCGGTGCAGGAGGCCGATGTGCGCATCGACGCGGTCGATGACTTCACCGTCCATCTCCAGCACCAGACGCAGAACGCCGTGGGCCGCAGGATGCTGCGGGCCGAAGTTCAGCGTGTAGTTCTCGATTTCAGCTTCAGCGGTCTGTGACATGCGTTAGGTCCCCGCCGGCTTCGCCGGCGCGGGCGCGGCTTTTTCGTCGCCCGGCAGCAACTTCTGAATACCTTCCCAAGGCGAGAGGAAGTCGAACGAGCGGAAGTCCTGCGCGAGTTTCACGGGCTCGTAAATCACGCGCCTCTGCTCGACGTCGTAACGCACTTCGACATAGCCGGTGAGCGGGAAATCCTTGCGCAGCGGATGCCCCTCGAAGCCGTAGTCGGTGAGGATGCGGCGCAGGTCCGGGTGATCGGAGAAGAACACGCCGTACATGTCCCACACTTCGCGCTCGCACCAGTCGGCGCAGGGGAACAGGGACGCGATGCTCGGCACCGCCGTTTCCTCGCCCACGGTCAACTTCACGCGGATGCGCTGGTTGAGGCTCATCGACAGGAGGAGATAGACGACTTCGAAACGCTCGGGGCGCTGCGGATAGTCGACGGCGGTGACGTCGATGACTTGCGTGAACGCAAGCTGCGGATCGTCGCGCAGCGTCTTCACGACTTTCAGGATCGACTCACGCTTCACGAATACGGTCAATTCGCCGCGCTGAATGTCGGCGGAGATGAAATCGGCGCCGAGCACCCGCGGGAGGTGGGCGGAGATTTCGCGAAGGCCTTCAATTCCGAGGGTCATGCGCGTCAGGCCCGGTCAATCGTGCCGACGCGGCGGATCTTCTTGTGCAGCTGGAGAATGCCGTACAGAAGCGCTTCCGCGGTGGGCGGGCAGCCCGGAACGTAGATGTCGACGGGCACGATACGGTCGCAGCCGCGCACGACGGAATACGAATAGTGGTAGTAACCGCCGCCGTTGGCGCACGAGCCCATCGAGATCACCCAGCGCGGTTCCGGCATCTGGTCGTAGACCTTGCGGAGCGCGGGGGCCATCTTGTTGGTGAGCGTGCCGGCCACGATCATGCAGTCGGACTGGCGCGGGCTGGGACGGAAGACCATGCCGAAACGGTCCATGTCGTAGCGCGCCATGGCGACGTGCATCATTTCCACGGCGCAGCAGGCCAGACCGAACGTCATCGGCCACAGCGAGCCGGTGCGGCCCCAGTTCACAAGCTGATCGAGCGAGGTGAGCAGAAAACCTTTGTTCTGCAACTCCTCGGAGACACGCGCCATCACCTGCGCGTCTTGAGCGGTCGTCGCGCGAATAATGTCGGTTTTCGGCGCGGCCGGAACGGTTACTCCCATTCCAGGGCTCCCTTCTTCCATTCGTAGATGAAGCCAACGGTGAGCACGCCGAGGAACACCATCATCGACCAGAAGCCGAACATCCCGATTTTCCCAAGGGTGATCGCCCAGGGGAACAGGAAGGCCACTTCAAGATCGAAAATGATGAACAGGATCGAGACCAGGTAGAAACGCACGTCGAACTTCGACCGGGCGTCGTCAAAGGCCTCGAAACCGCACTCATAGGCGGAGGTTTTTTCCGGGTCCGGACGGCTCGGTCCGGCGATCAGCGAGGCGACAACCATCACCAGCGCGAGCCCAAGGGCTATACCCAGAAAAATAAGGATCGGGAGATATTCAACGAGCAGCTGCTGCATGCCACCAGCCTTGCTACCAGGGCCGCCACAACGCAGCCCGATTTATTATAAATTACAACAGGTTACGGCACAGACAGGAACGCGCCCGAAGCCCCTTAACTTCCCGCCCGTCCCCACGCGCGTCGTGGGGGTGATTTACCGGCCATGGGTAACAGAGTCAAGGCAACTGATTGTGCGTAAGACCGTTGACAGGACGCGATATTTTGGGGTTTCGGCGGCCTTTTGGCCCCCTTGAAACGCCGCCGCGGGCCCCGGTGTCCCTAGCTGAAAACCGGCGGCAGAGCCTTGAGCGCGGCGGCGATGGCGCCGTCGTCGGCGGCTTGGAAGCGGGCCAAGGTCTGGCCGGCGGTCCCCGGGTCGAGCGGGCGCAGCGGCGGGCGCATGCGCAGCCAGCGGTCGTCCCCCGTGACATGCGCGAAGATGTGCTTCACCGCCTCGGTGACGGGAACGGTCAGGAGGACGTCTTTCCAAAGCGAGGACAGACGCGCTTCGCCGTCCGGGTCGGCGCCGTCCACCACGCGTTTGACCAAGGCCGGCGCGAGACCGGCGGTGGCGGTCATGACCCCCGCCCCGCCCTTCGCGATCAGGGGGCGCGCGAGATGGTCGTCCCCGGCGAACACGGCCAGCTCGGGAAACTTCAGCCATGATGTGACGCCGGCGAGATTGCCGCTGCTGTCCTTCACGCCCTGCATCCGCCCCGGATGAGCCGCGATAAGCGCGGCCATCATGTCGGTATCGACGGCGACCGTGGACATCTCGACGAAGTGATAGAGGAACACCGGCGTGGCGGCTTTCGCCGTGCGGCGCAGGACTTCGTCCATGAAAGCCAGCACACCCTCGCGCGGGGCCGCGCGGAAGAAGTAGGGCGGGATGACGAGCGCGGCGCAGCCCATTTCGCCGAGCGCGGTCACCAGCGTGACCACATCGTAGAGCGACGGCGCGCCCGCGCCGACGATGATCGCGTGCGGCGGGATGCCGGCATCGAGCATCACGAGGACGGTGGCGATTTTCTCGGCGACGGAAACGGACGGCCCCTCGCCGGTCGTACCGAACAGCAAAAGGCCGCTGCAGCCCCGATCCATCAGCCAGCGCCCGAGACGCGCCATGGCGGCGCCGTCGATATCGCCGTTGTCGCGATAGAGCGTGATCATCGCGGCGCTGACGCCGCGCGGATAGGAAGTCACGCGGCTACCGATTGCCGAGAAGCTGATTGCCGACGCGCGCGCTCACTTCGATGTGGCCCGAGCGCTCGAAACGGAGCGTGAGCGGCACCGCGTCGCCGACATGCAGGGCGCGCTTTACACCGGTGAGCCGCACAAAAACGCCGCCGGGGCGAAAGCGTTCATCGCCGCCGCCGGCGATCTCGAGATTTTTCAAGGGGAGGTAAGTGAACTTGCCGCTGCGCACACGGGTCGAGACGACCTCGGCTTTGTCGGCGAGCGGCGTCGAGACCTCGAGCAGCCGGTCGGTCTCCTCGCCCTTGTTGATAATATGGAAGTAGGCGCTGGTTGCCCCCTCGTAGATGCGCACCCAGGCCTCCTCGACAACGACGGATTTGGATTGGGCGTAGGCCGGGGTGGCGAACACGAGCGCCACGAAGAGGATTTTCAGAAGGCGCATGCTGGACCTCCGTGTTTGTCCGCCTTCGTTCCGCTGCGCGGAGCTTCGGCGGGACATTTTTAAGCGCGCGCCGCGCGCGCTTAAAAATGGTGGGCGGTGACGGGATCGAACCGCCGACATCTTGCGTGTAAAGCAAGCGCTCTACCGGCTGAGCTAACCGCCCGGTGAGCGGAAATTAGCGGCTGGCGGGGTAAAAGCAAAACGGAAAAGGGCCCCACCTTCCCTCCCCCTTTCAGGGGGAGGAATAAAGAGGGTCAATGCGTCGTCAGCGGTTCTTCTTCCACGTCGGGCTTGGCGGCCGGCAGGGGTTTTTCCTTTTTCTCGTCGTCGTCCTCGTCGACTTCTTTGAGGATC
>JADZAK010000199.1 GCA_020852595.1 Rhodospirillaceae bacterium
ACCATGACCGGTATTTCAAACGACGCGAGCGCGGCGCGCGGGACCGATGGGAAGCTGCCGATCAGCAGCAGGAGCGCCTTCGCGTCGCCGCCGGTGGTTTTCAGGAAGGCCTCGGCCATCCATTCGCTCGAAAAGCGTTCATGCGTGCCGGCGCCTTCAAGCACGCGCCGGAAAAAGTCGGCGCGATTGGCGAGATCGAGAAGGCCTTCGAGTCCCATCCCCGCGAGCATGGCTTTACCGGGCTTGGCGCCGCGCGTCAGCATGCGCGCGGTCGTGCGCCCGCCGAGGGAGTAACCGCCGAGATCGTATTCGCCCGGCTGTAAGCCAAGCTGGCCGACCAGGCCCAGATTGTCGTCGGCCAATATGTCCATGGTGTAGTCGGCGGCGTTGTGGCTGCGCGCGCTTTCGCCGTGCGCGCGCAAGTCCGGCATGATCACGCGCCGGCCTTTGTCCGCGAGTTTGGCGGCGTGGCCGTATTTGATCCAATTGACCTTCGCGTTCGAAAACAAACCGTGGATCAGGATGACCGGGCGCCCGTCCGCGGGCCCCATCTCGTGATAGGCCATGGCGTCGCCGTGTGCGCCCGTGAAGGTGTGCGTGGTCGCGTCCATCGGTGATCTTCGTCCTGACTTCTGGCCCGCCGGGGGGCGGGTGCGGCGCATCATTAGCGCTTCTCACAAACTCATGCAAAGAAGGAAAGGATACACGCGGTTTTGCGCGAAAAACCTGGTCCGGAGTGCGATTTCCCCATCTCATTTCGGGCGGACGCGCGCATAATCGGCGCCGGGAGAACAGCCGCATGTGGACCTGGGAGGGTGCATGAAAAAGCTGTGGTCGGAGATTGCGGCGATTGCGGCGCTCGCGTGCGCGGCGTCAGGCGCAGTGTCGGGCGTGGGGGCCGCGCAGGCCGCACGCGAGATCGAGGGCTATGTGCCCGAGCCGATGCCGCCGGGCTTCAACGTGATCGTGAATGAACTCGAAGGGCCGGTCTTCGCCGATGCCGCGGGCAAGACGTTGTATTCCTGGCCGACGCGGAGTTTGCGCAACGGCGAAGCGGGCGACCGCAAGAACACGCCGTCCAACTGCACGGATAAAGTCGAGCGCGTGAGCTCGGGCCTCATGAGCCCCTATCCCGGCGGCCTCGTCATGCCCGATGTCGACAGCCGTCCCAGCTGCCAGGCGGTGTGGCCGCCGGTGCTTGCGCCGTCCACCGCGCAAGAGGTCGGCAAGTGGTCCGTCATTGAACGCAGCGACGGCGCCAGGCAATGGGCTTACGACGGCTACCCGCTCTACACCTCCGTTCTCGATGTGCGCGCCGGCGACGTTCTCGGCGGCAGCAACCGCAAGATCGGCGGTGGCGATGAACCGGCGATCCGCAAGCCCGTCGCGCCGCGCTCGAACGTGCCGCCGGCTTTCGCTGTGCGCCAAGTGGGCAGCGGGCGGATGATCGTCATGCAGAACGGCTATTCGGTTTATAGCTGGGACGGTGACGGGGCCAATGCGTCGAACTGCGCGAAGGAGTGTCTGGCGAAATGGACGCCGGTGCCGGCGGGTAAGGCCGCGCAGCCGAACGGAGAGTGGACGGTGTTCGAGCGCTCGCAGGGTGTTCGCCAGTGGGCATTCCGGGGCCGGCCGCTGTACACCTACAACGACGATCCGAAACTGCGCAGCCAGATCGGCAGCGATGAGCCGGGGTGGCATAACGTCTACACGATGCATGCGCCCGCGGTTCCGTCCGGCTTCACGGAGCGGGACAGTCACGCCGGCATCGTCCTGGCCGATGAACATGGTCAGACCATCTATCTTTACTCCTGCGGCGACGACGCGCTCGATCAACTCGCCTGCGATCATCCGACCACACCGCAGCAATTCAGGCTCGCGGTGTGCGGCGGTGGGGACGCCGCGCGGTGCTTGAAAACCTGGCGTTACGTGCCGGCGCGCGCGGACGCCAAGTCGCCCAACAGAATTTGGACGACAATCGACATCGATCCCATGACGGGGCGGACCGCCGCGCAAGGGCAGGCGGGCGCGATGCACGTTTGGGCGTATCGTGGCCGGCCCGTCTACACCTACTTCAACGACAAGCCCGGCGACGTGAACGGCGATGCGCTCGGTGAGTTCTACGGCACGCGCAACGGCTTCAAGGCGTTCTGGCTGAGAGACGACTTCTACAATAATGCCGGTTGAGGCCTGTCCATCGGGAGTGGCTCATATGACACGTCATCTTTTTTATCTGGCCGCCGGCGCGGCTCTGGCGCTCGGGATATCCGCCGCACAGGCGGACAGTCCTCCAGGCCGAAAGATCGGCTATGTGCTCGTCGACAAAGCCTGGGCGGTCTATCAGACCCCCGACGGCAAGAGCGAATGCCCGCAGGGCTTCAACGATGGCCCGCGCGAGCAGTTCAAGGCGCTCTTTCCGGAAGACAAGCCGCACGGCGTCGTGGACTCGCACCTGTCGCGCGAGGCCGACATCTGGTTTCCCGCCGAGAAAGAGCCCACGACGGACAAGGGCGCGCTGCCGTACCACGAGGCCGTCGGCAAGCTCGGCATCGGGCTCGATCTCGACGGCAAGGTCGGCCCGAAGGATTTTGTCAGCCCCGAGGGCGAAAAAGGCATCGATAACGAGTTGTACCGCGTGATCGGCTGCGTCGCCGGATTCCGAGGACCTGACGGCTCCTACTATTTTTTCCAGAACGAATATATGCGCCGGTACAATTTCAACCGCGTGCTGCTTGAGATCACCGATGTGGACGATCTCACGAATGATAGCGATGTGACCGTGACGACCTATCGCGGGCTGAATTCGCTGCTCACGAGCGCGAACGGTAAGGACATCATTCCCGGGGCCACGCAAAAGGTCGATGAGCGCTGGGGCAAGCGCTACATCCACAGCCTGAAGGGCAAGATCGTGGATGGCGTTTTGATCACAGAGCCCGGCGATCTCATGATTCCCTACGCCGATACCTTCCAGACCAACGTCGATCAGTCGTTCAAGGCGGCCCGCTTTAGATTGAAGCTCACGCCGACATCGGCGGAAGGGCTCATGGGCGCTTATGTCGACATCGACGATTGGCATCATCAGCTGTCGGTCAACTGGGGCGCGGCGCACCATGCCAGCTATGGCCAGATGGCCTTAGCCTCGATTGTGCGCGCGGCGCGCCGGCTGGCGGACGCCTATCCGGATCCAGCGACGGGCAGAAACACAGCCATCTCCTCGGCGCATGAGTTGAAGTTCGTGCAGGCGCACATCCTGCATTCCGATAAGCCGGAGACGCGGACCGTCGCCTCGGCGAAATAGGGGAGTTTGCGATGCGGTTTGTTGCGGTGGCCATCGGTTTTCTGTTCGCGGCCACATCGGCTTTTGGCGCGGGCATCGGACCGAACCATCTGGAGGGTTATAAAGCCGAGGCAAGCGAGCCGAAGCTCGCGGCGGCGTCGATCGCCAAAGCCTCGCATTTCCTCGAGACCGCGTCGCTGAAGTGGACGCGCCAGAACAAATGCGGCACCTGCCACACCAATCTCGCCCACATCATGGCCGAGCCGTTTCTGGTCGAGCGCGATGCGGCGACGGAAAAGGAAATCCGCGATTCGCTGTTTGATTTCCTGGCGAGCTACAACCCGAATACCGCCGAAGTGCCGCCCGACAAGCGGCGCGCCAACGACAATATCCTGTGGAACCGCCTCATCATCGCGGGGACCTTCGCGATGTCCGACGGCGAAGCGGGGGTGCCGCAGGATCCGCGGACGTTAGCCCGGTTCGACCAGATCTGGACGATGCAGAGCCCGGACGGGTCGTTCAAATATCCGAAAAAGGCGCTCCCTTTTCTCGAGGACGATCCCCACTACGTCATGACCATGCTGGCGATTTCCGCGAGCTACCTGCCGCCGGAGCATCGCAACAAGCCCGCGGCGGCGGCTGGCCTTAAGAAGCTGCATCACTATCTCGCCACGACGCCTGCGCGCGATCGGCACGGCGAGCTTGTCCTCCTCCGCGCGTCCTTGAAGGCGCCGGAACTGATGAGTGCGGAGAAAAAGAAGGAACTCATCGCGCGCACCTTGAAACTTCAGCGCCCGGATGGCGGCTGGTCGGTGGCGAGCCTCGGCGACTGGCCGCGTGAGGACGGCGGCGTCAACGACAAGAACGGTCCTGCCGACGGCTACGGCACGGGGTTCGTGCTCTACACCCTGTGCAAAAGCGGCGTGCCGGCGGACAGCCCCGCGATCCAAAACGGCGTCGCCTGGCTGAAAGCCAACCAGCGCGAGTCCGGGCGCTGGTTCACGAAGTCGTTATGGGCCGACAATATGCACAACTATGTCTCGACCATCGGCACCGCCTATGCGGTCATGGCCCTGCGGCAGTGCGCGAAGGGCGCTTAAGGTTCCACATCACACGTCTCATTGCAGGAGGAGAGCATGGATAAAATCGTCTCGGGTCTTCTGGAGCAGTTTGAGCGCGGCCACATCTCGCGCCGCCACCTGGTGCAAACCCTCGCGGCGGGGATTGCCGCCGGAACCGCGGCGCCCGCGTTCGGCGCGGAGGCGAAGAGTCTTAAGGCCGTCGCCATCAACCATGTCTCCTACGGCGTCGCGGACTATGCGCGCACGCGCGACTTCTACGCCGGCCTTCTTGGCATGAAAGTCAGCAAGGACGACGGCAAACAGTGCAATCTCGGTTTCGGCGACAGCTTCTTCGTCGTGCGCAAGACGCGCCAGCCCGACAACAAGCCGTTCGTGGATCACATCGCCTATACGCTCGACAATTGGGATGCCGGCGCGGTGGAAGCCGAGCTAAAGCGCCGCAATCTCAATCCCACGGTCGATGCGGAGAAGCTGAGCGTTTCCGTGAAGGATCCGGACGGCTTCGGGGTCCAGATCTGCTCGAAGGATATGAAGGCCTGAAGTCGCGGTGCGCGGCCCTGTCCGTTGCGGGCGGGCAGGGCCGGCGCCCTTAATTCTGGAACGAGATTTCCCAGGCGCGGGACGTCTCGACGGTCTTGAGACCGAACACGGTTTCCAGCGCATAGATGAAGGAGGCGGTATCGCGCGCCTCGAAGCGGCCGGTCAATGTGAGGGTGGTAATCTTGTCGTCCGTCGCGACGATCGGTTTCGCGGCGTAGCGGTTCATTTCCACGATCGCATCGCGTAAGCGGGTTTGATCGAAGTGCAGGGCGCCTTCGCGCCAGCCCGCCGCCTGTTTCGGCGTCACGCGGCGGCGCACCATATCGCCCGAGGCTTCGAACAGAACGACGTCGCCGGCCTTCAATTTCTCGACCTTCTGGGCGTCCGCGCCGGCCCCGAGACCGACATTGACGCTGCCTTCGGTGACGGCGACTTCGAGCACGTTGCGCACGGCATCGAAATCCAGATTGAACTGGGTCCCGGTCACCGTGACGCTATGGGTTCCGGCCATGACCATGAAGGGACGCGCCTGGTCGTGAGCGACCTGGAGGTACAACTCGCCGCGTCCAAGCGCGATTTCGCGCTGGCCTTCGGTGAAATTGACCGACACCACGGAATCCGCCGCCACGGTGACGAACGACGTGTCCGGCAGCGTGTAGTGTTGGATCTGGCCGATAGCGGTCTGAACGTTGCTGCCGTTGGCGAGGGTAACCGCGTCCGAACGCTCGGCGCGCTGGGCGATCACGGCGACGCAAATCGAAGCGGCAACGGCCAGAGCGCCCGCGATCGCGCCGCGCCGGGTATTCCAGCGCGCGGGGCGCGCGGCCTGCTCCATGCCGGCGGTCAGGCGCGCGGCGACGCCCGGAGAGGCGACCGTACGTCCGGCGATCTGCCAGACGATCCGCAGTTCCTCAAGCTCCTTCAGACGCGCGGAATCCTCCGAGAGCCACAGGGACAGGGCTTTCCGTTCGGCCTCGCTCAACGCGGGGCCGTTCAGGCGCACCATCCACGCGGCGGCGGTTTCGGGGACAGGGGCTAACATCTCACTCCTCCAAAAGGTCCTTCACGACCCCTCCCAAGGTCGATCGGAAATACTCCAAGGCTCGCGCCATCTCCCGTTCCACCGTGCGCGCCGAGACTCCCAGGCGCACCGCAATCTGATCGGGCGTAAGGTTTTCAACGTGATAGAGCAAAAAAGCCGCCTTGGTTGAAGGCTTTAGCTGCTCGAGACTGGCCTCGATCAGCCTGATGCCCTCGCGCTCGGCAACCTGCTTGTCCATACCCATTCTACGCATTTCGGGCAGGTCTTCCGACAGTTCGACATGCGCCTTTCGGTGCCGGACCCGGTCGCGGCGCCAGAAATCGCGGACCACGTTGAGGGCGACCGTGAACAGGTAGCCGCGCGCATCTTCCCGGAGAAGCCCCCGTTGTTCCTGCCGCCAGATGTTGAGAAGGGTCTCCTGGACGCAGTCTTCGACGTCCGCCTTGTTGGGCATGTAGTGCGAGAGGAACTGACTCAGTTCCTTTTCGTAGGTCGCAACGATCTTTGCAAATCGAGCTTTACTGGGCTCATCGCTCGACATTTCCGGCTGACCCCATCCCCCATGTCATGCCTGCAACAGCGCCACACTATAATCAGGTGTACGCGAATTCCGCACTGACATTCGCGTCCGTCTATGCATACTTTTTTCGCGCCAAGCGCGTCATGTCCCTACGTAACGGGCGGACGCGCTGTCGCAGTGCCGCAAGCGGGACGGGGAGGTCTTGTGCGCGCCGGTCACGAGCGGGGGAACTCATCGAAGCGGGAGGTGAGAGGGCGGGGTGTTGCCGTGCGCCGTCTGCTGCCTGCGACCGCGCTCGTCCTCGTTATCGGCACGCTCGTCACGGCGCCCCCGGCTTTAGCGCAATCGCTCGACCGCCGTTACCGCCTGAGCATCGGCGTCGTGCCGGTCGAAGAGGCGCTGCGCCGCGTCCAGCAGGAGACGGGCGTCAGCATCGTCTTTTCCCC
>JADZAK010000200.1 GCA_020852595.1 Rhodospirillaceae bacterium
GAGCACGTAACATACGGCGACGAACGGGCGCGTTTTGCCTCCAAGAGCCAGGGCGGAGGACTTCACGCCGATCAGCGCGTCGTCGTCCTTGTCCTGGTGGGCGTAAATCGTGTCGTAGCCCAAGGTCCAGAAAAAGCCCGCCGCGTAAAGCAGCGCCGCATCCCGTTCGATGGTTCCGCGCGCCGCCGCCCACCCCAGCAGCGCGCCCCAATTGAACGTCAGCCCCAGCCACGCCTGCGGCCAGTAGGTGATCCGCTTCATGAAGGGGTATACGGCAATGAGCAGCAGCGACGACGCGCCCACGCCGACCGCGACCCAATTGAACTGCATGAGAATGACGAGCGAGATCGCAAGCTGCGCGGCGAGGAAGATCGCCGCCGCCCTTGCGCTCACGTCGCCCGCCGGAATCGGCCGCGTGCGGGTGCGCGCCACCTTGGCGTCGAAATCGCGGTCGACGATGTCGTTGATGGTGCAGCCGGCGCCGCGCATCAGGATCGCGCCCGCCAGGAACAGGACCATGAGCTCGACGTTCGGTTCGCCGCGCCCGGCGAGGGTGATGCTCCACCAGCCCGGGATCAGCAGCAGCCAAAAGCCGATCGGCCGGTCGAGGCGCATGAGCCGCGCATAGGGCCGGGCAAAGCGGGGCAGGAGCCTGTCGACCCAGCTTCCGCGCGGAATATCGGTGTGTAAGCTTTGCTCGGCCATGCGAAGTAAAACTCGATGTCGTCCCGGGATTCATTCCCAGGACACAAGGGTTATCAAACGCCGCACTCGTCAATAGAATGACAACCGCTTCTTCTGGTTTTCGCAATCCTGGACCCCGGGGACAAGCCCCCGGGTGACGTTCCTGAGTGTTTTCCGCATGGCCAAGCCGCTCCGCCTTTTTGTCGACAATGCCTTAAGCGCGGGCGCGTCCGTCGCCGCCACCGAGGCGCAGGCGCATTATCTGCTGCACGTCATGCGCCGCGCGCCGTCCGATCCGGTGGCGCTGTTCAACGGCCGCGACGGCGAATGGCGCGCGCGGGTGCAGACGCCGTCCAAACGTCATGTGGTGTTCGAGGTCGAGCGGCAGCTGCGCGCGCAAACCGCCGTGCCCGATCTCTGGCTTGCCTTCGCCCCGGTGAAACGCATCGACATGATCGTCGAGAAGGCGAGTGAACTCGGTGTTTCGGCGCTCTTGCCGGTCATGACCCGCCATACCGATGTCAGCCGCATCAATTTCGACCGCATGAGATCCATCGCCGTCGAGGCCGCCGAGCAATGCGAACGGTTGTCGGTGCCTGTGATCCAGCCGGCGCAAAACTTCGATGCGTTCCTCGCCGGCTGGCCGGCGGCGCGGCGGCTCTATTATCTGGACGAAACCGGCGGCGGCATCCCCATCGCGCCCGCGCTTCATAATGAAGCCGTTGCCGCCTGCGGATTTCTCGTGGGGCCGGAAGGCGGCTTTGCCCCGGCGGAGCATGAGGCCTTGGCGCAACATTCTTCCGCCGTCGGGGTGGGCCTCGGCCCCCGCGTTCTCCGTGCGGAAACGGCGGCTTTTGCGGCCTTATCTTGCTGGCAGGCCCTGCGCGGGGACTGGTCCTGAGGCCCGGGGGGCTGGCGGCCCGTCCGCCAATGCCTTAAGTACGAAGCGATATTTTTTCTAAAGGCCGCGCAGACCGTGGATGCGCCGTCTACAAGAGGCGCTTTCGCGATGACGTCCTTCCGTTCCGAAACGGCCGACCCGATCACGTCCAAGGCCCAGCTGATTGAAACGCTGGCCGGCGGATCGAAGCCCAAAGACCAATGGCGCGTCGGCACCGAGCACGAAAAGTTTCCTTATTATAAGGGCACGTTCCGCCCCGTTCCTTATGAGGGTGATCGCGGAATCCGCGCGCTGCTCGAAGGCCTGACCCGCTTCGGCTGGGAAGGGGTGCCGGAGAACGGCAACCTCATTTCACTGCGCGCCAAGGGTAAGGGCACAGTGTCCCTCGAGCCCGGCGGCCAGTTCGAACTCTCCGGCGCGCCGCTCGACAATATCCATCAGACCTGCGGCGAGATCTGCGAACACCTGACCCAGGTGAAGGCCGTCGGCGATGAACTCGGCATCGGCATGCTCGGCCTCGGCTTCACGCCCAACTGGTCGCGCGACGACATCCCGTGGATGCCCAAGGGCCGCTACAAGATCATGCGCGCGTACATGCCCAAGGTTGGCACCATGGGCCTCGACATGATGACGCGCACCTGCACCGTCCAGGCGAACCTCGACTATGCCTCCGAAGCGGACATGGTGAAGAAGCTGCGGGTCGCGCTCGCGTTCCAGCCGCTCGCCACCGCGCTGTGGGCCAACTCGCCCTTCAAGGACGGCACGCCCAACGGCGCGCTCTCCTGGCGCGGCATCATCTGGCAGAACACCGATCCCCGGCGCACGGGCCTTCTTCCGTTCGCGTTCGAGGACGGCATGAGCTTCGAACGGTATGTCGACTATCTGCTCGACGTGCCGATGTACTTCGTCTTCCGCGGCAAACACATCGACGTCGCCGGCCACTCGTTCCGCGATTTCATGAACGGCAAGCTCGCCGCGCTGCCGGGCCAGGTCCCGACCGTCGCCGACTGGTTCGATCACATGTCGACCGCTTTCCCGGAAGCGCGTGTGAAGAACTACATCGAAGTGCGCGGCGCCGACTGCGGCCCGCATCCGTGGCTGTGCGCGCTCTCGGCCTTCTGGGTCGGCCTCCTGTACGACGGCAACGCGCTCGACGGCGCGTGGGATATCGCCAAGCGCTGGACCGCGGCCGAACGCGCGCAGTTCTATAACGACGTGCCGACCCTCGGGCTGAAAGCAAAGATCGCCGGCCGCACCGGCCAGGACCTCGCCAAGCAGGTGCTCGATCTCGCCGAAGCCGGCCTCAAGGCCCGCAATCGCACGAATTCCGAAGGCCAGGACGAAGTGAAGTTCCTCGCGCCCGTACGTGAGGTGGCTGCATCGGGAATAACGCAGGCCGAGCATCTGCTCGGCCTCTATCACGGCGCCTGGAACGGCGATGTGACCAGGGCCTTCGAGACCTCCAGCTATTAGGGTTTGAAAATGGCGGCGAAGAAAAAAGCGAAGCGCGGCGCGAAAACGAAACGCAGCGCGAAGAAGAAGCCGGCGGCGAAAAAAGCCCCCGCGAAACGCGGCGTGAAAGCGAAGAAGTGGGCTTCGCGTAAGTTCAAATCGCTCGCGCAAGTGCGCGCCGCTATCGACGCCATGGACGAGAAGATCGTGCCGCTCTTGTGCGAGCGCCTCTACTACGTGACCCAGGCCGCGCAGTTCAAACCGTCGGAAGCCGGCGTCGTCATCCTCCCGCGCGTGGAAGAAGTCGTCGACAACGCCAAGCGCATCGCCGCGAAGAACAACGGCAAGATCTCGACGCTCGAAGTGATCTATCGTGCGCTGATCGACGCTTCGACCCTCGATGAGCAACGCCATTGGCGCGCGCTGCACGGGCAAGCTTAAGTCCAAGAGGCTCGGCGGCGTTTCGGAACAAATGCCCCACAATGCGGGTTGCACAAACCTGGCGATCCGGCGAAAGCTTGAGGGATTGCGAGGGAGTCGAAATGGCCGAGGTCAAAAGTCCGGCGATCCGTAAAATCGGCGTGCTCACCAGCGGCGGCGACTGCGCCGGGCTGAACGCGGTCATCCGCGCGGTCACCGATGCCGCCGCCGGGCGCGGCTGGGACGTGGTCGGCCTTCGTAACGGCCACCTCGGTCTCCTCAACGATCCGCCGGACATCCTGCCGCTCAACGCCGATTCCGTGCGCGGCGATCTCCTGCGCGCCGGCGGCACCGTCCTCGGCACCACGACCAAGAGCGATCCCTTCAAGTTCCCCGGGCCCGACGGCGCCACGTCGGACCGCTCCGGGGAGGTCCGCGCGGCGATCGGGAAGCTCGGCCTCGACGCCCTGGTGGTCATCGGCGGCGACGGCTCCATGCGCCTGTTCGACCGCCTGCTGGCCGGCATCGGCATTCCCTGGGTCGGCGTGCCCAAGACCATCGATAACGACGTGCCCGGCACCGAGTTCGCCGTCGGCTTCTTCACGGCGGTGGAGATCGTCGGCCAGTCCCTGGACCGGCTCGCCTCCCACGCCGCCAGCCACCGGCGCATCATGGTGCTCGAGGTCATGGGCCGCGACAGCGGCTTCATCGCCCTGTTCGGCGGCATCGCCGGCGGCGCCGACGTGATCCTCATGCCCGAGTTCCCCTACGACCTGGACGCCGTGGCCGCCCACGTCCGCAAGATCACCCACGACCGCCCGAACCCGGTGCTCGTGGTCGTGGCCGAAGGTGTTTCGCCGCCCGCCGGGGACCGCCGCAAGGGCAGCAACGTCGGCATCGCCATCGCCCACGGCCTCCAGCAGCGCACCGGCTTCGATACCCGCTGCACGGTCCTTGGGCACGTCCAGCGCGGCGGCACGCCGGTCATGTTCGACCGGCTCCTGGCCACGGCGATGGGCGCGCGGGCCGTGCATGTGCTCGCCGCCGGCGAGAACCAGCGCATGGTCGCCTGGCGCGCCGGCCTCGTGACCGAGATCCCGCTCGCGGATGTGGTGACCGGCCCCCGCTTCGTGGCCAAGGACAGCCAGCTCATCCGCACCGCCCGGCGCCTCGGCACCTACGTCGGCGAGCTGTGACGGGGTGACAGGCCTAGAGGGCCTTCATGATCGCCCCGGCCAGAGCGCCGACCAGCATGACCATCGTCGCGATGAAGGAGAGGCCGAACCCTAAGCTGCGGTTGACACCGGCGTAGTAGCGCACGGCGTAGATCACGCGCCCGATCGGCCAGAAGACTCCGAGCAGGGCGGCGGGCGAATCGCCCCACGCGGCGGCGAAGAGGGCGAGCGCGGGGACAAATATGACAAGTTGCTCGAGCGTGTTGCCGTGGACACGAAGCACGCGCTCGAACTCCACCGGACCCGTCATGACCGGCGCGTTGATCTTGAACTGCGCACGCGCGCGCCCGACGCGCAGCATCGTCCAGATGTACACGATAAGCCCTAAACACAGCACAATTGCGGTATACGGATGGCTCTCGATCATGAGTGGTTCCCCCAGTGGTGAGCATGGCGCTCGGCGCGTCGCGGCGCCGCGCAGACTCTCCGGCGCGGGACGCGCGGAGTCAAAAAAATACGTCAGGGGACATTTCTTCTTGATTTCCCCCACAGAAGGCGTAAATGCGATTTCAGACGTTACGCGCACGTGCCTAAAGCAACCGCCGTTAAGCAACGACGTAAGCGTCCTTTAGTTGGTTGGACTGTGTTTGTTGTCTGATTGATAAAAGGAGGCCGTGCATGCCCCTAGTTACATTAGAAAAGCGTCCTCAACGAGCCGCCTGCGTTCCGGCGGCCCTCGTCAATTGCCGGCATATCGCCTGGGATGGCCATGATCTCGTGGTCATCTCCAGGTTCGACGTGATCCGGGGTTGAGAAACAATCCTGACAATCGAACGGTCCTGGGGCTCCTTGCCACCGGGCGCTGAGGTTATTTGCGCCGCCGAAAGCGGCCATGCTGGGAAGTAACGAGAGAAATGTACGAACCGAAATCGCGAAACAACGTCGCCACCGTGATCGCCGCCGACGCTCCGGAGCACCTCTACCGCTCCGTCGACGACGTCGCCAAGCGCCTCAAGCCCGAAGGTCCGGTGCAGTGCATCTTCCCGCAGTCCGTCCGCAGCCAGGCCGAGACGTTCGTCAGCCGGTTCCCGGGCAAGGTTCTGTACGCCGTGAAGTGCAATCCGGGCGTCGATTTCCTGCGCCATATGTTCGCCGCCGGCATCCGTCAGTTCGACGTGGCGTCGATGGACGAAGTGCGCCTGGTGAAGGGCCTCTTCGGCAAAGCCGCGCAGCTCCATTTCATGCACCCGGTGAAGAGCCGCGAAGCCATCCGCCTCGCCTATAAGATGGGCGTGCGGACGTTCTCGCTCGATACCGCCGGCGAACTTCTGAAAATCCTGGAAGAGACCAAGAGCGCAAAGGACCTCAACGTGTTCATCCGCCTGGCGGTGACGGGCAACGGGTCGGCGGCTTATGACCTGTCCGGCAAGTTCGGCGCGGCCCCGTCCACGGCGGCCGATCTGCTCCGTCACGCCCGCAAGGTCGCCCATAAGGTCGGCGTCTGCTTCCACGTCGGCTCCCAGTGCATGGACCCGGCCGCCTACAAGCTCGCCATCGGGCGCGCCATGGAAGTGGTCGCGAAGGCCAAGGTGAAGATCGACGTGCTCGACGTGGGCGGCGGTTTCCCGGCCACCTATCCGAACATGACCCCGCCGCCGCTGGAGAATTACTTCGCGGCGATCACCGAAGCCGCGCAGCCGATGGTCGACGCGGGCGCCGAACTGTGGTGCGAACCGGGCCGTGCGATGGTCGCGGCCGGCGGCGCGATGCTCGTGCGCGTGACCCTGCGCAAGGGCCGGCGCCTCTACATCAACGACGGCACTTACGGGAGTTTGTTCGACGCCGGCGCCCTCAACTGGCGTTTCCCGGTCCGTCTGGTGCGCCCGCTGTCCCGTTCCGGCAAGAACTCGAACGCCCCCAACACCCGGACCCCGTCCGAGAAGCTGGTGGCCTTCACCTTCTACGGCCCGACCTGCGACAACCTGGACAAGATGAAGGGTCCCTTCATGCTCCCGGAAGACACCCAGGAAGGCGATTGGATCGAAATCGGCATGCTGGGCTCCTACGGCTCGACCATGCAGACCCGTTTCAACGGCTTCCACTCGTCCGTGACCGCCACCGTGTGGCCGGAAGCGGCGCCCTTCGCCGTGGAACAGCGTCCCCGCCGGACGGCCACGCACCTGCGGGTGGTGCCCAAGACCCCGGTCGAGGGGCCGATGGCGGAATTGTCCGCGGACGGTAACGACGCTGCGGAATCCCTCGAGCTAAAGTAAGCTCCGTTTCCAATGAACGATTCGGGGGGCGGCAGGTTGCCGCCCCCGTACCTTTTGCCTTCAACAAAGGATGGCTGAGTAATGGCTGCGTCTAAGAAGTCCGCGAAGAAATCCAAATCCTCGTCCAAGAAGGCGCCGCCGGCCGTCGGCTCCAAGAAGGGCAACAACCGCAAGGCCATGCTGCTCTCGAAGCCGGTCGAGCACATCGACATGACCTCGTTCGATGCGCGCCCGATCATCAACGCCATGAGCAAGATGTCCTTCACCTCGCGCGATACCGCGCGCGCGGCCGAGATCCTGAACATGATGCTCGCCGACCAGAAGTGCTCGGTCGTGCTGACCCTCGCCGGCTCGACGTCGGCCGGCGGCTGCATGCAGGTCTACGCGGACATGGTGAAGTACGGCATGGTCGACGCCATCGTCGCCACCGGCGCCTCGATCGTGGACATGGACTTCTTCGAAGCGCTCGGCTTCCGCCACTACCAGGGCAGCCAGTTCAACGACGACAAGGACCTGCGCGATCTGTACATCGACCGCATCTATGACACCTACATCGATGAGGAAGAGCTGCAGACCACCGACCACACCATCGGCGAAATCGCCAACGGCATGAAGCCGGGCCCGTATTCGTCCCGCGCCTTCATCAAGGAAATGGGCCGCTGGCTGAAGACCAGGAAGAACCGCAAGAAGGGCTCGCTGGTCGAGACCTGCTTCGATCATGACGTGCCGATCTTCTGCCCGGCCTTCACCGACAGCTCGGCCGGTTTCTGCCTCGTGCTGCACCAGGTGAAGAACCCGAAGGCGCACATCACGATCGATAGCGTGGCGGACTTCCGC
>JADZAK010000259.1 GCA_020852595.1 Rhodospirillaceae bacterium
CCAGGAGGGCTTCGACCTCGGGGCCGCCCGGCAGTGCGCCGACGATCTCCGCGCCGTCCTCGAGACCCATTTTCCGCACGGCCCCAAGGCCTGACCACGGACATGACGCCCGACTACAGACTCGTCATGCTCGCGCTCCTCTTGGGCTGCCTCCTGGCAGTCATCCTTCATCTGTCCGGCTGTAGCAACCTCGACGGGCTCCGCCACCTCCCGGAGCTCTCTCGCATGCTCCGCTCCGGACAGTGAGCTCCCACTCCTCACCATGACCTCCGCCCTGCTGCTCCGACTCACCGAGGACGCCCTCGCCCCGCTCATCGCCGACGAGGGCGGCACCCTCACCGTCGGGACCGATCCCGCCCATGTCATGGGGCTGCTCAGCAACGGCCCGGGCAAGTGGCGCGTCATCCTCCTCTGGGAGGGCGCCACCGCCATCCCCGACACCCGGGGCAGCGCCGCTCGCGGGCGGGTCGCCGTCATCCTGCAGCAGGCCCGCGGCCTCTCCGTCAAGCCCGGCAACGACACCCACCGCACCCGGGCCGGCGACATGCCCATCCTCGACCGCTCCGAGCAGGTCGCCGCCTGGGTGCGCTCGCTCCGCTACTACCAGCTCGACGGCTCCCTCCACGCCTCCATCGACTGCCATGCCTGGCAATACCTCGAGTCGTCCTGGCTACCCACCGAGGGCGCCCCGAGCCGGGAGTATAGCGCCACCTTTGACATCGGCTACTGCCTCGGCCTGCCCGAGGACTTTACCGGTTGGGTCACCGTGCAGAGCGGAGCCTCCTCCCCTATGACCACCCTCCACGATCGCCAGCTCGCCGTCGACGCCTCCGCCGGCGCCGTCACCCTCCGTCTCCCGGCCCAGTCGCTCAGCCAGCGCGCCGTCTGCACCACGGGCCACTCACTGACCGTCACCGACGACAGCGACAGCCCCCAGACGCTCTACAGTGGCGTGCAGCTCGACCGCCCCTCGGTCGGGCTGGTTGCCGCCAACAGTGTCGGCGGCTACGACGCCTGTCTCGTCACCTTCCCGGCGGGCTCCAGGGGAGTCGTCGGCTACACCGCCCTGACCGATCTCGGCGACATCGAGGAGGTCGAGGAGTAGCCGCATGATCACCTACCCGCCAGACCGCTGGGCCTTCGGCATGCTCGGCTTTTTCTCCGTCACCGAGGAGATCCCGGCCGGACGGCTCGTCCATCTGCGTCCGGACGGCCTGCTGCAGCTCGCGGACGGCCCCGATGGTCTGGCCGCCCATGGCGCCGTCATCGAGACCATCACCGTGGGCAATGCCGGGCTCGCCTACCGCATCGCCGATGTCCGCGGGCTCTCGGGCAAGCACACCGGCGTGACCCAGTGGCTCGGAGCCTCTGGGCAATACACCGAGACGCCCCCGACCAGCGGGATCAGCCAGGTCGTCGGGGTCGGCATCGCGTCCGATGCCGTGGCCCTGGGCATCCACATGCCGGTGCAGCTCTGAGCTGACGTCCGGCCCTGGTGACGGCGTCATCATTCCCGGCATCGTCGCCAAGCCGCATGGCGTGCGGCATCGTGGAGACCTCTGACCATCCTCCTATCCCACACCTGCCATGGCTGACAAATTCCTCGACCTCGTCAATGGCGTGCCGACGCTCAAGGCCACGGTCGCCAGCAGCGCCGGGGCGGGAGACGCCGGCAAGATCCCGCGGCTGGGGGCGTCGGGAGTGCTCGACCCGAGCTTCC
>JADZAK010000201.1 GCA_020852595.1 Rhodospirillaceae bacterium
CAGATGAACATGATTGGGCATCAGGCAATAGGCCCATACCGCGACGCGGGCGCTTTTGCATCCTTGCGCAAGCAGCGCACGGTAGGCGAGATAATCATCGTCGCCGAAAAAAACAGGCTGCCGCCGGCTGCCGCGCTGCGTGACGTGATGCGGCACACCTGGCGCAACCACGCGTGCGAGCCGGGCCATGGACAAAACCTAAACGCCGCCGCCCGGCAAGTCAATTACATATACTGTCCCCTCAACCAGTTGCGGGGACAGTATACTTAATTCAAGGCCCGGCGCATGAAAAAGGGGGGCTTTCGCCCCCCTTCTCCGGCATCGGCCGCGCGGGATATTACATCTCGAAGCGCAGACCCGTACGGAACACGCGGCCCTGGCAGTCCGAGCCGTTGCCGCATTCGCCGAGCAGCGAATAGAACGGGCTGCCGCCCGGGCCCGGATAGGTGCGCGCCGGATCGCCGTTGAAGATGTTGGTGATGTTGAGGAAGGCGGAGATCCCGTAGCCGGACTCTTCCGCCGTCCGGATGTCGTAGTCGAACGAGAAGTCGGTATAGAAGGTTCCGTCGCGGCGATTCTCGTTGATCGTCACGTTGACGGTGTTCGACACCGGGCATCCCGTCGTGCACACGATCCAGTCGTTGTTCTGCTTGCCGGCGCTGCGGCCGCGGATCGACAAGGCCACCGCGTAAGGATCCGCCGTCCAGCGGATGGTGGCGTTGTATTTCCATTTCGGCACGCCGGTCGTCCCGTTGCCCGCGCCGGCCCAATCCGTGGGCGGGTTGACGCGGTTGTCGCGGTAATCCTTCAACGTGCGGTTCAAGAGGCCGCGAACGGTCAATTGGCCGTCCCAGCCGTCGACCAGGTCGGCCATCTGCATTTGATACGACGCCTCGATGTCGTATCCGCGCGCGATGAGCTGCGACGTATTGAAAGGCGAGATGCGGATGCGGGTAATCACGTTCGTCCCGTTGACAAGGCCGCGCGTGATCGCGTCGCAGAACACGTTGTTGCCCTGGAAGCAGAAGTTCACGATGTTCTGGGCGCTCACCGTGTCGATCGCGTCCTTCAGGTCGATGTTGTAGTAGTCGAAGGAGGTGCTGAAGCCCGGCAGCCACGTCGGCTGGAACACCGCCCCGAGACCGAGAGTCTTCGCTTTTTCCGGCTGGAGCGCGGTGTTGCCGACCTGGAAGCCCTGGTACGTCACCGAGGTGTTGCCGTTGAACGGATCGAGCACGCTGTTCGTGTTCGCGGTGCCGGCGGCGTACAGGTCGTTCAGGTTCGGCGCGCGGATATCGCGGGAATAGGTCGCGCGGAACCGGATGTCCTGGACCGGCGCCCAGGTGGCGCCCACTTTCCACGTCGTCACATAGCCCGAGGTCGAATAATCGGTCGCGCGCACCGCGCCGTTGAACTCGAGAGACTCCGCCATCGCGGAATCGCGCAGCAGCGGCACGGCGGTTTCGATATAGCCTTCCGTCACATTGTACTTGCCGACGTTCGGGCGGTAGTTGCCGACGAACCAGTCGTTCGCCTGCGAGCCGGCGTCGGAAATGCCGCGCACCGCTTCGGTACGATGTTCTCCGCCGAAGGCCAGCGAGACCTCGCCCGCGGGCAGCGAGAACGGCGAGCCCGAGAAATTGATGGCCCCGACGTTCTGCTCCAGGTGCTGGTTGCGCCAAGGACCGTAGATGCCGCCCGGCATGATGTAATTGAGGGCGGCTTGCGAATTCACGCCGACGCCGAGCACATTGTATGGAACGCAGCCGTTCGTCGGATCGGTCAATGTCGAGCGGCAAACGATCGTGCCGTTGGCGCCGCGCACCGCATCGATGGCGAGGTTGAAGCGCGAGCGCTGGTAGGTCTGCGGCACCACTTCCTTGCTGCGCGACAGCCCCATCTGGTAATAGGCGTCCCAGTTCCAATCCGTGCCGAAGGCGTCGAAGGATCCGTCGGCGCCCGCGACCCACCGGGTCACGATACGCGTATTGTCGGTGTGGATGGCCGGCAGATCGGGGTGCATGGTGCCGATCTGCAGGGTCGTCACGCCGGCGGTGGCGATGCGCGCCTGGATCTCCGCCGGGAAGAACGCGTAGTCGCTGCGCAACGTGATGTTGGCCGGATTGAACTGCGGGCAGCAGCGCGTAAAGACGTTGGCGTAGTTGTAGGAGCCTTGCACGAACACTTCAAAGGCTTCGCTGAATTCGTAGCTCGCGCGCCCGAAGATCGAACGGAAATTCTGGCGGGAGTCGATGCTGTTGCCGCGGTCCTGACGCTGTTCCGAGGATTGCCATTCTCCGCCGCGCATGTTCTGGCCGACCACGAGGTCCCCGTAGGAATAATTGTACGGAACGGTTCCCGGCCCGAAGGCGATCCCTTTCAACGGTCCCGACGTGATGAGGCCGCCCTGCGCCCACTGCGCGCCGCCGACATTTGTCAGCACCAGGCGCTCCGGAACGCTGGTGGATTGGCCCGCGCCCGTCCCGTACGCCGGGTTCTGGATGGTGCCGTAGCCCGTGCCGTTCCAGTCGCGCTTGGACAGATCGAAAATTCCGTCCTTGTGGGTGATTTCACTGCTGACGATCGCGTGGCCGCGCCCGCTCGCGAACGGCGTCCCGCCGGTCAGCGAAACTTTCCAGTTGGCGTTGTCGCCGTAGGTCGTCAGGCCGCCGGACACTTCGCCTTTCAGACCGGTGAACTCCCGGTCGAGAATGAAGTTCACCACACCGGCCACGGCGTCGGAACCATAGGCGGCGCTCGCGCCGCCGGTCACGATATCGACGCGCTGGATCAGCGCTTGCGGGAAGTTGTTGACGTCCACGAGGCCCGTCACGGTCGAGGACACGGAGCGTTGACCGTCGAACAGCACCAGCGTGCGCTCGCCGCCCGCGTTGCGCAGGTTCAGGGTATTCACGCCCGCCGTGCCGGCGCTGACGCTCGACTGCGAGGTCGAGGGCGAATTGCTGCCGGCAAAGACCGGCATGGTATTCACGAAGTCGGCCACGTTCGGCTGCGAGAACGCCTGCATTTGCTCCGCGCTCATGACCGTCACCGGGGTCGGCGCTTCATAACCGTCGCGCACGATGCGCGAACCCGTGACGACGATTTCGTCGACGGCGGCCGCGGCCGGCGCGGTTTGCGCGGCGGCCGGAGCGATGGTGAGTGTGGAAAGCAGCGCGGCGGCGCTGACGGAAGCAAGCACGCGGCGCTTGGCCGCGGACGAATAACGAAGACCCTCAGACGCAGATGACCTAACGGAAATCATAGCCAGTTCCCCTTTTCATATGGACGGCTTCCCCCGTCCGGGTGTGATAAAGCTCTCATCCTCCAGTTGCGCGCGCCGGCGACCCCTCGCCCACGCGCTCTTTCGCGCCCGCGCCTCGCGGACCCGCGAAAGTGATGTCATAAAAAGACTTGCCGGTTGATCGCCGGGCTGTTTCCCTAAGCAGCCAGGCACCCCTGTTTTATATCCGTCATGAGAAAGATTGACCGAATAACCCGATGAAATCAATGGTTTCCCGGCATTTCGTATATCACGCAGGCTTGTTACAAATCGCGCCAGGAGCCCAATGTCAGGGTCCATAAAAGATACCCCTCAGGAGTTGTTTAAAGGCGCAACCGCGGCCCATCAGGCCGGTCACCTCGACGAAGCGGCCCGCCTGTACCGGCGCATCCTGGAGGTTGGGCGCGGATATCCGGACGTACTGCATCTTTTGGGCGCGATCGAACATCAGTGCGGAAATCACGCCGCCGCAGCCGCCCTGATCCGCGAAGCCATCGGGCTCGAGGCCGGCCAGCCCGCCTATCACAACAATCTCGCCTCGGCGCTCGTCGCGATGAAGGATTTCGCGGGCGCGATCGAGTGCGCGAAACGCGCGCTCGCGCTCGCGCCCGGCTACGCTCAAGCGCGAAACACCATCGTCGCCGCGCACTATTGGCGCGCGCGCGTCGCGCAGGATGAACATCGATATCCTGAGGCCGCCGCCGATTACCGCGCCGCGCTCGCGGTCGATCCCGCGCATGCGGAATCGCACTGCAATCTCTGTTTCGTGCTGACCATGATGGAAGACCATGCCGGCGCCGTCAGGCATGGACGCGCGGCCGTTGCGGCGAGCGCCGGCTACACCGACGCGCATAACAATCTTGGGTACGCCGAACATATGTCCGGCGACCTCGACGCCGCCGAAGCGAGCTACGCCAGAACACTCGCCATCGATCCCGGCTACGCGCCCGCGCACAATAATCTCGGCAATATCTTCAAGGAACGCGGCCTGCAGACGAAAGCGGCGGACTCTTTCCGCCGCGCCATTGCCTGCGTGCCCGATTTCGCCCGCGCGCACTTCAATCTCACCGACGTCGTCACGTTCACCCCGGACTCCCTCGATCTCGCACGGCTTCGCGTTCAAGCCGGCCGGATGGCGGCCCTCGCGCCCGAGCAGGCGCGCTACATCCATTTCGCGATGGGCAAGGCCCTCGCCGACATCGGCGAACCGGACGCGAGTTTCCGCCACTATCTCGCGGGCAATGCGGTCATGCGCCGCATGATCCGCTATGACGAGGCGGCGGCGCTGAAACAGATGCAAGATGCGCCCGCTCAAGGTATTTCGGGCGTGGGCGCGCCGTCGGAGGCGCCCATCTTCATCGTCGGCATGCCGCGCTCCGGCACAACGCTGGTCGAGCAGATCCTCGCCTCGCATCCCGCCGTGCTCGGCGGCGGCGAACGCCGCGACTTCGCCGCGGCGTTGCATCTTTGCGGATCGGCCGATGCGCGCCGTCTCGGCGAAACCTATCTCGCCCGCCTTCCCGCGCTGAGGCCCGGCCGGACACGGATCACCGACAAACTCCCGGCAAATTTCCTTCACGCGCGTCTCATCCACGCCGCGCTTCCGGGCGCGCGCATCGTCCACGTAACGCGCGACCCCGCGGATACCTGCGTTTCCGGCTTCTCGAAACTTTTCGATGCCGGCCAGGAATTCACCTACGACCTGGCGGAACTCGGCCGCTACTACGTGGCCTATCGCCGGCTCATGGAGACATGGCGCACGGAGCTTCCGGAGCGTGCTTTCATCGAAATTTCCTACGAAACCCTCGTGGGCGATCTCGAGGGCGAAACCCGGCGCCTCCTGGCGTTCTGCGGTCTTCCCTGGGATTCCGCCTGCCTCGCGTTCCATAACAACACGCGCATCGTGCAAACCGCCAGCGCGACACAGGTCCGCCGGCCGCTCTACGCCGGTTCCATCGGGCGGGCGGAGGAGGTGAAAGCCCACATCGGCCCCCTCCTCATCGAACTCGCGAAGCTGTAAACTTCGCCCATGCGTTTGGCCGCACTCGCCGTTCTTGGGGTACTGACATGCGCCGCGCCCGCAACGGCCGCGGCCGTCGGCGACAGCGCCGCCGATGTCGGCGTCAAGACACCCGCCTTTGAAAAGGACAAAGGCCCCATCGTCGCCGTCGATGCGGGCCACCTGAACTATCACACCATCGACGGCCGCTTCGGCCCGTTCGCGAAACTCCTGTCGAATGACGGTTTCCGCGTCATGCCGCGCACCGGCGCGTTTACGGCCGAAACACTGTCCGGCGTCTCGGTCCTCGTGATCGCGAACGCGCTGAATCCCACGAACGCCGCGCAGTGGTCGCTACCGACACCGTCCGCGTTCGGCAAGGATGAAATCGCCGCGGTAAAGACATTCGTCGAGAATGGCGGCTCCCTTCTGCTGATCGCCGACCACATGCCCTTCAGCGGCGCGGCGGCGGACCTCGCTTCGGTTTTTGGGGTGACCTTCTTCAACGGCTTTGCGTTCCACATGCCCGAGCCGCGCCCGGTGGATCTTTTCACCAGCGCCGACGGATCGCTCATCCCGGACCTGGTGTTCGCGGGGCGCGTCGCCGCCGACGGCGTGACGAGGATCGCGACATTCACGGGCTCGGCCTTCCGCGCGCCGGAAAACGCGCGCCGCCTGCTCGTCCTCACCGGCGACTATCAAATCGTCATGCCCCAGACCGCCTGGGTCTTTTCACCGCAAACACCGCGCATCGCCGGCGGCGGTCTTTTGCAGGGCGCCATCATGCCCTACGGCCACGGCCGCCTCGCGGTCTTCGGCGAAGCCGCCATGTTCACCGCCCAAGTCGAAGACAGCAACGGCAACCGCATCGGCTTCACCGTGCCGGGCGCCGAGGACAACAAGCAGTTCGTGCTGAATATCGCCCGCTGGCTGGCGGGCCTGCTCGGCCCTTAACCAACACGACTTGTCACCGGGGCCGCAGCCCCTACTCCACCCGCTCAAATCTCCCGGCATTCACATGCTGATAAATCTCCGTCGCCGTCCCGCTTGCATCGATCTTGAACACATAGCGGTTGGCCGCGCCGAAGCCGGCGTCCAGTTCCAACGGATGGTCGAGCGTGAACGTGTCCGCGCCCGACGGACGGAACGTCCCGCGCCCATCGATGATCAAACCGCCGTCGCCGCTGTCCTTCACTTCCATCGGCGGGCGAACCTGACCGGGATTCGTCTGCGGCTGGCGCGGAATGTCGTTGTAGAGCCCTGTGTATTTTGAAAGATCCACCTTCGCGCTCTTGTCATAAGGCAGAGCGCCAAGGAAATGGCTCAGCACCAGATCGCGCATGCCGGCATGCGACATCTGCGGCATCACTTTGCCGTCGACCTTCGCGCCGGTCTTCGGAATCTCCACGTTCGCACGCGGCGCGCCGCCGCCGATGAGGGTCATGAAAATACCGACATCGGAGTCCGGCATCAGGAAGAACATCGAATAGTGCTGAAGGCTGCCGTACTGCTCCATCAGCTTTTCACCGTTGTAGTCGTAGGTGAAGAAGTGCATGCCGAAGCCGCTGGCGCCGGGGATGCTCTGCCGGTACTGCGTGTGCACGAGGTCCCAGCTTTTCTGGTTCAGAAGCGCTTTACCCGTGCCGCCTCCCTCCGTGATATTCGCGATCAGCCACTTCGACATGTCCGCCGTGGTCGAGACGTTACTGCCGGCCGCGGCCAGGAGCGGGCTTAGCGTCGGATACGGCAGCGGCACGGCGACGCCGTTTTCGACAAAGGCGTATTGCACGGCCATGTTCGCCGGCGGCCGGTCTCCGACCGAAAGCTCGGTGTTGGTCATGCCGAGCGGCTTGTAAATATTGTCGCGCAGGTAATCCGGCAGGCCCTGGCCCGTGATGTCCTCGATCATGAAGCCGAGCACGCCGCTGCAGATATTGCAGTAAACCGAGACGGAATCGCGCTTGCGCCAGAAGCCGGGCAGCGCCGCCTTGATGAGCTCGGCGGACATGGGTGTTTTTGTTGTTTCCGGCGTGATGTCGAGGTTCTTGCCGTTGCCGGCGAAGCCGCCGCGGTGGGTCAGAAGATCCCAGATCAACACGTCTTCGCCGTCGTTCTTCGGCAGCTGGAAGCGCTTGAGATATTTGTTTACCGGATCGTTCAGCGACGCGATCTTGCCGCGTTCCAAAAGCTGGGCGACCGAGACACCGATGAACTGCTTGGTGGTCGAGGCAATGCGCGTTTGCGTGACCTTGGGATCGAACGGCGTCTTGGACGCGTAGTCCTGATAGCCGTAGCCCTTCATGAACAGGACTTTGTCGCCCTGGATGATCGTGAAACCGAGCCCTGAAACCCGGTGATCGGCGACGATCTTGGCGAAAACATCATCCGCCCATTTTTCGATGGCCGCCGGCTGCAGTTTTTCCGCCGGGACTTTTGCGGCCGCGGGTACGGCGGCGCTCATAAACGCCACCGCGAAAACAAAGCGCCGCAGGACCTTCAGATCGTTCGACATGACCCCGTCTCCTCCTCGCCTGTTGGAACCCCGGATGTCCGGGCCGCGCCTATCCTACCCGCGCCGCCTTACATCTTGAACTGGATACCGGCCCGGAACGTGCGGCCGATACAGTCATAAGTCTGCCCGGTGCAGGGCATGGTCGAATGCGCGGTGCCCGCCGGCCCCTGCGCCTGGATCGCCGGATCCTTGTTCGCCAGATTGCGGATGCTCAGGAACGCTTCCGCCTCACCGCTGTCGTTCTGCAGGAACATGTAGCGCAGCGACAGGTCCATATAGAAGGCGCCCGGCAGGCGGTTGACGTTCTGGGTGACATTCAGCGTCGTGGATACAGGGCATCCCGTGGTGCACGCGACGTTGGTGACGTTGTAAAAGCCCGAGCCGAAGCCCCGGCCCGTCCACGTAATACGGATCGGATCGGTGGCGTAAGTCGCCATCAAGGTGTACTTCCACTTGCGGATATTGGCGTTGCCCACCGTGTTGACGATGCCGATCCCGGTGCCCGGATCCTGCAGCTCCTTCAGGTAACGCGTCGCCATGGCGCGTAACGAGACGTCCCCGCTCCAGTCCTCGACCAGGCCGTCCATCGACGTGCGATAGCTCGCCTCGAGATCGAGGCCGCGGTTGGTGCGCTTGATGAAGTTGGTCGGCTGGATGCGCACGATCGACAGGATGCCCGTGACCGGGTCGAACACCAGCGAGTTGCAGAATGCCGTTTCTCCGCGGAAGCAGCGATCGGGCACGTCCTGGCGTCCCACGGTGCCGATGGCATTCTTGATGTTGATGTTGAAATAGTCGGCCGAGGCCTGGAAGCCCGGCAGGAAGGTCGGGCTGAACACCGCGCCGATCCCGGTCGTGTCCGCTTTTTCCGGCACGAGATTGCGGTTACCCGAGGTCTCCGACTGGATGTTGGTCGGCACGCCGCCGCGGAACGGATCGTTCACCAGGTTGCCGACGAAAATCCCCGAGGCGAACAGATCGACGTTGTTCGGCGCGCGGATGTCGCGCGACTGGGTGAAGCGGAAGCGGATATCGTCGAGCGGGCTGTAGGTGAGGCCCGCTTTCCAGGTCGTCACGTAGCCTGACGTCGAATAGCTGGTGGCGCGCACCGCGCCGTTGAAATCCAGCGCCTTCGCCCAGGCTTCGTTTTCGGCCAGGGGGATCACGGTTTCGATAAAACCTTCCGTGACGGAATACTTGCCTTGCGTCGGGCGCGAGTTGCCGACGAAGGAATCGTTCGCCGCGTTCCGCGCGCTTTCGATGCCGCCCACCTTCTCCGTGCGGTGTTCGGCGCCGAAGGCCAGCGAGACCGGTCCCGCCCACAGCGAGAACGGCTCGCCCGCCGCCGAAGCCGCATAGACTTCCTGACGGTAGGACTCGTAAGCGTAAGACCAGCCCGCGACATAGTCCGCCGCCGCCGCGGAATTTACGCCGACACCGAACACGTTCCACGGCACGCAACCGTTCCCCGGATTGGTAAGGGTCGAACGGCAGACGACGGCTCCGCTCGGCGCGCGCACGGCGTCGATGGCCAGCGCGTAGGTCGACTTCCAGCGGTCGTAGAAGCTTTTCCGGGCGCCGGTGGACCCCAGTTGGTAGTAGGCGTCCCAGGTCCAATCCGTCCCGAAGGCATCGAAGGAGCCGTTGGCGCCGAGCACATAACGCCGCACGGTGCGCTGCGCGTCCTGCACCAGCTTGTAGGGCAGATCCGAGAAATAGCTGCCCATGCGGAAGTTCGTCAGGCCCAGGGTCTGCACGCGCGTGCGCACGGGGTCGGGGATAAAGGCGTTGTCGGCCTGAATCGTCAGGTCGCCCGCCGCGAAGTGATTGCAACACACCGACCAGCTCTTGGCCCAGGCGTAGCTGTACTGCGCGAAGACCTCGACGTTGTCGCCAAGGTCATAGCTCACGCGCGTGAAAAAGTTGTGACGGTATTCCTCGGGATCGAGGTCGGCGCCCTCGTCGGCGAGGCTGTTGGCCTCCCACTCGCCGCCCACCATCCACGGATCGAGCACGAGCGAGCCGTAGTTGAAGTTATAGGGCGTTCCGCCGGGCCCGAAGGCGATCCCCTTCAAGGGGCCGGCCGTGATGATACCGCCCGGCGTCATCACGTCCTGGGCGGCGTGATCGACCACGAGACGCTGCGGCACGCCCGTCGACTGCCCGAGCGCGGCGTTGGCGCCGTACGCGGGATTGTTGATGATGTGCCAGCCTTGTTTGGCCCAGTCGCGGGGCGCGCCCCGGACGCCATAGTCGTTGGAGAGCTCGCCGGACAGCAGGAGGTGACCGCGGCCGCCGGCGAAGGGCGTTCCCGCCGACAGCGCGATGTTCCAGTTCCGGTCGTCGCCGTAGTTGCTGATGCCGCCCTGCACTTCGCCTTTCACACCGGTGAATTCGCGGTCGAGCACGAAGTTGATCACCCCGGCCAAAGCATCCGAACCGTAGGCCGCCGAAGCCCCGCCGGTCACGACATCCACGCGGCTGATGAGCTGCTGCGGAAAGGTGTTCACGTCCACCTGCCCCGTCGGCTGCGAGCCCACGGTGCGCTGGCCGTCGAGCAGGATCAGCGTGCGCTCCACACCCAGGTTGCGCGCCTGCGGCGTATTGAGGCCGACGCCGCCGGCCGTCATGCTGGTGCGCGCGCTTTGCGCCGTCGTGTTGCCGATCAGTGCCGGCAGCGTATTCACGAACTCCGCGACATTGGGCGCCGCCGAGGCTTCGATTTCTTCGACGCCGATGACGGACACCGGCGTCGGCGCTTCATAGCCGTCGCGCACCACGCGCGATCCGGTCACCACGATTTCATCCACCGCCGGCGCGTCCACGGGCGCGGCGGCGGCCTTGTGAGAAAAACCCGGGCTGAAAGCGAGAGCGGCGATAGCGGCCGACGTACGCAGGCGGATCTTGAGCGATGTGCGGTTCATGCTGGTCCCCCGAAGTTGTCACGCGGCCGGTCCCGTCCGGCACGCACCCCTCAGAGGCTAGATGGGCGGCGCACGGTAATCCGCCGCCCGTCCGGCGAATTTTGTCCGTCTTTTCTGGCTCGAAAGCCACATCGCATTGAAATAACGCGCGATAGGCACGAACCGCTTAGATCGGCGAACACCTTTTTGAGATCGTCTAAAACCCGCACCGCAGCGCACCAATCGCCGCCCGAACGGTCGATCAATCGTCACATGTTGAATCGCACGCCGGCGCGGAACATGCGGCCGAGCACATCGTAAAGTCCCGGGTTGGTCGGGCTCGCCGTGTAAGGAAACCCGCCGGGGCCGGTCGCGACAACGGGTGGATCCTTGTCGAGCAGATTACTCACCGTCAGGAACAGATCGACCTCGCGCCCCTCTTCGCGCGCATACATTTTGTAGATCGCGCCGGCGTCCAGATAAAACGCGCCCTTGATCCGGTTATCGTTGATGGTCGGGGCCGACAAGGTCGAGGCCGGGCATCCGCCGGAACACATCACGTAGGGATAGTTGTTGATGCTGTAGAGCCCCTTGCTCACGCCCCGCCCCGTCAGGACAAAGGTGAGCGGCGTGTTCGCGTAGATGATCGAGCCCGTGTAGGCCCAGTTCGGCTGGCCGTTGCCGATATTGCTGCCGACCGTGTCATAGGGCGGATTGATGCCGTCGTCGGTGTAGTTCTTCAGGTAATGCGTCGCCAGGACACGGAAGGTCAGAAGTCCGCTCATGTTGCCGGACACGCGCTCGAGTGCGATCTTGTAGATCGCCTCGAGATCGAGCCCCCGCGCCGTCTGGACCGTGAAGTTGAACGGCTGCAGGCGGATCTGGGTGATGACGTTGCCGCCGGTCGAGGACACCCCGCGCGTGATGGCCGCGCAGAACTCCGCGACGTCCTGGAAACAACGGTCGACGATGGTTTGGGCGCCGACGTTCTGGATGCCGCCCTTGATGTCGATCGTGTAGTAGTCCGCGCTCGCGGTGAAGCCGCGCAGGAACGACGGCGCGAACACGAGGCCGGCGCCGGTCGTGTCGGCTTTTTCAGGTTCAAGCAGCGGATTGCCGACCTGGAGCCCTTGATAGGTCGTCACGGCGCCGTTGTTGAAGGGATCGGTCACGTTACTGGTGTTGGCGGTGCCGGACTGGAACAGGTCATTGAGGTTCGGGGCGCGGATGTCGCGCGAGCGCGTGACCCGGAACCTGATATCACGGCGCGGTTGATAGCTCGCGCCCAGTTTCCATGTCGCGACCAGGCCGGAGCTCGAATAGCCGGTCGCGCGCACCGCCGCGTTCAATTCGAGGCTGTCCGCAAAGCCGGTATTGCGCGCCAGCGGCACCACCGTTTCGGCGAAAGCCTCCGTCACGCCATAACGGCCGTAGGTCGGCAGGTAATTGCCCGCGAACCAGCCGTTGATCAATGAAACGGGATCGGCCCGCCCGCTGACCTTCTCGATGCGGTGTTCCGCGCCGAGCGCCAGCGACACCGGTCCCGCCGGAACGTCAAACGGCTCGCCGTTCACCGTCAGCGCCATCACGTCCTGCGCGAAGCGCTGGTTGCGCTGCGGGTGCTCGGGGCGTTTGAACACATAGTCGATGGCGGCGGAGGAGTTCACGCCGATGCCGAACACATTATAAGGCACGCAGCCGTTGCCCGGTTCGCTTAAGGTGGACCGGCACACGATCGCGCCGGTCGGCCCGCGCACCGCGTCCACCGCGAGTCCGAATTCCGTTTTGGCGGTGACGAAGTGGCCGTTCTCGGACGTGCGCGAAACACCCTTCTGATAATAAGCGTCCCAGCCCCAGGTCTTCGCGAAGGCGTCGAAGCTTCCGTTCAGGCCCACGACATAGCGGTTGACGGTCCGCTCGTTGTCGAAGGTGATGGTCGGAAGATCGATGTTGTTGGTCCCGAGGGTGAACTGCGGGATGTCCAGGGCCTGCGCCCGCGCCGCCACGGCGGCCGGAATAAAGGCATTGTCGGCGCGCACGATGATGTTGCCGATATTGAATTGCTTGAGGGTCCAGCCGAGGGAATGCGCGAAGCCCCATTGCGCCTGCACGAAGGCCTGCACGTCCTGCGACACGTCATAGGCGGCGCGGAAGAACAGCCCCTGGCGCGTGACCCGTTGGTCCAGCATCGTGTAGTCGGTCATCAGCGTCGATTTCCAATCGCCGCCCTGCATGAAGGGATCGCTGACCACGGGACCGAAATTGAGCTGAGCGGGCGTTCCGCCCGGGCCGAAGTAAGTCCCGCGCAGCGCCGTGTTGACGATGATTCCGCCCGGCGTCGCCATGGTCAGGCCCGCGCCGGAGACCAGAAGGCGCTGCGGCTCGCCGTTCGCCGGCGTATAGCGCGGGTTGTTCATGATGAGCCAGCCGTCGTCGTTCCAATCGCGCGGCACGCCGAAGATGCCCGCGCGCCGGCTCCACTCCCCGCTCATCAGCACATGGCCGCGGCCGCCCGCGAAATCCGAACCGGCGCTCAAGGTGATCTTGGAGGACGGATCGTCGCCGTAGCCGGTGATGCCGCCGGACACTTCGCCTTTCAGGCCGGTGAAATTCTTGTTCAGCACGAAGTTGACCACGCCCGACAGCGCGTCCGAGCCATAGGCGGCCGACGCGCCGCCCGTGACGACATCGATCCGGTTGATGAGCTGCTGCGGAAAATCGTTCACGTCCACGAGGCCGGTGATGGTGGACGGCACCGAACGCTGCCCATCGAGCAGCACCAGCGTCCGGTTCGAGCCGATGCCGCGCAGGTTCAAGGTGTTCAGTCCGGCGAGGCCGCTGGAGAATTGCAGGTTCGACGTCTGCGGCGTCGCGCTTCCGACCACCGAGGGCAGATCGTTGACAAGATCGGCGACGTTCTCCGGCGCGGCGGCATCCATCGCCTCCTCGCCCAGCACCGTCACCGGCGTCGGCGACTGGAAGCCGTCGCGCAAAATGCGCGTGCCGGTGACGACGATCTCATCGACCAGATCGAAGAACGACGGCGGCGTCACCGGCGCGGCGGCCTCACGGACGTCCGGTTCCTGCACGGTCGGCGGTTCGGGCTTCGCGCGGGCGAAGCGGCCGTTCCTGTCCCGGAGGGTGATGATCTGGCCGTTGTCGCTCGCGATCTCCAGCGACGTTCCCGCCAGAAGCCGGCGCAGGGCCTGACGGACATCGTAGTCGCCGGTGAGCGCGGGCAGTTGCACGCCCCGCAAGCGGTCGGCCGGCGCGATGATCTGCACACCGGCCTGGCGCGCGAATTCG
>JADZAK010000202.1 GCA_020852595.1 Rhodospirillaceae bacterium
ATCCGTAACAAGGACGACCGGCAGAATGTGCCGGGTAATATTTTCTCATCGCTCGGCGCGAACGCCGCGATCGACCCGGCGGCCGAACCCGAAAAGACGGGCCCGGACCCGGTTCAGGACTTCAAGGACTACATGGCCAAGACGCCGGAGCAGCGCATGCAGGAAGCATGGCTGCAGTCTCACGGCATCACGCAGGAAGAATTCGACGCCATGAGCCCGGAAGAGAAGCAGAGCCTGATGGACATGATGAAACGCGACATCGAGGACAAGATGCGCGCCGAGGCCGCCAATGGCGGCCGCAAACGCGTGGACATCCTGGTTTAGTCTTCCAACAAAAAAGCCCCGGAGAATTTCTCCGGGGCTTTTTCTTTTCGCGTCGGCTTTCGCTTAGCGCTGCTGGGCTGTCGCCACGCTGGCCTTGCCCGGCTGCGCCGGCGTCGCATCGGCCACCGGACGGTCCGGATGCACGATGTACACCTGGGCCATGTCGAGGGTGATGGCGCTGGAGATCGCCGTGTTCTTGCCGTTCGCGTCGGGATATGCGTCGGCGTACTTCTTGACCTGTTGATGGAACTCGGCCGCTTCCAGCTGGCCGTAGGACAGGTGGTGCGTCGACCAGCCGGTCAGCCACTTGTACAGCGAGTTCACGTCGTAATAGCCGGCGATGAGGCCGTTGGCGGCCGTCGGCGTCAATTTCAACTGGAACCGCATGTCGCGGATCTGCAGCGAATAGGGCGCGCCCGGGAAGATCTGCCACGGCCACTTGCCGTCCTTGGCTTCCGAGATCAAGACGCCGCCTTCGATCTTGGCTTTGAACTTCTGGATGATCTTGGTGCCGTAGTGCATGTCCACGCGCTGCGTGCCGCCCGGCGCGACCTTCTCGCCGGTGGCATCGAGCAGAAGCGGATCGCGGCCGCGGTAGATGGTCACCGTCACATCCGGATCGTCCGACAGGCTGTCGACGTCGGTGAGTTCGAGCAGGATGCGCATATAGCCGAAGCCCGGGATCTGCTTGTTGGCGAACAGCTGGAGCTGGCCTTCCGGACCGCGGAACTGCGAATTGCACCCCGTGACATGGAAGAAGGCGTTGTCGATGCCTTTTTCGCCGGTGGGGCTGGTGAAGTCGTCGGCGTCGACCTTGCCGTCGAGATTGAGGCCGTTGGCGATGGTGCCGGTGACGGGAATGTAGTCGAACTGATTTCCCGGAAGGTCATCGGGATACATCTTGATGGCTTCGCGCGCGAGCTGCGTGTCGGCCACCGGCCCCAGGTTCGGGAACAAGGCCTTGAAGATCTCGCGCGGGCCGTTCGGCGACAGGCCTTTCGGGCATTCCGCCTTGCCGTCCGGCGTCTGGTACATGGTCCAGTGCAGCTCGGTGGTCACGTAACCGATGCGGCGATCCTTGATGATCGATTCACCTTCGGCCGCCTGAGCGGATGTTGCGATCCCGAGGGCGAGCAGCGAGCCGGCGCCCAGAAGCAGTTTCGACATGGCCTTCATTTCTTCCTCCACACTCAAATTTCGTAAGGACGCGCGGTTTAACCGCGGCGTCCGCCAAATTCTTCCCGAACGTAGAACGCCCGGAATCCATTACGCTTGCCCTGCCATTCGCCCATGGCGTTGCCTTCGATGTCGCCCGGCTCCTTGTCGCCGGCATAGGTGTAAACCGGACGTCCGCGATAGGCCCACACACGCTGCGCGCCGGCCTGGTTGGCCTGCGCTTCGCGGCCCGTCGCCGGATCGACCCACACCACCGACCACAACTGGCTCGGCAGCTTCGGGTTGGCGGGCGCCTGCACGTAGGGCCACATCTTGCGGGCGCGCTCCCAGTTGCCGCCACCGGCGATGGCGATGCGGTAGACCTGCGGGCTGTCCATGGTGTCGCAGGCCAGCTGGTCTTGAGAGTCGTCGTTGCAGGAATAGAAGTAGATCGTCTTACCCTTCGCGTCCGCCAGCAGGTCCCCGGTCAGCGAGTTCTGCACGGTGAACTCGGACGGATGCGGCGGCGCGACCTGGGTGTAGACGTTGTGCCAGCCCGGCACGTCGCCGCCGTTCAGGCTCTCGCGCTGCGTGTCCTCGGAGAACGTATAGACGGGCTTCTTGCGGAAAGCCCACTGACGCACCCCGGCGGCGCGCTGGACGATCGTCCACTCGCCCTGCGGCGAGGCGGATGCCGGCGCGACCGCGGGGATCCAGATGCGCGCGCAATCGCCCGTGCAGTTGGACTTGTTCGCGGCGTCATTGTCCCAGCTGTAGACCGAGTAACCGCGGTCGTTCACGACCAGGCGGCCCTGAAGCGTGGTGACGACGTTGAAACCGGGGGGAACGTTCGGGCGCGGACCGACGGGCAGACGCGCGGGCGCGTTGCCGCTGCCGCCTTCCGGAAGGGTGCCCGAGCCGCCGTTGGTTTCACCGGGGGCTTTGTCGAGGATCGAGGTGTAGACCGGGAGTTCGTCGTAGGCCCACTGCTTCTTGCCGTCGGGACGCGTGACGACCGTCCACAGGCCCATGGGCTTCGCATCGTCCGGGGCCAGGAACGCCGGCCAGGTGGCGATGCAGGACAGGCGCTTGTCGAGGTCCGGAAGGTCCATGCCCGCCGGCCACGGGCTCATCATGCCCGCGGTCTGCGTGGTCACTTTGTCGGTGCAGGTGGACTTGCCTTTGCCGTCGCCGGAATAACCGACGCGCATGGCCTTCTGCGGCCACACATAAAGGGTCATGCCCGTCGACGTGGTGAACACAGGGCCTTCGAGGTCCGTGTGACGCACCTGCACGCCTGCCGGCATCGGCGCCTTCACGTAATCTTCCGCCATGCGCTGCTGAGCTTGCGCCGCACCGGCAAAACCGGCGGCCGCGATCCCCGCAACCAGGAAAGCTTTAAACGACTGTCTCATCTCCCGTGACCTCACCTTCACGTAACACTCAATGCAGTCACCGGCGCCGATTAAAGGCGCCGGCCAAATTCATCGCGGACGAAGAAGGCGCGGAAACCGTTGCGCCAGCCCTGCCACTCGCCGATGGCATTGCCTTCGATGTCGCCCGCTTCCTTGTCGCCGGCGTAGGTGTACAGCGGACGCTTGCGATAGGCCCAAACCCTCAAAGCGCCGGGCGCGTTCGCCTGCGCCTCGCGGCCCGTCTTCGGGTCCACATACACGATCGACCACAGCTGATTGGCCGGCAGTTTGGCATTCGCCGAAGCTTGCAGGTAGGGCCACATCTTCAAGGCGCGGTCCCAGTTTCCGCCGCCGGCGATGGCGATGCGGTAGACCTGCGGGCTGTCCATGAGATCGCAGGACATCTGGTCCTGCGAGTCATCGCCGCAGGTGTAGTGATAGATCGTCTTTCCGTTCGCATCGGCCAAGACATCGCCGGCCAGAGTCATCTCGACGCGCAGCTCCGCCGGATTGGGCGGGGCCATCTGGGTGTAGACGTTGTGCCAGCCCGGCACTTCCGCGCCCGCGAGGCTGGCGCGGCCGGTGTCTTCGCTGAAGGTGTAAACCGGCTTCTTGCGGAAGGCCCACTGGCGCACGCCCGCGGCGCGCTGAACGATGCTCCATTCGCCCTGCGGCTGGGCCGAGGACGGCGCCAGCACCGGCAGCCACGCACGCGCGCAATCGCCCGTGCAGTTGGACTTGTTGGCCGCGTCGTTGTCCCAGGTGTAGATCGAATAACGCGCTTCATTCACCACGAGACGGCCCGCGCGGGTCGTCAGCACGTTGAAGCCCGGCGGCACGTTCGGCGGCGGACCGACGACGTCGCGTTCGGCCGGCTCATCGCCGCCGCGGCGCAGAACCGTCGCGGCGCCGTTGGTGTCGCCGGCGCGGTCATCGAGATCGGAGGTGTAAACGGGCTGCTTGTTGTAAGCCCATTGTTTCTTGCCGTCGCTGCGCTCGACAATCGTCCACTGGCCGAGGGCTTTGGCGCCCTCGGGAGCAAGCAGCGGCGGCCAGGTCGCCGCGCAGGACTTGCGGCGATCGAGCTCCGGCAGATCGAGCCCGGCCGGCCACGGGCTCATCATGCCCGCGGTCTTGGTGGTGGGCTTGTCTTCGCAAAACGACTTTTCCTTCGGGTCGCCGGCGAAACCGATACGCATCGCCTTCTGCGGCCAGGTGTACAGGGTCTTGCCCTGCGCATCGGCGAACACAGGACCTTCCATCTCGGTGACGACAACCTGCACGCCGGCGGGCATCGGCACTTTCACATAATCCTCGACCATGCGCTTCTCGGCGGCGTTTACGGCGCCGCCGAGTGCGAGACTTGCGATCAAAGCAATCTTGAACGGTTTCATCGACGTATCCGAAGTCCCAGCCTTAGACGACCATTTCAGCGATGGGTTTGTTGGTCTGGTTCGACTGGTTGCCCCAGTGCGGGATGTCGAGGCCGATCGCCTGCATGAGGGTGTAGCCGAGGCGGCAGCCCGTCGTGCCCTGGCCGTCGATGTGCAGACCGGTCTTCAGCTTGCCGCCCGCGCGGCCGGCCGAGAACATCGGCAGACCTTCGATCGAGTGGATCTTGGCGAAGCTCTGGTCGGTCGAGGCGTAGATGGCCATGTTGTCGAGCAGGGTGCCGTCGCCTTCCTTCACCTTGGCGAAGGCGCCGACGAAGTACGCCCAGTTCTCGAACGCACGGCGCAGGAACCACGACACCATCGGCTGGTAGCCGAGCGCCTGATCGATCGGTTCTTCGTGGCTGGCGGTGTGGTGCGGCTTTTCGTAGTCCGGCTTCGTGGTCGAGGCGAAGGACTTCGAGTACAGCATGTTGAACACGCGCGTCTGGTCGCAGGCCATCGCCATGACGAGGATGTCGGTCATGGTCTGGTGACGCTTGTTCACCAGTTCGTAGTCCACGCCCGTCGCGATGTCCCCGCGCAGCGGCTTCGGCGCCACGCAGGCTTCGCGCGGTTCCGGCTTGGTCAGCTGGCGCTCGAACTGCTTTTCGAGATCGCGCAGGCCCGTGAAGTACTGGTCGATGCGCTGCTTGTCTTCCGCGCCGACCATCTGCTCGAGCTTCTTGGTGTTGTCCATGACGCTCGAGATCACGCTCTGGCGGACCATGATCTTCGGGTTCGGCTTGAACTCCTTCGCGTTCGGGTCCTGGAAGTCCGGACCGAAGACGGTGGTGTAAAGGCCCAGGGCCGAGCCTTCCGACGTGTTGATCAGGCTGGCGCTTTCGTAGGACTGCGTGTCACGCGGGTCCCCGGTGGCCGACATGGTCAGCATCGGGAAGCGCGTGGTGGTGCCGATCTTCTTGGCCACCGTCACGTCGATGGTTTCATTCGGCTTGTCGTTGCCCGACAGCGGCGCGGCGCCCGAGCGCAGGATCACCCAGCCCGTCGTGTGGCACAGGTTCGGCGCGGCGTCGCGGAAGCCGTTGAAGCCCGTGTACAAGTTGAGGTGCTTCTGCACCGGCTTCAGGGATTCGATTTCTTCGGGCAGTTCCCAGCTGGCGCCGTACTGCTTCGGCTTGAAGATCTTCTCGCTCATGCCGAGGCCCCAGCCCCAGGTGCCGAAGCGGATCGGCATCGGCGAGCCGTCGGCAAGGGCGTTGCCGTTGCCGTTGAGGAAGATGTCGAGCAGCGGCAGGCCGACCGAGACGGCCGAGCCGGCGAGCATGCCGCGCAGCAGGCGGCGACGCGTGAGAGATTCCAGGAAATTGTTCATCGTATCCTCCTCGTTAATCAGTGGGCCGCTACTGCCGGCGAAGCGGCGGCGGAAGCGGTGGCTTTGGGGACTTCGGCATCGGAAACGCGGATGAAGGCGTCGGACAGGGCGATCGCGCGCATCAAATCCGGAACGCGATAGCCGCTCGACGCAAACACCTTCGTCAGCGCATCTATTTGATCGTTCGAATCGTTGGTGAGCGGGCCGCCGGTGCCGTAGCTGTACACGCGGCGCACAAGGCAGCGCGGAACCTGCGAGTGGTCGCGCAGGGCCTTCGAAAGGCCCGTCACGTCCTTGAAGCTCGCGCCGTCCAGGTTGCCGCTGGCGTCGATGGCGACACCCTTCTCATTGTCGCGGTACTGGCCGCCGCCGTCGAAGTTCTCGAGCGCGAGGCCCATCGGGTCGGTGATCTTGTGGCAGCCGGCGCAAACCGGGTTCTGCAGGTGGAAGTTCACGCGGTCGCGCGCGGTGCGGAACGGCGACGTCGGATCTTCCAGCGCAGAGAAGTCGACGTTCGCGGGCGGCGCCGGAACCTTCTGGCACAAGAACAGCTCGCGCAGCGCCTTGCCGCGCAGCGTCGCCGAGCTGCGGGCCGGGTGCGAGTGCACGGCCAGGAACGAGATGTGGGTCAATATCCCCTGGCGCGGGCTCGTTTCAGGGAAATCGTACGGGGTCCAGCCCGGACGCGTCGGCACCTGGTAGATCGCCGCGAGAGCCGGAGACATGAACGTGTGTTTGGTCGTGAACAGATCGCGATAATCGCCGCGGCGGGTGACCAGGTGATCGGCGACGGTGCGCAGCGTCTGCTCACGCGCGTCCTTGAGCGCCGCGCCGGTGACGATCGGGTACACGGCGCCGTCCTTCGACAGGTTGTCGAAGTCGTCGAAGGCGAACATGTCGTCGAAGAAGGCGCGCACGCCGTTTTCCAGCTTCGGGCTGGCCAGCATCATGTCGACGGCCTTGGCGCGGCCCTTCGGCGTGAGCAGTTCGCCGCTCTGCGCCATCTTCAGCAGCGTATCGTCCGGCACCGTGTTCCACAGGAAGAACGACAGGCGCGAGGCGACGCTGTAGGCGTCGAGGCGCTTCTGGCCGGCATGCTTCGGATCGGCTTCGGCGATGTCCGTGATCATCAGCACGTTCGGATCGACCAGCATGCCTTCCAGCACGCCCGTGAGACCGGCGTAGAAATCCTTGTTGTCGTCGGCGGCTTTCTTCGCCTTGGCGACGTAGGCGCTCAGCAGGTCGTCGGCGAGCGGACGGCGGTACAGAAGGCGCCCGGTCTGCGCGATGAACTTCGTGGCGCAGGCATCGTCGGATGCGGCCGGATCCTTCGGCTTGCACGGCACCAGCGAATCGCGGTGCGAGGGGATTTCCTGTGCGAGGTTGCCGTTGTCGACCACCTGCGTCGCGACGGCAGAAGCGGCGCGCTGCAGCTTCATCATATCGCTCGACGTCACACCGACCTTGGACGCGCCGGACGCCACCAAGCCGTCGGTGCGCGTCAGCGGACCCAGCGGCTTGCCCGGTTTGATGTCCGCGCCGAACACGTCGGCGATCACATTCGCATACTGGCTCGCGGTCATGAGGCGCACGCGCGCCGCCGATGTGGAGTCCGGCAGCGCGGTTTCCGCCGCCGCGGCGGGAGCCGACGGTTTGGCGTCGCCGCCGGGCTGGGAACATGCCGCCAGGGCGAGCACGGCGGAGCCGGCAATGCCCGCTAAAATGGAACGGCCCGCTATATTGGAGCGGTGAGAGACGCGATCGAACAAACGCACTTCATTTCCTCCCGGGGATCGGAAAGCCGCCAATTCAGCTGACGGCTCAAGGCTCCCTCTAATCTAATGTGCGGACGCAAAGTCCGCTCGGAAAATCACGCCATTGTGGCACGACTATTAATAACATGACCGGTCGGTCATCAAAATGATTCTAAGGTAACGCTCGCGTGACCGGGAAGGCCGAAAAGACACTGAGAAGGCTATGCTTTTCGTGTCGAAATCTGCGGCCGGGCGTTCGCTGGAGGGCGCGATTGCGGATGGCGCGGCGGGCGCAAACGCTGAGGGGCCTCGAAACCGCCCAAATTTCTTGATGCATATAAATATATCTGACTATTTATAATGTGCTGAAATATAAATAGTTCACTATATTGTAAACGGGCGACCTCAAAGCGTCTGTAACCGGGCTAAGGCCGAAATCCCGCGATCTTGAACGGTCCGCAGCCGCCCGCCCGGCCTCGAAGTCTCGAAAGGACGCCCGAATCGCGGGGGAAGGGCTGCTGTTCACAACCCGGCGAGCAGCAGCGCGCCGTCGAGAGGATCGCCGAGCGGCGGCGACAGGCGGGCGGCGGTGCGTTCGCGCAGCCACGGGCGCATGCGCGGCGCGAGGCCGCCGGCCAGCGAACAGCGCGGGGCGCCGCGCACAAAGATCGTCTCGATGAACTGCTCGACGTGCAGCGCGGCGCTTTCGACGATGGAGCGCGCGATCTCATCGTCCGCTTCGGCGAAATCAAAAACGATCGGCGCGAAGGCGGCGTATTCCTTCGGCGTCGCGGTGTCCATCCACGCAATGACGCGCGGTGTTTCATGGCTGAAGCGGCTGGTGATGGCCGAACTGAGCGGCGTCGGCTTGGTGCGCCCATCGAGCGCGCGCAAGGCGTGACGCACGGCGGAAAGCCCCAGCGCCGCGCCGCTGCCTTCGTCCGAGATGGGGAAGCCGTAGCCGCCGATGGAGAAGGCGCCGCCGTTCGCTTTGACGTAGGCGATGCTGCCGGTGCCGAGAATGAGGGTGGCGCCGTCGCCGCCGTTATGCGCGCCGAGATTGGCGATGGCCGCATCGGTTTCCCATCGGATCGTCGCGAAGGGAAGGCCGAGGGTATTGAGCGCGTCGCGCACCCCGGGCCGCGAAATGCCCGCGATGCCGAGGCCCGCGCCGATACGCGCCGCATCCTTCGCGCCGAGGCCGGCTTGGGCGAGCGCCTGATCGCAGGTCTCCATCAAGGTCGCGCGCAGTTTCTCCAGGCCGATGCGTGCATTGGCCGGGCCCGCTTCACCCGTGCCCAGTACCCTTCCCGCCGCATCCGTCAGGCGCGCGCGGCAGTGGCTGCCGCCGGCGTCGACGCCAAGAAAAAGATCGATCATGCGTTATTTCCGTTGCGGCAGCGCTTGGCGCAAAACCCCGCCCGCCGCCGACAACTGCGCGCGCGCTTCGTCGAGACTGAAGCCGCGCGCCACAAGAATGGCCGTGCGGATGTCGCCGTCGGTCTGGATCAGCGCGGCCTTCGCCGCTTCGGCGCTGCCGCCGGCGATGGACCGCACGATGTCGAGCGCGCGTTGCACCAGCTTCTTGTTGCTCGAGCGCATGGCCACCATGAGGTTGCCGTGCACCAGGCCAAGGCGCAGCATGATCGCGGTGGACAGGAGGTTGAGCGCGATTTTCTGCGCCGTGCCGGCTTTCATGCGCGTTGAGCCGGCGATCACTTCTTCGCCTGTCGGCAGAAGAATGGCGTGTTCGGCGGACGTGAGAAGCGCCGTGTCGGGATTGCCGGCAAGTCCGATCGTCAGCGCCCCGGCCGTGCGCCCCTGTTCGACGGCGGCGACCGTGAAGCGCGTCTGGCCTGACGCCGCGACGCCGATGACCACATCGTGCGCGGAAGTGGCCGCGCCCGTGATCAGTTTGCGGCCCTCGTCGGCATCGTCCTCGGCGTCTTCGACGCTTGTCGTGATCGCCTGTTTGCCGCCGGCCAGCAGATAGAGAAGCCGGTCTTCCGGCCAATCGAAGGTGGGGCCGAGCTCCACGCCGTCCTGAACGGCGATGCGTCCCGAGGTCCCCGCGCCCACATAGATGAGGCGGCCTCGGGTGCCGCGAAGGCGATCCGCCGCAGCTTGGGCAGCAGCGGCAATCGCGCCGGTGGCCGAACGAACGGCGGCGGCGGCGGAAAGCTGGCCTTCGAACATGGCCTCGACGGCGTCGGCCGTCGGCCACAGATCGAGTGTTGCGTAGCGGGCGCTGACGGTCTCGGTCTTGCTCATGGCGATCAGCCTCGCACGCCGCCAATCCAGGTCGCAAGCACGTCCATGCCGTCGCCCGACGCCCGGTTCACATGGACAAGGTCGGCGGCAAGGCCCGGCGCGATCCGTCCGCGCGTCTCACTTAAGCCCAGGAAGGCGGCCGGCGTCGCGCTGGCCATCATGACGGCGCGCGCGGGACCGATGCCGACCTCCGCGATCATGTTGCGCACGGCCCGCGCCATGTCGAGGTGCGCGCCGGCCAGCGTTCCGTCCGGTCCGGTGAGGCGTCCATCCTTTGCCGTGACGGCTGTGTTTCCGAGCATGAAGGTGGATTGAGTCCAGCCCACGGTCGGCATGGCGTCCGTCACCAGAAAAAATCGATCCGCCGGCTTCGCGCGCATCGCCACGGCAATCGAAGCGGGATGCACATGGTGCATATCCGCGATCAAACCGCAGAAACTCTGATCGTCAGCCAACGCCGCGCCCACCATGCCGGGTTCGCGGCTGGTGAAGGGCGTCATGGCGTTAAAAAGATGCGTGAAGCCGCGCAGGCCTTCGCCCAGCGCCTTGCGTGTCTCATCGTATGTCGCGGCGCTATGACCCGCGCACACGATCGCGCCTTTCGCGGTCAACTTACGGATTGCTTCCGGCGGTACGCATTCCGGGGCCAGTGTGACAACCGTGCGGCCGCCGCTTAGCCGGGCGAGCCGGTCCAGATCCGCGCCGGCGATTTTGCGGAGATGCGCGCGGTCATGGATCCCCGCGCGCGCCGGATTGAGAAACGGTCCTTCGAGATGAAGGCCCAGCACACCAGGCACTTTTTGTGCGATGGCCTGCGCGACGGCCTCGATCGCGCGCTCCATCACGGCGAGATCGCCGCTGATGAGCGTGGGGAGGAAGCCTGTCGTTCCAAAGCGCCGGTGCGCCGCACCGATGCTTCTGATGCCTTCGACCGTGGGTGTGTCGTTGAACAGGACGCCGCCGCCGCCGTTCACCTGCGCGTCGATGAAACCCGGCAGCAGGTCTCCGCCGCCGAGGGCGATACGTTCGCACGAGGAGGGTATGTCTTTTTCCGGCGTGACGGATGCGATCCGCGCGCCGTCGATGATGAGGGCATGGCCTTCGACAAAGACGGACCCGGCCAGGATGCGCGCGCCGACGAGAGCTGAGCGGGTCATAGGGTCTCGGTCACTTTGTTGAGGAAGGGCGGGCGGTCGGGATCGAGGCCTCGGGCTTGCGCCAAATGTACCACGGCCCTGTAGAAGCTTGGCAGCCAGGCACTGGGCGCCAGCGACGCATCGAGACCGGGGAGCACCGGCAAGGCGGTGACGCCGTCTGACGATACGTCGAGGCCCGCGCAGAGAACGCGCGCGCCGCGCGCGGCGAACCGCTTCGCCAGCGCGATGACCTCGGGGCCCGCCTGATCCGGCGGGGCCAGCATGAGAACGGGCAACCCATCCCGCACAAGCGTGGCCGGGCCATGCTCGATTTCCGCGGCGCTGAACGCCTCGGCGTGCAGGGCGCAGGTCTCTTTCAGTTTGAGCGCCATCTCATGCGCGACGCCGAACCCCGCGCCGCGGCTGACGACAAAGAGATTCCGCGCGCCTTTCAGTGCGTCGACCATGGGTGACCAGTCCAGCGATGCGGCGGCGGCGAGTTGATCGGGCAGGGCCTTTATCGCCTGATTCAGATCGCGGTCCCGAGACCAGTGGCGTGCAAGATCGGCGAGGGCGGCAAGGCTGGCGATGCAGGACTTGGTGGCCGCGACGCTTTTCTCCGCTCCCGCATGGAGCGGGACGACGAGAGACGCCGCTTCGCCAAGCGGTGAAGCGACGTCGTTGAGGATCGCGACCACGCGCGCGCCGGCGGCTTTGGTCGCTTTTGCGGTGGCGACAATGTCCGGGCTGCGTCCCGACTGCGAAATGGCGATGACGACGGCATTGCTGAGATCGCGCGGCGGAGTACCGGCGATGGAGACGACCGAGGGCGCCATGGACGCGACCGGCAGTCGCAGATGCTGCTCGATCAGATACTTCCCGAACAGCGCGGCGTGGTCGGAGCTGCCGCGCGCGCAGGTGAGCGCCATTGCCGGCGAGGAACGCCGCAGCGTCTCGCCAAGCTGGGTCAGCGCGCCGTGGTTGGCCGCGATCATGCGGCGCACGACCTCCGGCGCCTCGGCCGCTTCCACCGCCATCAATGGCTTCTCGCCCGCCGTCAAATCGAGTACCCCTCTTGAACGAGGATCAATTTATTCGGCGATCTTATCCGGGGATTCCAAGTGGAAGCCACCGCGACCGAGGGGCAAGGGCCAAAGGCCGGCACAACCAGGAACGCCCGTGTCGTGGCGCTCTTTGGCCTTTTGGGCTTTTCCTCCGGTCTGCCGTTCCTCCTGTTCTCGGCGGTCTTGTTCCTGCGCCTGACCAAGAATGGCGCGCCTTTGGGCGTTGTCGCCTTCTTCGCCTGGGTCTCGCTCCTGCCGACCTTCAAGTTCGCCTGGGCGCCCATGTTGGACCGCCTGACGATTCCCGGCTTTGGGCGCGTGTGGGGACGCTGGCGCAGCTGGATCTTGCTGTCGCAGCTTGGCGTCGTGGTCTCGCTTGTGGGTTTGGCTTTGGCCGATCCCGACCGGAACCTTTCCCTGACGGCGCTGTGGGCGTTGCAACTCGCCTTCTGGGCGACGACCCTGGAAGCCGCCGCCGACGGCTGGCGCTGTGAAGTGGCGCACGACGCAAAGGCGCAGGCGCCGTTGGTTTCCGCTGTCCTTTGGGGGTACCGCTCCGCCATGGTTGCCGCCGGCAGCGCGGCGGTCGTGATGGCGGACTACGCCGGCTGGGCCGCCGCCTATCTCGCGGTTGCCGCCGCGGCCTTCGCCGCGTTCCCGCTGGTTCTCGCGACCAAGCCCGAAAGCGGGAAGGCCAAAGCCGCCGCGCTTTTTGCCGGGTTGGCGGTGACGGCGGGACTGCTCGTCCTCGGCCTCGGCGCGACGGCGGTTGTGGGCGCGGGCGTTCTACGGGCCGTCGACGCGGCAGGCCTTACGCCTCGCACAAACGTCACGCCGGTGGTGCTCGTGCTGTGCGGCCTGCCTTTCGTGATCATGATGCTCGCGATCCCGCGCATTCGCGCACTCGCACCGGAAAATAAGCTTCTGGCCTCGCCGGCGCTCGGTCCGTATCTCGATTTCTTTCGCACTCTTGGCTTTGCGGCCGTCGGCATTCTCGCGTTCGTATCGCTCTACCGCATGGGCGATGTTCTCGCGCTCACCCTCGCCAAGCCTCTTCTGTCCTCCGTCGGCTACACTCTCACGCAGATCGGCATTGCGGACGGCGCGCTCTCCCTCGTCGCCAATATCGCCGGTGTCGGTGTCGGGGGCTGGGCCGCGGCGCGCTTCGAGGCGCGGATCTCGCTTGCCCTCGGCGCGGTCTTCGCCGCCCTCGGCAACGCGGCCTATGTATGGCTTGCCAACGCGCCGCCTTCGGACATGGTGCTCTATGTCACCGCTTTCGCGGACAACTTCGGCAACGGCATGGCCGCCGCCGTTTTCGTTGTGTATCTGTCGGTGCTCGTGAATCCGAGATATCCGGCGGCTCAATACGCTTTTCTCGCGGGCTTCGCGTTCCTGCTGCCGCGTCTTTTGGCGGGCGCTTCGGCCTCCCTTCAGCGCGACATCGGGTATGACGGCTTCTTCGCCTTGTCGGGGGCGCTCAGCCTCGTTAGCGTGGCGTTGCTCCCGCTGCTTGCGCGCAAACAGCAGCCATGAAAACCGTGCTCGCGCTCGCCGCCGGACTTCTTGTGGGATCGCCGCACGCCATGGCTCAAACGCCGAAAATTCAAGACGCCGTCACCAAGGCCAACGCGCTCGTGGAAGCGGCTGTCGACAACGGCGGTATCCCGGGCGCGGTGATGCTGATCGCGCTGGACGGTAAAGTCGTCGCGGAGCGCGCCTTCGGGTTCGCGCAGCTCAACGGCTTTGACGGACGCAAGCTGGCCGCGCCGCGCGTTATGCAAACCTCGACGGTGTTCGATCTCGCCTCGGTGACCAAGGTGATGGCCACGGCACTGGCGGTGATGATCCTCGCCGACCGGAAGACGCTCGACGTGGATGCGCCCGTTTATCGCTATCTGCCGGACTTCCGCGGGCCGGACCTCGATAAGATCACCCTGCGGCATCTGCTGACGCACACCGGCGGGCTCGCGCAGTGGCAACCGCTGTACTATCAGGCGGCGGACAAGGCCGGGATCTACGACGCCATCCGCGACATGCCGCTGGAGTGGCCGGTGGGCGAGGGCTATCGCTACAGCGATCTCGGCTTCATGCTGCTTGGCGCTGTCGTTGAGCGTGTGAGCGGAAAAGCTCTCGATGTGTTTGTCGAGGACGCGCTGTACCGTCCGCTTGGCCTGACACACACCGCCTTCCTTCCCAAAGCGCGCGGGCTCTCCGGCTTTGCCGTGACCGAGTCTGGGAATGGCTACGAACGCCACATGGTCTACGGCCCCGACTTTGGGTATGGGTACAAGGGCGATCCCACGTCATGGGACGGCTGGCGCCGCTATGTTCTCGATGGCGAGGTCAACGACGGCAACGCCTGGTACGGCGCCGGTGGCGTTGCGGGGCACGCGGGGCTGTTCTCGACGGCGGCCGATCTTAAGGTTCTGCTCGATCTCATGCTGAATCGCGGCGCCGTCGCCGGGAAGCAAGTGATCGGCGCCGAGATCGTGGATCTTTTTCTGAAACCGGACGCGCACCTCGGTTGGCGTCAGCCCGAGGGCCTGCCGCCGGGCGCCTTTGCGCATACGGGTTTCACCGGGACCTATGTGCTCGGTGTGCCGGAGATGAAGCTGGCGTTTGTATTGCTGACGAACCGTCAGAATGCGGGGACCGACGCGAAGGGATATTTCACCGATGCCGGCCCGCTCCAGGAGCAGGTGTCGCGCCTGCTCCTGGAGGCTTTGAAGCCCTAATCTTATCCGTGCAATTTGATCGCGGTCTTGGCGACCTGTTCGCCCTGATAGCGGGCGCCGGCAAGTTCGATCTCCGACGGTTTGCGCGTGCCGTCACCGCCGGCAATGGTCGTGGCGCCGTACGGCGCGCCGCCGACGATCTCGTCGACTTTCATTTGGCCCTTGAAGCTGTACGGCAGGCCGACGATGACCATGCCGTAGTGCAGAAGGTTGGTGATGATCGAAAACAGCGTCATCTCGTTGCCGCCGTGCTGCGTGGCGGTCGAGGTGAAGGCCGCGCCGACCTTGCCGACGAAGGCGCCCTTCGCCCACAGGCTGCCGGTCTGATCGAGGAAGGCGGCCATCTGCGAGGCCATGCGGCCGTAGCGCGTGCCGACGCCGACGATGATGGCGTCATAGTTCTCGAGTTCCGCGACGCTGGCGACGGGCGCCTTCTGGTCGAGCTTGAAGTGCGCGGCCTTCGCCACGGCTTCGGGCGCGGTTTCCGGAACGCGCTTGACGTCCACCTTCGCGCCCGCCGCGCGCGCGCCTTCGGCGACCGCTTCGGCCATGGTCTCGATGTGACCATAGGAGGAGTAATAGAGGACGAGGACCTTAGCCATGCGAACGTTCCTTCAATGCGAGTAAATAGGCGAGTGAATAGGCGTGGACAGCGTAGAGTCTTATGCGCGCTTTGAACATACGCGGCGTTATGATGTTTACGCGAATGGCTTCTTCGCGATTCGCGTGTAGGCCGAACGCTCAGTTGCGCTTAAAGAGACCGATCAGCGTTCCTTTGCCCAGGATCTTCCCTTCCATCGCGGCGCGTACGGCCGCTTCGGTTGCGGCGGGGGATTGTCCCACCGGGGCGATTTCCAGCTTCGCATTCAAGGCGTAAAGCTCGAATGCATAGTGATGAACGGGACCCAGCGGCGGCGCGGCGGGGCCGCGGTACCAAGGACCCGAGGAGCTGATCTGGCGTGTTCCGTCGGCAAGCTCCTCGCGTTCGGGCACTTTCTCGCCCAGCGAACGCGCGTCCTTCGGGATATTCCAGAGCATCCAGTAAAGGTGGATGTCGGCGCCGTTGATCGTGACGGCGTCGAGATCGCGCATGATCAGCACGAAGCTTTCCGTGCCGTCGGGCACGCGGTCCCATGTGAGCGGCGGTGAAACGTCGTCGCCGGGCTGCGCATGTTTTGGCGGGATCATGCCGCCGTCTTTCCACGCGCTGGTGGCGAGGGTCATCGGTTGCGCGGGCGCCGGCCGGCGCTGCTGGGCCGAGGCCGGCGTTGCGATGAGAAGAGCGAGGACGAGGGTTCTGAACAACATGGCGGACCTACTTGTAGGAGGCCGGTTGCAGCTTGCGCCACGCGTCGTAGCGCATGCGCAAGGTCGTCTCGGCGTTCAGGTCTTCGCCGGGCTTGATCTGGTTCGGTCCCCGGTCGGGCCCCGGCTGCAGCACGGTCAGGAACAGCGAATAGTCGCCGTTGCTCACGGAATCGCCGTTCTTGTCTTTTGGATCGGCCATGACGATCCAGGCGGCGTGCGCGACACGGTTGCTGCAGGCGATGGCCGGTTTGCTGCCGTCGGTGGGATAAGGCGGGCAGCTGCAGCGCACATCGCCGCCGGACCCATCGGCGGCATCCATCGCCGCCATGACGCGGTCGGTCAGCGCGCCTTCTGTTCTTATGAAAGCCGCGACCGCGTTCGGCACCACTTTTCCGGGGCGCATGGTGTTCGCCTGCACCGAATAGAAGATCTCCGTGCCCGGCACCTGGCCTTGGATCGCCTGCGCGACATAACCGTTGTTGAGCCCCGTATGCGAGGCCATGCGGCCTTTCATGTCGATAAGGCCGAACTGGCGCTGCTGGAAGTCCGGATCGTCGCGTGCGATCTGTTCGAGGATGGCGTGAGGGTCGGTGCCCTTTTTCATCTCCTCGAAGATGTATTTCTGGTTCTTGAGCGTACGGTCGGCGCCGGCCTGACAGGCGGCAATCCCAATGCCGGGAATGATCACCGAGGTGACGTCGCGGTACTCATGATCCGTTTTCACGTCCACGCAGCTCGCCGTCGCCATGGAGATGCGCCCTGTCGCGCGATCGACGGCGACGATGGACCAGGTGGCTGAAGCCGGCGCGGCGCTCAAGGTGACGGCCGCCAGAACGAGGACCGACAGGAAACGGCGCGGTGACAGCAAAGCCATGAGAACTCCCCCACTACGTCGGTGAACCGGCGATGAGGCTCGCGCCGAACTTTCAAACTTTCAAGGGCTTATCTTGGTCGAAATCCCTCTTCCCCTGGCTTGTGGGGAGGTGCACGCTACGGCCCGAACGATCGGTCAACGCATCCTGGGGAGAGTACGATGGCCTCCAAGTTCCTTATCGCGACAAGTCTGATTTCCGCGCTGTGCAGCACCGGCGCGCTCGCGCAATCGAAAGCGCGGCCGGGCTTGCCGATCGATGCGCTGGCCAAAACTGTCTGGATCGAAGAGTTCGACGTGTCGCCGGATGCGAGCCTTGTTGCCTACAAGTCCGCCGAAGCCGGTACCTACGACATCTGGACCTCGCCCACCAACGGCGGCGCGCCGAAACAGCTGACCAAGATGCCCGGGCGCGAGATGAATCCCGAGTTCAGTCCGGACGGCAAATGGATCGCCTTCGAGGCCGACTATCGCGGCGTGAACGTGCGCGACATCTACATCATCCCGTCGGCGGGCGGTCAGGCGACCCGCGTGACCGACAGTCCGCTCAATGACGCGAACCCGATGTGGTCGCCGGACGGCAAGACGCTCTACTTCGTCACCGATATGTTCTGGGATTCCTCCATCGCGGCCTACGACCTCGCGACCAGGAAGATCACGCGCGTGGGCCCCGGCGGGGGCAACGCCGGCCTGTCGCCGGACGGCAAGACCTTCGTCTTCACGCGCAACCAGAAGCCGGGCGACGACGATCAGAGCAACAACGACATCTACACGTTGCCGGTTTCGGGCGGCGAACCGAAGCTGATGACGCCCAATACCTTCAATGCGCTCGATTCCGCGCCGGCCTGGTCGCCGGATTCAAAATCCATCGCCTTCGTCTCGGACCGCAACGGCTTCAACAATGTCGGCGTGATCGATGCGGCGACGGGCCAGGCGAAGATGCTGCTGACCGAGAACATCGAAGCCAGCGAGCCGCGCTGGTCGCCCGATGGAAAGTTCATCAGCTTCACGAAGAACCTGAACTACCAGTACCATATCTTCCGCATGCCCGCGTCCGGCGGCAAAGCGCAGCAGCTCACCACGCGCGGCGGCGTCAACGGCGGCTCGTCCGCCACGGGCCAGACGCGCGGCACGCACATGTGGAGCGCCAAGGGCGACGAGATCTTCTTCTATCACTCGGACCCGAGCATGACCGGCGATGTGTGGGCGATGAAGGCCGCCGGCGGTTCTGAACGCCAGATCACCAATCACCAGGACCCGGCCCTCCGCGACGCGAACCTGTTCGTGTGGCCCGAGTTCATGGAATACACCAGCTTCGATGGACGCAAAGTCGCCGGGCTCGTCTATAAGCCGAAGGGCACGAAGGCGGGCGACAAGCTGCCGGCGCTGTTCTTCTTCCGCGCCAATTCCAACGGCCAGCATCCGCAGCAGTGGCATCCGTACATTCAGTATTTCGTGAGTCGGGGTTATCTGGTGTTCGCGCCGAACTTCCGCGGCTCGACCGGCCGGGGCAAGGACTACCGTCAGGCCGTGTTCACGCGCGGCGGCGAGGACGACATCCATGACGCCTTCATCGGCATGGACATGCTCGCGGGCCAGGGCTGGGTCGATCCGAAGCGCGTCGGCGCGTTCGGCGGCTCCACCGGCGGTTTCTTCACCACCGCCGCGGCCACCAAGGACCCGACGCGCCTCAAGGCGGGCGTGGTGTGGTACGGCGCCACCGATCTCGTGACGCTGTCCACCTACGCCAGCATGGAAGGCTGGAACAAGTTCCTCATCGGCAAGACCCCGATGGAGAACCCGGCCAACTACTACGGCCGTTCGCTCATCTATCATGCCGACCGCGTGAAGACGCCGCTTCTGTTCCTGTACGCGCAAGGCGATTCCGCCGCGCGCTTCCAGCAGATCGAACAGTACGGCATCCAGGCGGAGATCCACGGCAACTGGTATGACTGGGTCGTCTACGCCGAGGAGCCGCACGGCTGGTATCACTTCCGCCCGGACAGCACGAAGAAGATGCTGACCTCCATGAGCGCCATGTTCGACAAGTTCGTGCTCGACGACACCGGCGCGCCCGACGTGAAAGCCATCGCCGCCGATCAGCGCAAAGGCACACGCGTCATCCGCAACCCGAACATCGAGCTGTGGAACTCGCTGGCGAACGGGAAGCCTCCGGCCGACGGCAGCGCGGATCAGCCGAACTAATCGAGGGTAACGACCCCCTCCTGACCTCCCCCTTGCAGGGGGAGGAATAAATTGTCCGAAACGTTTGGTCCCTCCCCTGAAAGGGGAGGGACAGGGAGGGGTCGTTTTAATGGTTACGCCTTAAATCCTTGACAAAAAA
>JADZAK010000203.1 GCA_020852595.1 Rhodospirillaceae bacterium
GGGGCTGTGCCGCGCCTCTTTCAACGTCCGCCCGGAGCGCGAATTCGCGCCGGGCTGTGGTTTCCCGCGGCCACGGCAGTGCATCGAATTCGGAATTTGCACCGCGGAAATCCTCTACACGACGACGACGGTCCATATGGCTTGCCCCTGTATCCGCTTGGCGCTGTGATCTTCGCAGACGGAATCGCCGGCGTTGTCCGTTGATCGCACCGCGCAAAATATATTTAGAAATATAATATATTAATTTTCGCAGCCGATGACATGAATTTCAAAATATAAGCAAATAATGGGGTTATTTATGCATATGGATTGCATTTTGCGGCAAATTGTTATATAAAATACATAAATTATTTATGTAATTGATGCGCCGAACACCGGCACGGCTGGTCAATTCGGGAGGAAGCGGCCTCGCTCGAGGCGCCCGCTTCCAGCGGTTCATGGCCCGCGTTCCGCTCAGAGCGGCCAAATGAGCAACAGCATCGGGATCCCGACAGCCAGAACGATCAGTTCAACACATATGCCTAGCCGCCAGTAATCACCGAACCGAAGCCCGCCAGGCCCCATGATCAATGTATTGTTCTTGTGGCCGATCGGGGTGAGAAATGCACACGATGCGGAAATGGCGGCTGCCATGAGAAATGCGTCGGGATTCGCGCCGACCGTACCTGCGAGTTCGATCGCGACGGGCCCCATGATAACGATCGTCGCGACGTTGTTGAGCACGTCGGACAAGGTCATGGTGATGACCATGACCACGACAAGGGCGACGACGGGGCTTCCACCCGCGCTGAACTGAGCAATCGAATTTGCGATAAGCGCGGTGCCGCCCGTTGCATCGAAAGCGGCGCCTATTGGAAGCAGGCACGCCAGCATCACGATGACCGACCAATCGATATGTGAGTAGAATTCGCGCGCGGGAACGATGCCAAATGCGGCGTATCCGGCAACCGCGATCGCCAAAGCCACGGCGAATGAAAGGAGGCCGGTGCTCGCGACGATAAGCGCCGCAAAGAACAGGACCAATGTGATTGCTATATAAAGTGGCTTGGGAGAGGCCACCTCAACGCGGCTGATCGGGAGAAGTCCAAGCGTGTTTATCGATGTCGAAATCGTGCCGCTCGGGCCGGCCAACAAGAGGACGTCCCCGGCTTCAATCTCCCGATCCCGCACTTGTGCGTGGGAAATTGACGCTCCGCGCGCCATCCCGATCAGCGTGAGCCCATGCCGCCTACGCAAATCGCATCCTCGTGCTGAACGCCCGACGAGTCGGGAATCAAACGGGACGGCCACCTCCACGATCTGTGGCCTTTGGGCGGCGGGCGGCGCTTTTTCCTCGTTGGGAATGGGCTGGGAGGCGCGCGCGCTGGCTTTATCCTCCTCGTTTTGACCGGCGGGTTCGCTCAATCCCGCCGCTTTGATGAATGCGGCAATCGCGTCGCCCGAGCCCTCGACAATGAGGTGATCTCGGGCGCGGAGTTCCATCCCGCGGGCCTTCGCATAGTTGCGCGCATGGTCGCGAATGACGCCAAGGACGATTACGTCCGCGCTCTCGGCGCAGTCATCGAGATCTGCGACGGCGCGGCCGGCAAATTGAGAGTCCTCCGGTACGACAACCTCTGCTTTGAAAGAAGCCTCTCGTAGTAGCGCGGCGCTCTTGTCTTCGCGGCGCGGCACAAGGCGCCACCCTATCAGTGCGATGAACAAGATTCCGGCCGTGGCAACCGCAAGTCCGACCGGCGCAAATGAGAACATGCCGTAAGGCGCTCCAAGCCGTTCGGCACGGATTGCGGAGGCGATAATATTTGGAGGCGTCCCAATCAGCGTGACCATGCCTCCCAAAATCGTCGCGAACGCCAGAGGCATCAGCGTCGTGCTGGGTGGGCGGTTTGCTTTCCGAGCCGCGGCGATGTCCAGGGGCATGAAGAGTGCGAGCGCCGCTACGTTATTGATAACGGCGGATAGACTCCCGGCAATGCCGCCCGTCAGCGCTATATGTTTCGTGGTCGACCGATTTGCCGACCCGAGCCAGGGCATGATCAGTGCCAGCGCGCCGCTATTCTCGAAGGCCTTCGAAGCGATCAAGACAAGTGCAACAATAAAAACCGCGGGATTGGAAAATCCCGAGAAGGCCTGATCCTGCGGGATCACCCCGAGAACAACGCCGGCCAGCAATCCGGAAAAGGCCACCAAGTCATATCGGATGCGTCCCCAAAGGAGAAATAGAAGGATCGTTCCTAGAAGCGCAAAAAGAATGAACTGGTCGAGAGTCATAGAGCCAATCTCCCGTTTAGGCTGCTATGGTGACGCAGGCTTTACTCGCCTTGAGTGTGGCAAAAGACGTCCTCGGACTAAAGGCAAAAAGCCGGGCGGCCGACATCGATCCGAATTTTGTGGTGCGGCGGCTGATAGTCCGACGGCAAGGATGTGACGATGGAAGAACTTTTTTCGAATGATAAAGCGCTGCGGTTCGGTAGCCTGGTTGAAAAATGGATATCCGAAAATGTTTTGACGGCATGGGCGGCGTCTCAACTTGCCTTGGTCATGGTATCTCTGATGGCCGCCCTCATAGCACGCCGCCTTGTCCGCCCGAGAATAGAATCCTGCGTCGATAATTTCCAAGTCAGTCCGCGCCTTCGCCAGATGGTCCGCAACGGCTCTGGCCTCATCGGCTCCCTTTTCCTCCTGCTCATTCTCTTCGCAATTCATGCGGTCCTCCGTATGCGATATGCGCAAGCGGGCGTTGACGTCATACGGCTCGCCATGAGTCTGACAACAGCGTGGATTCTCGTCCGGTTCTTGACCGTCGCCATGGCGGATCAGCGGACGGCGCGGGTTATTGGATGGTTCATCTGGGGATTGGCGGCTCTCGACATTCTCGGATTGCTTGATCCAATTACCTTAGCGCTCGACAGCGTCGGTATGTCGGTTGGGAGTTCGCGGATCACATTATTGACCGTAACGAAGGGATTCCTCCTTCTGGCAACGTTGTTATGGGGGGCTCTATTCGCGGCTTCTTTGTTGAGCCAGAGAATGCAAGCGTCATCGGCGCTCACGCCGCGGACGCAGGTTCTCATCACCAAGCTTGCAAAATTCGCGCTTATCGCATTCGCAATTGTGCTCTCTCTTTCGACCGTTGGCATAAACTTGGCCGCACTCGCCCTATTCGCGGGTGCGCTCGGTGTCGGGATCGGTATCGGACTTCAGCATCAAGTCTCAAACCTCATTAGCGGGCTATTTCTCCTTCTCGATAAGTCCATCAAGCCTGGAGACGTCATTGAGGTGGGTGAGAGCTACGGCTGGGTTCGTGAAATGGGCGCGCGCTACGTTGGTCTTGTGACGCGCGACAATAAGGAAATTCTGATCCCCAACGATGCTTTTGTCCTCAATCAAGTCGTGAATTGGTCGCATAGCGACCGGCGTGTCAGGCTGGAAGTGAAATTCGGCGTCTCCTATTCCTCGGACCCGCACCACATAAGGAAGCTTGCGATTGCCGCGGCACAAGGCGCGAAGCGCATCTCGCCGGAACCGCCTCCGGTGTGCCACCTGACGGCTTTTGGGGATAGCTCGGTGGATTTCGTGCTGCGCTTTTGGATCTCCGACCCGGAAAATGGAGTCACGAACATAAAAGGAGAAGTCTATTTGGCCTTATGGGACGCCTTTAAAGTCAACAAGATCGATATCCCGTACCCACACCGCGTCGTCATAATGCCCGGCGAGCCTGAGACCAAATTGGCCGCGCGGGAGAATATTTAACGTGGCCGGCAAGAAGGCGGCGGGCCTCGGCACCTTCGCGGGCGTATTTACGCCCAGCATTCTGACGATTCTGGGACTGGTGCTTTTTCTGCGCTTGTCCTTTGTGGTCGGGAACGGCGGAATTCTTTGGGCTTTAGGCATCATCGTTCTCGCCAACATCATTTCGCTGCTGACAAGTTTTTCCTTGGCCGCGATTGCAACTCACCTGAAAGTCAAAGCCGGCGGCGACTACTATCTCATCTCTCGTACGTTGGGTTTGGGATATGGAGGGGCAATCGGGATCGTACTCTTTGCCGCGCAATCGATTTCGGTTGGGTTTTATTGCGTGGGTTTCGCCGAAGCGGCGGTACATCTCGCAGGAATTGAGCATCCCTTCGCAGTAAGAACGATCGCGGGGACGGTTCTTCTCCTCCTTATGGGCCTCGCTTGGCTGGGCGCCGATTGGGCGACTCGTTTCCAATACGTGGTGATGGCCTTTATCGCCGTTGCGTTCGCCGCTTTTGTTGCGGGGAGCATAGGCCATTGGGAGGTCATGACGTTTGAGGGAAACCTGTCGCCCAGGAACGACGCGGTTTCATTCTGGGCGCTATTCGCGGTTTTCTTTCCTGCTGTGACGGGTTTTACGCAGGGTGTCAGTATGTCGGGCGACTTGCGCAACCCGGGTCGCAGTATTCCGTTGGGGACATTCACCGCTGTAGCGCTTTCTTTCGTGATCTATCTTGCATCGGCCTGCCTCTTCGGAGGGGCGGCGTCGCGCGAAGCGCTCGCCGACGATATCGGCGCAATGAAACATATCGCAGCATGGCCGGCGCTCATCGATGCCGGGGTTTTCGCCGCGACGCTCTCGTCCGCTCTCGCGTCGTTTCTCGGCGCGCCGCGAATTCTCCAGTCTCTGGCCAGAGACAGGATATTTCCGCTCTTGCAGCCTTTCGCGAAAGGCGCCGGGCCTTCGGCGAACCCGAGGCGCGCCGTTTTCTTAACTGGCGCGGTTGCTCTAACCATCGTTTCCCTCGGCGATCTGAACACGATCGCATCCATCGTCAGTATGTTTTTCCTCCTGTCATACGGCATACTGAACTACGCGACATATTACGAAGCGCGTGCGCGCAGTCCGTCGTTCCGTCCCCGCTTCACGCTCTATCATGAACGCATCAGCCAAGCCGGGGCGATCGCCTGCTTGGCGGTGATGCTTCTCATAGATCCTTTCGCCGGCTCGGCCGCCGCGATCTGCGTGACCGGAATTTACTTTTATGTGCGAGCCCGCGGCCTTCCGACACGGTGGTCGGACAGCCGGAGGTCTCACCACTTGCAGCAGGCGCGTGACCACATGATCGCTGCGGCGCGCGCTCCGCAGCATCCGAGAGACTGGCGGCCGCAGTCTATGGTCTTCAGCGACAGCACCGAGCGGCGCCCAGGCCTTATTAGATTCGCCCAATGGATTGAAGGCGGGACCGGCCTGGTGACCGTCGTCAGGGTCATTGAGCTAGGTCAGGCGGATCTTCTAAGCACGCGCAACAAAGCGTTGGACGAGCTTTCCAGCGAGCTTGAAAAACTCGGGTCCTACGCGTTTCCCTTGGTCGTCGCGTCAGAGTCTCTGGACCAGGCAATCGCGATCTCTGTGCAATCCGCCGACGTTGGGCCGATGGGCGTCAATACAATCATCGTGAACCTAAGTGCGGCTATTGAAAGTGAATATGCGGGATTCGGCGAAAGCCGATATGGACAGAACCTGCGAACCGCTCTTGCCTTAGGCCACAATCTCCTTGTCCTGGATGCCTCAACGGACGATTGGGAGTCCCTCCGGGCCACGCCGCGAGAGGACCGGCGTATCGATATTTGGTGGACGAAAACCGCGACCAGCGCCCTGACGCTTGTGTTGGCGCACCTCATGACTCGCGACAAGGAATGGGAAGACGCGGAAATCCGCGTTCTGGTTGCGGGAGAAGATACCGGCGGCCGCTTCCAGGCGGTACGAGAGATCCTCACGGCAAGTAATATCGATGCCGAAATTGAAGCGGTCGGCCAGTTTTCTCACGATACGGTCATCGCTTTCTCGCGGGACACATCGTTGGTGTTCTTACCTTTGACGATGCCCGCGACCGGTCCGTTTACCGTGGCGGGTTTTGATCCGGAGGATGTCCTCGACGAACTCAAGATCGTCGTTCTCGGCATCGCCGCGGATGATATCGAACTCACGATGAATCCGGACGCGGTGGCCGGGGACGAAATCATTGCCGCCGCGGATGCGATTGCGGATGCGGCCCGGAAACTCGCGAAATTGATACAGCGTGAGCGCGCCGTGCGGAAAAAACTCGATCGGGCGCGCAGGCGGAGACGGGCCGTCATGGACCAAGGCGCGAGCCCCGACGGTGACGAGCAGGCCCTTTTGGATGCGCTGGACGGAATCCTGGCTGCCAGACGGCTGGCGCGCGAACGCTTGTCGGAAGCTGAGACGCGCGCGCAAGAACTCGACGCTTTGAAGATGGACGCCGACCCGGCCGATTAAAGATATCGGCAAACACGGTGCCTATATAGCGGGTTTTCCTTAGGTTCGCTTGGGAGGCGCAGGGCCGTCCCTGAAACCTCTTCCGTAGACTTTCAGTTCCGGCCGCACGCATCGCCGCGTCATAGGCCGGGGGGGCGAGCCGTCATGTTCTCGGTCTTACGGTCGACGGCGCCAATATCGAGCACGGGGGACGCATCGAGGAATGTCGCGTTCAAAAGGGAGGCGACGCGTTCCAGCGCGGAAACGATATAGGTCTGTTCCCAGTCGAGAAGTTTGGAAAAGTTCTCGAGGAACACGGCCTGAAGAAGCTTCGGGGCCTGCTCGAGCACGTCACGCCCCTTGGGCGTTACGCGCACGAAAACTTGACGACGGTCTTGCTTTCCCGTGTGGCGCTTTACGAGGTGGCGTTCTTCGAGGCGATCGACGATCGTTGTGACGGTCGCTTGGTTCAAATTCACTTGTTTAGCGATATCGCCGATTTTGAGATCCTGCGAAGGATCCAGGAGCTGCAACACAAGAAGCTGAGAGGTTGTGAGCTCGGTTTCGCGCGCCAAATGCCGCGCGCTGAAATCCGTGGCGCGGATAATTCTTCTCAGCGCGACAAGAGCGGCGTTCCCGATGTCCATGATTTGACCCAAGCAAGATGAAGCTCAAAATCATAATAGATGCTTCGGAAATGGAAAATATATTGTTAGATCAAAGGAGTTTTTCAAAAAAGTCGATAATACCTAAGAAAACATGGGGTTTTAGGATTGACTCATATTTAATGACTACGTATTTTGCATTGACGATCAAAGCATTATTGTAGTGAGAGAGTTGGGCGCCGCGAGCGCCTGCGCATGGACGAGCCGGACCGGCGCCGCTTGGCGCGGCTGCGGCGCGAATAGAGCAAAGGAGGTGAAACGATGAAGAATTGCGCGAAAAGCGCCATCTCCCTGTCAAGATATCTGTCAAGATATATAGGGCCGCCAGGCTCCAACTCCGCATTGCGGTATTCGCTTCCAAAAGGAAGCGCCTCTTCACCCCGCGCTACCCCGCGCATTTCATTGCGCATTTCCCCGCGCATTTCATTGCGCATTTCATCGCTCGGAGCGCCGCGTCGGCGCCGGGTGCTGCTTCGAAAAACGTATAAGCCGCCAAGCTAGGATCTCCCGGCGTTCGCGACGCTGCTGCGTAGGCTGCTTCCTGCTACCGCCTTTTTTTGCGGTGAACTCGCACTCATTCACAAGGAGGAAGCATGGCCAAATTCTTAGGCATTTCCGCCGGTATTGGTTTTTTTATCAGCTTAGTTCTTCTCATCATTGTGTCTTGGTACGCCGCCGTCTTGCGCAGTTCTTTGGTGGACTGCTGGACGATGCACACGGCGATCAACAATGAAGGCACTGTATGCCGAAATGAACTTGGCGCGCTGCGGAATGAATTGTCGAGACAACTCGAAAGCAGCCAGCGCGAGGTTCAGTCGCTTGAGGCGCGTCTCGAATCCGCCGGCGCGCTTCGTTTGTGTGCCGCAAACACCTCCAATATGGCGGGTTAATAAATGAAAGAGGCGATGCAATACCTTGATCTCGTGCCGGACTGGCTCGCCGGTGTGGGAATTTTCGTGCTGGCGGCTGCCGCGGCGCTTCTTGTTTACACGGTTTTGTCACGAGCATTGTTGGCCGCGACAAAGGATACGCCGTCATTCGTTCGCTCGCTTTTCTTGCGCATCCGTCGTTTGGCGTGTCTTGCGCTCATCCTGGTCGCTTTCAATTTCGCCGCTCAGCTGCCGTACTTTCCCGCGCAGTTCGGCGAAATCGTCTCCAAACTTCTTAGCGTCGCCGTCATACTTCTGGTCGGTTGGGGGGCGGTCATAGCGATCGACGTCGCCAGTTCCTTCTACCTGAAGCGGTTTCAATCCGAAGCCGGCGACAGCATTCAGGCGCGCAAGCACTTCACCCAGGTTCGCGTACTGCGTCGCGCCATCGATCTCTTGATCGGCCTTATTACCATCGCCGCGGCCCTCATGGCTTTTGAGCCTGTGCGGCAATTCGGCGTCAGCCTCTTTGCCTCTGCCGGTGCGGCGGGATTGATCGTCGGCCTCGCGGCCCGGCCTGTCCTGTCCAACTTGATAGCGGGTATCCAACTTGCCGTCACGCAGCCGATACGTCTCAACGACGCCGTCGTCGTCGAAGGTGAATGGGGATGGATCGAGGAGATAACCAGCACCTATGTGGTTATCAAGGTGTGGGACTTGAGGCGGCTTATCGTTCCCTTGTCCTATTTCATGGAGAAGCCGTTCCAGAACTGGACTCGCGAGACCACGCAGATTCTGGGCACGGTTTTCCTGCAAGTCGACTACTTGGTCCCGGTCGCGCAATTGCGATCGAAACTCGCAGAGATCGTCGCGCAGTCCGAGCTTTGGGATAAGGCCGCCGTCGATCTTCAGGTGACGGACTTTAAGGAATCGAGCGTCGAATTGCGCATGGTCGTAAGCGCTAAAAACAGTTCCGACGCATGGTCTTTGCGCTGCGACGTCCGCGAGAAAATGCTCGCGTTCCTTCAGGCGGAATATCCGGAAAGCCTGCCCCGCCAACGCATCGAGTTTTCCGCCCTTGTCGCCCACGAAAACCTCGACTCAGATGACGCGCAGCCGCCGCGGATTCCGGCGCGACGCAATGGAGGCGCGTCTTAATGCGAATGACCGTCCGTTTTGCATTTCCGCTTTTTGCGGCGTCTTTTGGCTCATCCCTCGGTGCAATGCCGAGGTGTCCGGAATCCGTCCTTGGCGCGAGGCCGTGTTGAACGGACTGCGTGGAAGCTCAATCGGTGGATTCCACACGCGGCTTCACTGCAACACCTTCATCGAAGCGGCCGGCCTCTTTATCGAGTCCCATATCGATCGCGAGGACTCCACGATATCCGTCGGCCGTCACCGCGGGCTTGTTCGTCCACATCCGATTTCGGCTGCTTGGCCGGCGGAGGGGATGGAGGCGCGGGCGCCCGTCGCAGAATACCGCCGCCGAATTTTTGCGCGGGACAAGGCGCCCCCGCAAACCGACCTGCCGGCTGAATCGACGATGGCGGTAGCCGCTGCGGGGGTGCGCCGTCGTGCCTAATCCTCCAAATCTTCACGAATTCATCGGAAAGCGTTGGGCGCTCTTCCTGGATATTGACGGAACACTGCTCGATCTCGCTCCGCCTCCCAACGACGTCTTTGTCTCCGCGAATCTCCTGAGTTTGCTTCACCGCTTACAAAAGCGGTTTGGAGGGGCATTTGCACTCGTCAGCGGCCGAGATCTCAAGGCGATCGACGATCTGCTGTCATGGCGCGGCCGTGACGCTGCGGGATGTCACGGAGCCGAATTTCGGATGAATGGCAAGGTCTCGGCCACACCCGCGAGTCAGGAAATCATCAATCGCGTGGCCGAGCGGCTGATAAAAAAAACCGCGAAAATTCCGCACGCCCTGGTCGAGATCAAATCGCAAGGCGTGGCTCTCCACTACGGCGCGACGACCATCGATGACACGATGGCTCGCACTCTTGCCCTCGAAGCGGTCGGCGAATTCGAGCATACGCTCCGCATGCTGCCGATTAAAAACGGGATCGAACTCGTGCCCTGTGCCGCGGGCAAGGGCCGGGCTATAGCGCGGTTCATGGAGTATGCGCGTTACAGCAATAAAGTGCCCATCTTCGCGGGCGACGATGTCACGGATGAGGCCGGATTTCGCGAGGTGAACGCACGCGGCGGCATCTCAATTCATATCGGGGACGGCCCGGCATCGGCCGCCCGCTATCGTGTGCCTACGGTAGAAGAGATGCGGGAATGGCTAAAGCATCAACTCGATGAGCGGGTCGTCGATCTGTCGCGTCGCGGGATGGGCAGATGAGCAAATCCGTCCTTATTCCAGAGGCCGTGCGCAAGTTCATCCAAGCCTGCGTAAAATCGACTTGGGGACTTGAGATCCTGTTGCTGCTGCGCGCAAGCCGGCCTCGCGCGTGGACGGCTTTGGATCTAAGCGCTCGGATTCGAGGCAATGTGCCTCTCGTTCAAGAGGAACTCGCTCATCTCGTCCGCTGCGGTCTCGTCGCGGACGCCGATCGGACCGCGTATCGCTACGATCCAAAAGATCATGATGTGGACGCGGTCGTCGCCCGGCTCGCGCGGCTGAACGACGATTGCCCGTTGGCGGTCGTCAAGGAGATCATCCGCGTTCCCAACGAAAAACTCCAGGTTTTCGTCGACGGATTTCGTATTCGGAAGGAATAGGTCATGGAGGCGCGGTCGCTTTTTTCTTTCGATTTTGCAGCAAGGGGCGGGCGCCGCTGCTCGTCCTTTGCGCAAATCGGAGCGCGTGAGCCAAGTGTCGTTTACTTCGTTCGGCCGTCGGCGTTCGTTCTGATGAATGAATCCATCTCCAACTTCCAACAAGGAGTGTGGTCGTGACAAATTCAACGTCCAGAAAGCGAATCCACCCGGACTATGCCCTCGGGATTGAGGAGGAGTATTTCATTGCGTGTAAAGACACCCATCGCTTGGGCGATCGTTCGCGCGGAAAAATCCTCAAGGATAGCAAGCGCGAGCTTGGTCCGACGGTTACCGCCGAGATGCTCCAATCTCAGATTGAAGTCGCGACCCAGGTTCTGACGACCATGGATGAAGGCCGCCGTGAGTTGGCTCATGCACGCCATACGATCTCGGAGATCGCAAAATCCTACGGCCTGAGTATTGCGGCTTGCGGGACGCATCCCTCCGCGGCGTGGAAAGAGCAGGTAATAACCAATCGTCAGCGTTACCGGGAAATTAACGAGGATCTTCAAATCGTGGGGCGCCGCAACATGCTGTGCGGACTTCACGTTCATGTTCAAATGCCTGGGCAGATCAGCCGTATCGGTGTGATGAATCGCATGTTGCCCTATCTGCCGCTTCTGCTTGCCCTAAGTACGTCGTCTCCGTTCTGGCAATCCCATAACACCGGCATGAAGGGGTATCGTCTCGCCGCCTACGACGAACTTCCAAGAACGGGAATTCCGCCGCTTTTCCGGGACGATGCCGAGTACCATTCGTATGTGGATGCTTTAACGACGTCGGGTGCCATTCGTGGCCCGTCGCAATTTTGGTGGTCAATCAGGCCCTCCCACCGCTTTCCCACGATCGAGTTGCGAATAGCCGATAGCTGCACCAATCTCGAACATACGCTCTCGATCGCCGCGCTTTATAGGTGCTTGGTGCGATATCTGGTGCGCCATCCCGACGTAAATGCCGGCTTGGACAATGCGGCGCGCGGCCTCATCGAGGAGAATAAGTGGCGAGCGCAGCGGTTTGGAGTGGCTGGAAAATTAATCAATCTCAAGACGCGCCTCCTTGAACCGGTTGCAACGCTGGTGAGTTCGCTGCTGATTGATGTCGCCGAAGACGCACGCGCGCTCGAATGCGAGCGCGAGATTTGCGGCATCAGCGATATCATTCGGAAAGGGTCGAGTGCGGATCGACAGATCCAGATTTTCAATGACGCGCGCACCTTAAAGCGCGCAACGCACCGGGCGGCGATGGGGGCGGTCATGGACTGGTTGGTAGAAGAAACATTGCAGTTGCCCGCACGGCCGGGTCCCGTCAACGCGTCGGCGTCGGCGTCCGGTCACGTCTAACGCCGCCCGCTGCTAAGGCGCAGTTATTCCCGCCGGATATGCCAAATGGAGGCCAAATGGAGGCCAAATGGAGGAAGGTCGTCATTGAGAATAGGTACCGCGTTTCGCCGCCGTTATCGATTGTCGCGATAAGCGCGGTTTTTTCAATCGTCCTGGCGGCGATGCCGATATGCGCGAACACGGGGCAGGCCGTACTTATCGGATCGCGCAGCGGCGATTGGAACGATTCCGCTCCTTCCGAGATTGCGGTTGGCCTTGAGGGGCTGAGTCTCGAGCGTTATAGACGGATCCTCGCTGAATACGAACAAAATGCGGAGTTGCGGCGCTTCGCTGAGGGGTTGGACTGATGCCTTGGATGGCTCATGCTCACGCACACCGATGCCGACGAGACAAAATGAACCGCCGATGACGCCGAATTCGACAGACCTTCATACCCGCCCGCCAAATTTTGCGTCGAGCCCGCTGCTCAAGGGGCTCGACGCGGCGCAGATCGACATGTTGCGCGCCGCGTGCCTGGAGCGCGATTACGCCGCCGGCGATGTCATTCTCGCGGCCGGCACGGTCAGCGCGGGCGTGCAATTCGTTGAAGCGGGGGCGGCTGAGGTTCTCGCGGTGAGTGCGCAAGGCGGCCGGCCCGTGCCGGTGGCGGTGCTCGGTCCGGGACAGGCTTACGGCGAGCTTTCGGCCCTTACCGGAGGACTTGCGATCTCCACCGTACGCGCGGCGGAAACGCCGACACGTATCCAGACTCTGCTGCTTGGTCGTCTCGAGGTTTTGTCCGGCGGACACGCGATCGGCAATGTCCTCATGCGCAATATCATCCGCGTGAACCAGCAGCGCCTCTCGGCGGTCAACATGAATTACGCCAGGCAACTCGAGGAGACCCTGGAGCTTCTGGCCCTGCGGACATCATCGACGCGCGTGTTCATCCTCGTGCTCACGCTCATGAGTATCGCGCTGCTCGTGAATTATTTCCTGGCGCGCACGCCGGGCATCGATGTCTATTCACCCGCCTTCGCCTGGTCGATGCTGATCACGCTGGTGCTGCCGAGTTTCATCCTGGCCTGGCGCGAGAAACTCCCCTTAAGAGCCTTCGGGATTACGACCCGGAACTTGGGCCGCGATCTGGCCTGCAGTTCGGCGATCACGCTGGGCGTCATCGCGCTCGCCGTCATTGTCTTGCTCGCGGTCGGTTATCCGGTCGCGGAAAAAATCAGTTTGAAATACGTGATCGCATATGGACCGGCTTATACGGTCCATAGCTTTTTTCAGGAGATCATCGGGCGCGGGGTGATGCTTGGCATGATGCTGCGCATTTTCGACAGCCGGACCTGGGGCCAGCGCCAGATCTCGAACGTCGCGGTCAGCACCATGTTCGCGCTGATGCACATTCACTTCGGGCTGACGACGGTGGCCGTCACGGGAGTCTTCAGCCTGCTGCTGGGCAGTTATTATATGATCTACCGCAACATCGCGGGGCCGACGCTGATCCACATCGTCCTCGGCCTCGCGGCCTTCATGCTCGGTTTGATTTGAGCGAGCCGCGACGATGTGCGGTGTTCGATAGGGTTCGCGTAAAAATCGTGATAAGACCTCGGTGATGGTGAACTATGTGCTTTATGGCCTCGCCGCCGCGTACCTGGTTTTCGGGGCGATCCTGACCCAATCGATGCTGGCGGCCATGCATCGCCGCCGCCACCCCTTGCGCGATTGGCTGTTCGGCATCATCGGCATGCCGGTGCTCTTTTTCGTCGGCCTTGTCTTCATGGCCTGCGAAAAGCTGTGGGCGCGGCTCTTGCCGCTGCTTGCCTTCGAGAAGCCGGAAGTCATGCGCGCGGGGCCGGACACCGCGCCGCAGAAATCCAGGGACGGAAAGTAGACGCGCGGCCTATCCGGGCTGATCGGATTTCGCTTTAGAGGAGGCAGGCCCTTGCGCAACTTCCATTTCCCCGGACGTTCCCCGTCGCGCGCCCGTCACGGCATGGCGGCGACGGAGCATCCGCTGGCCTCACTCACGGCCATCGACATGCTGCGCCGGGGCGGCAGCGCCGCGGACGCCGCTGTCGCGGCCGCGGCCGTGTTGGCCGTGGTCGAACCGATGGCCACAGGCGTGGGCGGCGACGCCTTCTGTCTTGTCGCGCGCGGGGACGCGGTCGAGGGCTACAACGGCTCGGGCCGCGCGCCGGCGGGACTGTCGCTGAAATTGTTTGAGGGTTCGGGCCTCAAGCGGATCCCCGTTGACTCGCCTCATGCCGTGACGGTGCCGGGCGCGGTCGACTGCTGGCTCTCGCTGCTCGAACGTCACGGCAAACTCGACCGCGCCACCGTGCTCGCGCCGGCCATCGCCTATGCCATGGAAGGCTTCGCGGTGACGCAGCGCGTGGCCTACGAATGGGTCATCGGCCAACCGAAGCTCGCCAAGAACAACAATGCGTCCGCGCTGTTCCTCCCGCATGCGCGTCCGCCGCGGGCCGGTGAAATCTTCCGTAACCCTGGTCTGGGCCGCGTGTTGCAGGATGTCGCGCGCGACGGCCGCGCGGGGTTCTACGAAGGCGGGGCCGCCGAGGATATGATCGAAAGCCTGCGGGCGCTGGGCGGCACCCATATGCGCGGAGATTTCGCCGCGCACCGCGGCAATTGGGTCACGCCGGTCCGCGGCGATTATCGCGGCGTCGAGGTTTTCGAGATTCCCCCGAATGGGCAAGGCGTCACGGCGCTGCTCATGCTGAATATCCTCGAGAACTTTCCGCTGGGCGAGCTGCCGGCGCTCGGCGCCGCGCGTTTCCATGTGGAAGCCGAAGCGACGCGCCTGGCCTATCGGGAACGCGATCGCGTCATCGCCGATCCGGAGCGCGAAAAGGTCGATGTCGCTTCCTTCACCGACAAGGCCTTCGGCAAGAAACTCGCTGCGCAAATTGATATGAAGCGCGCCGGCGCCGCGCCGCCGCAGACGCGCACGGGCGACACGACCTACCTTGCCGTCGCCGACGCCGACGGCCTGATGGTCTCGTTCATCAACTCGATCTATCACGGCTTCGGGTCGGGCATCGCATCGGCGCGCAGCGGGGTGCTCTTTCACAATCGCGGCCACGGTTTTGTGCTGGACGCCAATCATCCGAACGCGCCGGCTGGCGGCAAGCGCCCGTTCCACACCATCATCCCCGCGATGGCGCGCAAGGACGGCCGGCCGTGGCTTGCCTTCGGCGTCATGGGCGGCGACTACCAGGCGGTGGGCCATGCGCATGTGCTCACCAACCTTGTCGACTGGAACATGGACATCCAGGACGCCATCGACTGTCCGCGCGGCTTCCTGTTCAACGGCGAATTCGCGCTGGAGCAGGGCGTGCCCGACGCCGTGAAAGCGGAACTCGCCGCCATGGGCCACGAGGTCGTGGCCGCGCCGGAACCCATCGGCGGCGGGCAGGGCGTGATGCGCGATTTCACCGGCAACAGCTGGGTCGGCGGCTCCGACCCCCGCAAAGACGGCTGCGCGCTGGGGTATTGAGAGTTCTGTTTTGTCATCCTTGCGTGCGTAAGCGCGCGAGGATCCAGGGACGACGGAAGGTGATCTTTCGGATGCGTTTTACCGCAAAGACCGGGCGAGCCGTTGCCGGCCCGCCCGGTTCTCCGCGGTTCTCAGATCACGCCCAGGGCACGCATCGCCTCGGCAACCCTGACGAAACCGGCGATGTTTGCGCCAAGCACGTAGTCGCCCGGTGCGCCGTACTCTTCGGCGGTGGCCGCGCAGCAATCGTGAATATTGTGCATGATGTCCGCCAAACGCGCTTCGGTTTGCTCGAACGACCAGCTGTCGCGGGATGCGTTCTGCTGCATCTCCAAGGCCGACGTGGCGACCCCGCCCGCGTTCGCCGCCTTTCCGGGCGCGAACAGAACGCCCGCTTCTTGCAAGAGCCGGATGGCTTCCGGGGTGGACGGCATGTTCGCGCCTTCGCCAACGGCCTTCAGGCCGTTTTTGATGAGCACGCGGGCGTCTTTGCCGGTGAGCTCGTTTTGCGTCGCCGACGGCATGGCGATATCGCAGGGAACGCTCCACACCGATCCCCCTTCGATATAGTGGGCGCCTTGGCCTTTTAACCTGGCGTATTCGGAGACGCGCTCTCTGCGGACCTCCTTGATTTCTTTTATGAGGTCGAGATCGATGCCCTTTTCGTCGACGACATAACCGTTCGAATCGGAACAGGCCACGATCACCGCTCCCATTTGGAGCAGCTTCTCCATGGTATAGATCGCGACATTGCCCGAGCCGGAAACGACCGCGCGCAGCCCGCCGACGCTCATTTTTTTGGTGGCCAGCATGCGCTCGACAAAATAGACGGCGCCGTAGCCGGTTGCTTCTTTACGGGCGCGCGAGCCTCCATACACGAGACCTTTTCCGGTGAGGACTCCCGCCTCGTAACGATTGGTGAGGCGTTTGTACTGACCGAACATGAAACCGATCTCACGGCCGCCGACGCCGATATCCCCCGCCGGCACGTCGGTATATTCGCCGATATGACGATACAGCTCCGTCATGAAGGATTGGCAAAATCTCATGATCTCGCCGTCCGACCGGCCGCGCGGATTGAAGTCGGAGCCGCCCTTTCCGCCGCCGATCGGCAGGCCGGTGAGGGCGTTTTTAAACGTTTGTTCGAAGCCCAGAAACTTGATGATGCCGAGGTTCACGGAGGGATGGAAACGGATCCCGCCTTTGTAGGGCCCTAACGACGAATTGAACTGGACGCGAAATCCGCGGTTGATCTGCACATGGCCCCGGTCATCCACCCAGGGAACGCGAAAAATGATTTGCCGTTCGGGCTCGCAGATTCTCTCGATGAGCGCGTCGCTGGCGTAATCCGGCTTCTTGGCGACGACGCGCCCGAGACTCTCCAGCACTTCTCGGACCGCTTGGTGAAACTCGTCTTCTCCAGCATTGCGGCGCAGCACTTCATTGAGCAAAGGCTGTAGCTTCTCATCGACAACGGACAATTTTAAATCCCCCGAGAATCCGGCGCACCGCAACTAAAGTGTTGCGGTTTCGGCCGGGGATTACGCATTGCTCGGCCTCCGAGTCAAACGGGAATCGGGATACTTATCCTTGAATGATTGGCTCCGAAGCCCGGCCGCACAAAAAATATGCGATCGGGTCGGCAAGCCCCGAACTGCTCTTTATTTGAGCGGGCAGGACAGCCGAAGCGCTCCCGCGCACCCCTCAATTAAGTATACTGTCCCCGAAACTAGTTACGGGGACAGTATACTTAATTATGGCCGCCGCGCCGCCTCGGTCTTCACGTCGCCGCCGGCCCGCGCGCCCCCTACGCATGGCGCGTTGAGAAAGACGCCCGGCAAGACAAGATAAGCGGCGGAGCCCAGGCCCGGTCACCGGTTGCTCCGCCCACCCGCCAGTGCTCTAATCCGCCCGCCTTGGCAGCATTGGGCGCAGGGCGTGTGTGGAGGAGGATCCCATGAAACGTTTTCTGATCGGCGCGCTGATGTCCGGCGCGGTGATGATGCCGGCCTATGCCGCGCTCACGAAGGGTGAGTCTGCCCCCGGCTTCACGGCGCAGGCCTCGCTGGCCGGCAAGGAATTCACGTTCTCGCTCGACGCCGCCCTGAAAAAGGGTCCGGTCGTGCTGTACTTCTACCCGGCCGCATACACGCGCGGCTGCAACATCGAAGCCAAGACCTTCGCCGACAACGCCGACAAGTTCGCCGCCGCGGGCACGACCATCATCGGCGTTTCGCAGGACAACATCAAAAAGCTGAACGACTATTCCGCCGATCCGGAATATTGCGCGGGCAAGTTCCCGGTCGCCGCCGATGCGGGCGGCAAGATCACCGCGTCCTACAAGCTGAGCACGATGACGCTGGACCGCAAAGTGACCGATACGCGCGGCGCGGACGTCACCCATTCGCTGACCGAGCGCACGACCTTCGTGATCACGCCGGACCGCAAGGTCATCGCGACTCTGTCCTCCAACGACGACAAGGTCGCCCCGCACGAACACGCCGAGAAGTCCTTGGAAATCGTCCAGGGCCTGAAGAAATGATTTTAGGTGATGCAAAAAAACGAGGCGGGCTCCATTCTGGAACCCGCCTCGTTTTATTTCTGGGGAGGGGGAGTTTCGCATGAAGTGGTCATGGATGATTTGCGCCGCCGCGGTTTTGTCGGCGAGTATTGTGGGCGCGGCGGAACGCAGCCCCTTGAACAAGGAGTGGCGCGGCAAGGTCGCGGAACTGGGCCAGCCTGCCGCGGACGAAATCGTGCTGACCGTCGCGGGCGATGCGATCTGGCTGGATAAATTCTCCGACAGCAAGGACGCCCGGCTTCAGGCGCTGTTCGAAGTCATGCGCGCGGGCGATATTTCTTTTATCAATTTCGAGATGGTGACCGCGAACAGCGGCTATCCGACCATCAAGGAGATCGCGAAGTCCGATCCTTCGATCGTGAAGGAGTTCGTGTGGGCCGGGACCGACGTCGTGTCGCTGGCGAACAACCACATGATGGACTTCGGCTCGAGCGGTCTTGAGACCACGCGGCGGACTCTCGACGACGCCGGGATCAAGCACTCCGGCGCGGGCGTGAACCTCGCGGAAGCGTTTCGCCCCACCGTGGTCGAGCGCAAGGGGCTCAAGATGGCGCTGGTGTCGGTGATGGTCTCGCCGACCCTGACCATTGGAACCGGCGCGGGCGAGAATTCACCGGGCGTGGCCTGGGTGCGCGGCACCAGCGTGCGCAAACCCGACGGCACGACGGTGATCGCGCCGTGGGAGTCCGATCTCAAGGCGATGGAAGAGGCGATCCGGGCGGCCCGCAAACAGGCCGACCTCGTCGCCGTGAGCCTGCACATTCACTGGGGCGGGCTTGACGTCGTCGACCCGGACGGCAAACAGGTGGTCGCGCGCGCCGCCGTCGATGCCGGCGCCGATATCATTCTCGGTCACGGGCCGCACGTCATCAACGGGATCGAGTTCTATAAGTCGAAGCCCATCCTCTACAGCATCGGCAACTTCGCCTGCCAATTCAAACCCGAGGCTTACACCTTCTTTCCCGATACGCTCAAAATCGTGCAGCGCCTGTCGAGCGATCCGAAGCTGTTCGAAAGCATGATCGTGCGCATGGTGCTCTCGCCCAAGGGCGAGTTCCGGCGCATGGAGCTGCTGCCCGTCGAACTCACCCCCGACGGCATCCCGCATTTTGTGACGGGCGATAAGGCGGACGCGATCCTCGCAAAAGTCAAAACGCTGTCCGATCCGCTTGGGACCAAGGTCAACCGGAACGGCTGGTATTCGGTCGTGGATCTGCCGCTCGTTCCTTAATCGATTACTGCGCCGCGGCGGTTTGCGTGCCGCCCCCGGTCAGTTCCGCGGCAAAGGCGTTGGCGCGGCGCACCATGTCGGCCATCTGGTTCGTCACCGGGATGGCGATGTTGATGTGGTTGACGAGATCGAGCGGGATGGATTCTCCCGCATGCTTGCGCCGTTCGTAGGCTTCGCGTGTCAGTTCGGGGTACACCTGCGCGACGTTGATCGCGCGCACGACCCAGCGGCCCCCGGTCGAGTCCACCAGCGGCGCGCCGGAATTGCCGGGCCACACGTCGCAGGTATGTCCGACCAGGCCGGGCGCCCGCGGGAACTGGGCGTTGCGCAGAAGCGAGGCGAACGAACATCCGCTTTGCACCGTGCGCGGCGTCGCGCCGTCATAATCGAAGGTGAGGGAGACCCCGGCCATGGTGTAGCGCGCGGGTCCGATCTCGGCGGCATTGCGGTCCATCGGACCCGGCGGCGCGAGAGTCAGCGGCGCGTATTCAACCGGCTCTTCGAGAACGAGGGCGATGACATCCTTCCGGCGCGTGCGCGCGCGCAGCGGCAAATCGGTCTCGGACACCGCCGTGAACTGGAATTGATGCAGGATGCGGACTTTACGTCCATTGGCGGCGCCTTCGGGGACGTAGACCCAATCGCCGGCCTGGAATTTTCCGTCCTCGCCAAAGACGTTATGCCAGTTGGTGAGGATGACGCGCGGGCCCACCAGGAACGCGGTGCCGATGCCCGAGAGAACGCCGTTCCTGGCGTCGGCGCGCATGATGTAACCGACCGCGTTGGTCCAGGGGAGTTGCCCCGTATCCGTCTGGCGGTTGTCTTCGCCCAGGATCGATGCGCGTGCGCCGGGCGGCGCGGCCGCAAGCGACAGCACAACGCACACCATCGCGCCCACAGCACGCCCCACAGCACGCCCCACAGCACGCCCCACAGCACGCAAGGAAGCACCCCAGCCCATACCGGCAAAACGTTAGCTGAAATCCGGCGAATTTGAAGGAACATTTTCCCGGCACGCACTTCCGCGTGTCCGGCGCGGCCGGCCACGACTTGCGATTTCGCGAGGAAAGCGTTTAGCGCCGCGCGCCGGTTGCCGGCGACGCTATTTCGCGGTGCGCTTGGCGACGACCTTCGCGGTCCGGCCCGCCAAAACGACGGTGGCCTCAATCGAGTCCCCGTTCACCTTGCCCTCGAAGGCCAGCGGCTGGGTCCCGCTCGGTCCGGGGAGGCGGGCTTCGAACGTGAGGGAATCACCGACGAGGACGGGGATGTCCATGGAGGCCTTCACGGCATCGGCCTGCACGGAGCCCGCGACCTGTTGGTAGGTCTGCGCGATGTCGGCGCTGTAGTCCTTGCCGTTCATGCGCCACTTCCAGGTGCCGTTCACTTTGGCCGGAACGACCCAGAAGTAGAGCGTGCTGCTGCCGTGGCTCTCGAACTTGTCGGCTTTCCAGTCCCCGAGGGCGTAATCGTGCGCGACGATCCGGGTGCCCGGTTTCATGTCCAGCATCTTGGGCCGCAGCTTCAGCATCATTTCCGGCAGGAGATAGAGCGGAAGCAATGTCGCTTCCGAGAAATCGAATTCGAACATGTCGCCCTGGTGGAAGGTGACGCGGTCTTCCACGCCGGCCTTCCTGGCGTTTGCTTTTGCTTCGGTAACGCGCACCGGATCGAGATCGATGCCGACGCCTTTTTTGGCGCCGAACTCCTTCACGGCGGCGATGGGCAAGCGGCCGTCACCCGATCCCAGGTCGTAAACAATGTCATTGGGGCCGACGCCGCCCATGGTGAGCATGGACTTCACGATCGGTTCGGCCGTGGGAACGTAGGGCGCGTCCAACTCGACGCTCGGCGCATCGGCGGGCGCCGAGAACTGCGCCGCGCCCGCGCTCGATGCCAGCGCGGCGACGACAAGGCCAACAGTGAGGACGGTCTTCATTGTTCGTGTATCCCCCAGGATCGATGGGCCCATAGTCATCACGACACCATGAAGACCCGCAAGGTCTTTATGAGGCCGAGGCCAGGACGGGCGCCGCGCCGGGGTCGGCCGCCGCGATCCAGTTCCGGATGGCTTGCTCTTCCGCCGCGGCGACATCCGCGCCGCGCTCCGGGGGCGCCGGATGAATGGGCGCGCCGTCCATGATATGCGCGCAAATCCGGTCCAGCATCATGTCCTTGCCGGGCGCGAGGGCGCCGTAATCCGTGAAACTCATCTCGCCGATATGCCAATCGCTTTGTTTGACGAGCGGGAAGGGGAAGGCGTAGCGGAAGAAGGCCACGGCCGCGTAACGCCAGGCCGTGCGCGCGAAGACCAGGGGATCGGCGGCCTTGTTCTCCAGCGCCTCGCTCAACATACGCACGTAGTCGGCGGGGTTCGCGGGAGTGGGCAGGCTCGGCTGGGCGCTCACTTCCAAGGATCCGCACCGGATCACCTGTTTGCCGAGAGCCCCCATCTCGATACCGATGGTGCTGTGCCAGGTCAGCCCCAGATCGGCGAGCGCCGCCAGATTGTAGCTGTTGAGCGTTTCGCCGCTGCGGACAAGGCGCACATTTTCGGGCAGTTCATCGGCGAGTTTTTCGTAGAAGGCCAGTTCCTGCGCGTTCTTGGAAAACGAGCGCTGGCTTCCGCTGTTGGGGTGCGAACGGATCACCAGTTGGATTTCGGGGTGCCGGCGCACGAAATCGACGGTGGCGTTCACCCAGTCCTCATGCCGTTCGAACACGCCCCCGGCGAGGCCTGTGCCGACGGTTTCATCGAGATTGGAGGTGAAAAGCACCCACACCGGTTTCGCCGGATCGAGCGTGAGCGCGGCGCGCGTCTCTTCTATGCGTTGTCCGCCGACGATGAACGCGACCGTATCCTTCTGGCCGTGCCAGCGTTCCTTGAACAGTTTGCCGACCGCTTCGATCTCGGATGGGATCAGCGGCGTGTCTTTCCAGATCTCCCACTGTGCGACGAGATCGCGCGAGTCGATGCACTGTCGCCCCTCGAACAATGTCAGATGACCGGGCATGAAGCCGCGCTCTTCGACCAACGTGCGGATCCCGTAGAGCTTGCCGAGTTCCAGCGCCGTGCGCATCGGTCCCATGCGGCCGTTGAACAACAGCAGGAAGTCCGGTTTCTCCTCCTCGAGAAGGCGCGAGAGGCCGACGGCGGCGAGGCGGCCGCTGTAGAGGTAGCTTGCGTAGGCGGTGGCGGTCTGCGGATCGTCGAGGTCGAGCATCGAATGGCGCAGATGTTTGTGAACGCTCGAGGCGACCCACGCGCCGATCGGCCACTCGCCGAGGCGTGCTTGAGTCAGTTCGCGGCCGCGAAAGCCATGAGCCCAAGCGGCGGCGTCGCTGAAGTCTTTTGTCGTCAGCCAGCGGCCGAGCCAGCGATAGGGCAATCCCCAACTGGCCATATGCGCGGCGACGGACGATTGGCAGATCAGGCACGCATTGGCGGGTTTTTTCGCCGGCGCGCCGTTGGCCGGTTGCAGGACATCGCATTCGCTGAAGACGGCGTCGCAGGTGACATAGCTCACCGTGCAGCCGCGCAGGCGCAGCGCCTGAAGGATCGTCACCTGCCGGGCGCTATGGATCGACCAGGTCGTATAGGGTGCGAAGCAGACGATATGAGGGGGACGTTGGAGGGGCACGGGCGGAGCTTACATCAGAACTGTCAGGATTTCTAAACTTGCGGGATTTCTAAACTAGCGGGATTTCTGAACTAGCAAGATTTCTAAACTAGCAAGATTTCTAAACTAGACTGTAGCGGGTTACGCAGCTTTGGCTGCCGGTGACCCCAGATTTCCTATAAGATGGGCGATCTTTTGGGACCAGGGACGACCATGCGATCTCTCACGCGATGCACTGTGAACGGCTTTGCTTTGGCCGGCCTGATGATGAGCGCGGCCCACGCCGCGCCGGCCGATCCCCGCCACTACAAGTCCGAGCCCATGCCGCCGGGTTTCCAGGTTGTCGCGACCGAGTTGGAAGGGCCGGTCTTCGCCGATCCCGCGGGCAAGACGCTGTACACATGGCCGCTGAACAAGATCCGCAACGGCGATATCGGCGAGGCGAAGAACAAACCGTCCCTTTGCACGGACGCGGTGATGAAGGTCACCTCGGGCTTCATGAGCCCCTATCCGGGCGGCTTCGAGTTGCCGGAGTTGGACAAGCGGCCCTCATGCGTACAGGAGTGGCCCATCGCGATCGCGCCCGAGGGCGCGAAGGCCGTTGGCAAGTTCGCCGTCGCGGATCATCCGGACGGAGCCAAGCAGTGGACCTACGACGGATATCCGCTCTACACCTCCGTGCGCGACAAGCAGGCCGGCGATGTGCTCGGTTCCGCCGGACGGCAGACGGGCGGCGGCGACGGCGGCGTCTATCGCCGTCCCGTGGCGCCCAAGCCCGCCGTTCCGCCGGCGTTCAGCGTTCACACGGTTCAGCTCGGCCGCCTGATCGCCGTCACCACCGGCTATTCGATCTACACGTCGGACCGCGACGGTGTTCACAAATCCAATTGCGACGCGCTGTGTCAGAAAAGCTGGAAGCCCGTGCCCGCCGGCCAGCTCGCGCAGCCGGAAGGCGACTGGACGATCTTCCAGCGCGGCCCCGGCCTGAAACAATGGGCCTATAAAGGCAAACCCGTCTATACCTTCAGCGGCGACGAGAAAGAGCGCAGCTATCAAGGCGGCGACGAAGCCGGTTGGCATAACGTGTGGATGCAGCGCGCGCCGCAGGCGCCGGAAGGTTTTTCGGTGCAGGACACGCACACCGGCCAGGTGCTGGCGGCGCCGAACGGCAAGACCATCTATCTCTACAGCTGCACGGACGACGCGCTCGACCAGCTGCTGTGCGACCATCCCGGCGCGCCGCAGGCTTATCGTCTCGCCATCTGCGGCGGCGGCGATCCGGCGCGTTGCGTGAAGACGTTCCCCTACATCCCCGCTCAGGCAAACGCGAAGAGCGGGTCGCGCGCGTGGACGGTGGTGTGGATCGATCCGGCGTCGGGCCGCGAAGCGAAGGCGGGCGATGCCGGTGCGCAGAGTGTGTGGGCGTTCCGCGACCGCCCCGTCTACACCTTCGCGGGCGACAAAGCGCCGGGCGACGTTGAAGGCGACGCCTGGGGCGAGTTCAATGGCCGCAAGAACGGTTTCAAGGCTTTCTGGCTGCGTGACGACTTCGACCGGAACGGTGAGTAGGATGAAGAGCCCCTCGATGAAA
>JADZAK010000204.1 GCA_020852595.1 Rhodospirillaceae bacterium
AAAATACAAAAGGCCGCGATGCAATCGCGGCCTTTGCAGCAACTCGTGAGAGATGCGTGGTTCTAGAAGCCTTCGCGCTCGAGGCGCTTGCGCTCCATCTTGCGCGCACGGCGAACCGCTTCGGCCTTTTCACGGGCCTTGCGCTCGGACGGTTTCTCATAGGACTTGCGCAGCTTCATCTCGCGGAAGAGACCCTCGCGCTGCATCTTCTTCTTGAGCGCTTTGAGGGCTTGGTCGACGTTATTGTCGCGCACTACTACCTGAACCAGGACCGTCTCCATCGGTTGGATAAACTAAAGGGCGACGGCCCATAGGTAACCGTCGCCTTGAGGGCCGGGGGTATAACATAGGGTTTTGGGACTGGGAAGGCCGCTTTACGCTTTGTTTCGCCCAATTTTCAGCGGTTTAGCAGACCTGGTGCATAGATGTCACAGGTTGTGGGGGGTGAAGGCCGAGGCCCTTGGATCGCTTCACTTTTCGCCGTCGCGGCGGCCGGGGGACTCACCTATATAAGCTCCTTGTGAACCACTGAGTGAACCACTGAACGGACCCGAGAATGGCCATCCAGCCCATAGCCCGCATGGGCGCCGAGATTCTGAAGCGCCGCGCCGCCGAGGTGGCGGACTTCAAGGATCCCAGCCTGCCGGTCCTGGTGAACGACATGATCGACACCATGATGTCCGTGCGCGGGATCGGCCTCGCGGCCCCGCAGATTTCGGTCTCCAAGCGGGTGGTGATCTTTTTCGTCCCCGCTGACCGCAACGGCGGAGTCGAGATTCCGCTCACCGTCATGCTGAACCCGGTCCTCGCGCCGACCACCCAGTATCGGGCCGAAGGCTGGGAGGCCTGCCTCTCGGTTCCCGGTCTCACCGGCCGGGTCCCCCGGTTCACCGGCCTTCGCTACAGCTATTATGATCTCAAGGGTCAGAAGCACGAGGTCGACGCCAAGGACTTCCATGCCCGGGTGGTTCAGCACGAGTGCGACCATCTCGACGGCATCCTCTATCCGCAGCGCATGGCCGACATGACCAGCCTCGCGTTCGCCGACGTCCTGTCGAGCGAGGCGGCCGCGGCCGGTAAGAAGTTGGACCTCGATCCGGAGGGTTAAAGATGAGCGATCCAGTCACCGCGGCGAAGGCCGAGAAACTCGCCCAGAAGGACTCCGTCCTGCGCGCCGCGCTCCCCAACGTCCCCTTCGACGGCTGGAGCATGGCGACCCTCGAGGCCGCAGCCGGGAAGGCGGGGCTTGGCCGGGTCGACGCCCACCGCCTGTTCCCCGGCGGCGCCAAGGATGCGGTCGCCCATTTCCGGAACCTGGCCGACCGGCTGATGCGGGAAGACCTCGCCCGCCTCGATCTCGCCGGCATGAAGATCCGTGAGCGGATCGCGACCGGGGTGCGCCTGCACCTCGAACGCTGGACTCCGTACCGCGAGGCGATCCGCTCCGCGCTCGCCCTCAGTCCGCTGCCGCCCTTCGCCGGGGATTCGTTAAGAGGCTGGTACAACACCGTGGATGCCATCTGGCGCGCCGCCGGCGACAAGTCGACCGACTACAACTTCTACACCAAGCGGGGACTGCTCGCGGGCGTCTACGCCTCGACGCTTTTGTTCTGGCTGAACGACCGCTCCGAGGGCTGCGCCGAGACCTGGAAGTTCCTCGACCGGCGCATCCAGAACGTGATGGAGATTCCCAAGCTCCAGAAGCGTTTCACCGACGGCCTCAAGCTGCTGCCCGATCCGCGCCGTCTGTTTAATCGGTTACGTGAGCGCGCGTCCGGCCATCGCCGCCGTCCGCCGGAATATTGAATCTTTTCCACGGACTTAGGACTCTTTGCTCACCTTAAGAGTCCACATGAAGAGAGAACAATTTTCTCTTATCTGCCGCGTGTCTTGAGCAGATTGACGTGGCCCATCTTGCGGCCCGGACGGGCTTCGCTCTTCCCGTAAAGATGCACCCGCGCGGACTCATCTTTCAGGTAGCGGTCCAGCTTGTTCACGTCGTCGCCGATCAGGTTCACCATCGTGACGTCCGCGTGCCGGACCGGGGTCAGAAGCGGCAGGCCCGCGACCGCGCGGACCAGCTGTTCGAACTGATCGACCCCGCCCGCGTCCATGGTCCAGTGACCCGAGTTGTGGGACCGGGGCGCCATCTCGTTGCACAGCACGTCGCCCGAGGCCGTGACAAACATTTCCACGGCCAGCAGGCCGACCAGGTCCAGGGCTTCCGCCGCCCGGGTGGCAATCGCTAAAGCCGCCTTCGCCGTCGCCGGATCGATCCGGGCCGGGACGAAGGAACTCGACAGGATGTGGTTGGAGTGCTCGTTCTCGGCGGGCTCGAAGGGCACCACCTGGCCGTCGGCCGCGCGCGCGACGATGACCGAGATCTCGCAGCGGAAATCCACGAAGGCTTCCAGCACGGCGAAGCCGTCTTCGGCCGGAGTCTTGCCGCCGGTGATCGCGGCCCAGGCGGCGTCGGCATCGCCCGGCGTCTTGATCTTCGCCTGGCCTTTTCCGTCGTAGCCCAGGCGCGCGGTCTTCAGCACCGCGGGCGTACCCGTCGTCTGAAGAGCGGAGTCTAAGTCCTTGCGTTGATTCACGATTGCCCAGGCGGGAGTCCCCGCGCCGATGGCGGCGAAGAACTGCTTCTCCTTGATGCGGTCCTGGGCGATCTCGAGGATCTTCGGGCCCGGGCGCACGGTCAGGCGCGATGAGAGTTCATGCGCGGTCTTCACCGGCACGTTCTCGAATTCAAAGGTCACCGCATCGACGGCGGCGGCGAAGCCGATCAGCGCCGCGGCGTTCTCATAGGCCGCGACGGTCGAGGCCGTGGCCACCTGTTCGGCGGGGCTGTCCTTGTCCGGCCCGTAAACGTGAGTCTTGTAGCCGAGGCGCGCGGCCGCCAGCGCCAGCATCCGGCCGAGCTGGCCGTTCCCAAGAATGCCGATGGTTGCGCCGGGAGGAAGAGGGCGGGTTTCGCGATCCATTGGGTCCTGACGGCGCGTGTTAACGCGCGACCTTCTCGGCCACGGATTTGGTCTGGGCGGCGCGCCAGGCTCTCAGGCGCTTGGCCACATCGGGGTCCTGCAGCGCGATGATCGAGGCCGCGAGCAGGCCGGCGTTCTTGGCGCCCGCTTTGCCGATCGCCAAGGTGCCGACCGGGATACCGGCCGGCATCTGCGCGATGGATAGCAGGCTGTCTAGGCCCTGAAGGGTCTTGCTTTCGACCGGCACGCCGAGCACCGGCAACGTCGTCATCGAGGCGGTCATGCCCGGCAGGTGCGCGGCGCCGCCGGCGCCGGCGATGATCACCTGGATGCCGAACTCTTCGGCATTGGTCGCATATTCATAGAGGCGCTTCGGGGTGCGGTGGGCGGAGACCACCTTGGTCTCATGAGGCACGCGCAGTTCGTCCAGGACCTCCGCCGCATGGCGCATGGTCTCCCAGTCCGACTGACTGCCCATGATGATGCCGACGACGGGCGCTTTGGCCCTCTTGGTCGGCTGCTTGCTCGCCTTCTTGCCCATCTAAAACCCCCTGGGGCCGGAAAGCGGCGCACTTTATAGGGGCTGGTAAGAATTCGCAAAGACATAAGGGATAGGGTCGGTCCCGATATCCTTATGAGGACCGGGACCCCTTATGCCCGATATCACCCAACCCGAAACCGTCAGGACGGTCGAACGGCGCCTCGAGGGACGCTCCCAGGGCGGCGCGCCGGGTCATGGCGCCGCGCCCGATCAGCCCGCCAAAAAGGTGGTCGCCACCTACGAAGAGGCGGCCAAGGCCAAACCCACCGACGACCGCATCACCATCCTCGGCATCCCGGTCGAGCAGATCACGCCCGCCACCCGCGCGGCCCTCGGCGGCCTCGTGGCCGAGATCAACTTCCTGCGCGGGGTCGTGAACCGCCACGAAAAGTCGGCGGGCCGTAAACCCGATACTGTCCAGAGCGCGGGCCAGACCGCGGGACTCTTGGAGCCCGAGATGTTCGTGAAGGCGCTCGGCGGCAGGCTCTCGCAACCGGCCCCGCCGGGGATGGCGTGGACCCTGCTTCTGGTTCATGTGCCCACTTACGAAGATATCCGCCGCTCCTCCGGGCTGCTCGCGGCCAACGGCGTGCTCGCCGATGTCGCCCAGCGCTTGAAGGATTTCCGTCCCGCGTCCGTCGACCCGGCGACCGGCACGGTGGTCGAGATGGCCGCCGCCATGGCGAACGCCTTCGTGGTTCTTGGCTACGTCGGCGGTTCGAACCTCGCCGCGCTCACGGCGCTGCCTCTCGACCAGGATCAGGCGGCGCTTGCCCGGTCGGTGCGCGCCCATCTCACCGCCAGTGGCTATCTCGTCAGCGGCATCGACATGGCGCTGGTGATCAAGGCCGCCGCCGCGCCCGTCGGCCCCGGCGAAAGCGCGACCCTCGCGCTCGGGCGTGTCGATCACCTGCTGCGCACGAATTAACGCTAAGCGATGATGTCCGGGATCAGCCGCCCGCGCAGGGTGGTGATCTGATCTTTGAGCGCGAGTTTGCGCTTCTTCAGGCGGCCGACCTTGATCTGGTCGAAGTCGCCGTCCGTGATCAGCTTATTGATGACGTCGTCGAGGTCGCGGTGCTCGAGCTCAAGCTCGGCCAGCTTGCTTTTGACTTGTTCCTGATCCCACTGCATCGAGCGCGCGCCGTGATCCTCGAAAAAGAAACCCTGAATGAGCCGCGGCGTTCGCGGCTCAGTTATTAACAGTCCTTCCCGCCGCTGATTGTTACACCAGCCGGTTGTATGTTTTGCCGATATTTCAGAAGTTTACACCTCGGGCCGGGCCCCGAACAGGGGCGCGCGGCGAAATCTCCGCTTAGCCTCGGCCCGACTCCGGAAAAAAGCGAAGTTGCGCCTCGCGCATTTCGCGCGTGCACCGTGAACCCAAAGTGAGAAAGTTCAAGATCTTATTCTGAGCACTGGAAATCGCCCATTTCTTGGGCGTAGACTTTAGAGGTTGTGAAACAGGATCCGGAGGACTTCGTCTATGGGTCAGGATGCGAGGACGGAAGCGCTTCAAGCTAAGCACCAAGAAATCGACTTCATGCTCTTCGAGGAAGAGCGACGACCTTCCCCAGACTTCTCGCTGGTTCACGAACTCAAAAGAAAGAAGCTGAAAATCAAGGACGAGCTCCACCGCATGACGGTGAGTTAGCGCCGGTTAATTCAGACATAATAAGCCAATCGCCTAGGCGCCAATGCGGGAGACTCGCCCGTAGCTTAGCGAAAGGGTAGGATCCCCAAACAATTAAGGCCCATCGCCGGATGGGCCTTTTTTTGTTTTTAATCGTTCCAGCTCTTACTCGCCGTCGTCCGCGCTTGTGCCTTCGGCCGGCGTTTCGGCGGCGGGCGCTTCGGCCGGCGCGTTCGCGGCGGCTTCGGCGGCCTTGGCTTCACGCTCACGGCGGTTGGCTTCACGCTGCGCGGCTTTCGCGGCGTTGCTGACGCGGCGCTGGGCGATGATCACCATCTTTTCCAGTTCCGGCTCGGTGCACAGACCCAAGGTGACCGGGTTCTGCGGCTTGATATTGGTGGCGTTCCAGTGCGAACGGTCGCGCACGGACAGGATCGTCGGCTTGGTGGTGCCGATGAGGCGGCTGATCTGCGCATCCGTCAGTTCGGGATGATGTTTGAGCAGCCACGCGATCGCATCCGGGCGGTCCTGGCGCTTGGACACCGGCGTGTAGCGGGCGCCTTTGGCGCGCGCCTTCGGGATCGGGATATCGGTCTTGTTGAGGCGCAGCTTCACTTTCTGGTCGCCTTCGGCGCGCTCGAGGTCGGCCTGAGTCAACTGACCGTTGGCGATCGGGTTCACACCGACGATGCCGATGGCGACTTCGCCGTCGGCAATGGCCTGGACTTCCAGTTCGTGCATACCGGTGAAATCGGCGATCTGTTCAAACGACAGAGCCGTGTTTTCCACCAGCCAAACGGCTGTTGCCTTCGGCATAAGAGGCAGCACCATAATCTCTTCCTTTCGGATTGGGCCCGGGTCGCGGGGCGCCTGTAAGCCGAGCCGCCGCAAAACCGGACGGCCGACGCCGGCAGGTCCGGCGGGCCCGGTAGTTTTAGGTTACCGGGTATATATCGGTTTTAACGCGTCAGGGTCAAACCGTTTCCGGGAAAATTTTCCTAAGTCCTTGTAATAAAGACGGTATTTACCGCGCGTTAAGGCCCATTAAGGAATGAGGATGATTTTCCCGATATGCCCGCTGCTTTCCATCAGCCGGTGGGCGGCCGGGGCCTCGATCAGCGGAAAAGTGCTGTGGATAATCGGTTTAATGCGTCCGGCGTCGAGCAGGGGCCAGACTTTCTCCTTCAGGGCTGCCGCCAGGCGGCCTTTAAAGGCGTCATCCCGGGGGCGAAGGGTCGATCCGGTCAGGGTCAGGCGTTTGACCATGACCGGCGTCAGATCGAGCTCCATCTTGCTCCCGCCCAGGAAGGCGATGTTCACCAGCCGGCCGTCCGGTTTCAGGGCGCGGATGTTCCGCTGCGTGTAACCGCCGCCGACCATGTCGAGCACCACGTCGACCCCGCCGCCGGGCGCCTTGGCTTTGATCTCTTCGCCGAAGTCCTGGGTTTTGTAGTTGATCGCAAGATCCGCGCCGAGGTCGCGGCAGGCGCCGCACTTCTCGTCGCTGCCGGCGGTGGTCACGACATAGGCGCCGAAGGCGTGCGCGAGCTGGATCGCGGTCGTGCCGATCCCGCTCGAGCCGCCGTGGACGAGGATGGTCTCGCCGGATTTCAGCGCGCCGCGCTCGAACACATTATGCCACACCGTGAAATAATTCTCGGGCAGCGCCGCGGCTTCACGCGCGGAAAAGGTCTTGGGGAAAGGAAGGCAGGCGCTCGCAGGCGTCACGCAGTGATCGGCGTAGCCGCCGCCCGGCGTGAGCGCGCACACGTCGTCGCCGACTTTCGGCCATGTCACATTGCCGCCCACCGCGATCACGCGTCCCGCGACCTCAAGGCCGGGCAGGTCGGATGCGCCCGGCGGCGGCGGGTACAGTCCCATACGCTGCACGATGTCCGGCCGGTTGACGCCGGCGGCGGCGACGCGGATCAGCACTTCATCGGGCTTGGGGCGCGGGCAGGGGCGATGAGCGAGCACAAGCGCGTCCGGTCCGCCGGGCGCCTTGATCTTCATGCAGGTCATCGTCTCGGGAAGCGACGCGGCCATTGCGAGCCCTTATAACTGTCCGCTACCTATAAGCCGGTTAGGGGCGTGGAGGAAGCGACGATGGACACCGACGATCTCGATCCCATCAAGAAGAAGCCGGTGAAAAAAGATCTGTCGCGCATGTCCGTCGGCGATCTCAACGAATATATCGGCGAACTGAAGGCCGAGATCGCGCGCGCGGAATCCGAAATCTCCAAAAAACAAAAAGCCCGCGCCGGCGCGGATTCGTTTTTCAAGTCCTAGATAGCGCGCGCCCGCGTCTCACCCCGCGTCTCACAATGTGCGGACGCATCCGAAAAATTTAGCTCCTTGCCCGGCGGAAAGTTCAAGCGTAGGTTCCCGCCATGTCGCTTGCTCGACTTCGGCGTTTTGGGTTTGCCGCGTGGCTGGTTGCGATCGCGCTGATCGCCAACGCCGCCGCGCAAAATCGGCTTGCGCTCAATGTCGTCGAAGCTGCGA
>JADZAK010000205.1 GCA_020852595.1 Rhodospirillaceae bacterium
AGATCGCAATCAATATCCTGCAGACCGCTTCAGGTCCCGATCGCATCAGCCATAAAATGCTTCAAGCGAGGTGGAACAACGACTACCTGCTCTCCGTCCTCGCCCATATGCGATAGCCCTACCCTGAAAGGGGAGGGCCGGGGAGGGGTCGTTTTCTGTTGGTCACGATATCCAGAACAGTTTGCCGAACCCCGTCCATATTGTCAGAGACATCGTTGTTCCAGAAACGAATGACGCTAAAACCTTCACGCTCCAGCCATGCGGTCCGTTTCCGGTCCACCGTCTCAGCGTGCTGCCCACCATCCAGCTCGATGATCAGCTTGAGCGACGGCGCACAGAAGTCCACGATATAAGGGCCAATCGGGTGCTGCTTTCTGAAAGAAACGCCCGCGACTTGCGCGGCCCGCAAATACAGCCACAGCTTCTTTTCCACGTCCGTTGAGTCGCGCCGCAATCGACGTGCGCGCGTGGTGGCGGTGGCTGGCTTGCTGAAGCGGCTCACCCGAAAACGGCCCCCTCGGGAAAAAACAAGTGTCCCTCTTTTCTCCCTCCCCTGAAAGGGGAGGGCCGGGGAGGGGTCGTTTGTTGTTTTAGCCCCGCAAACGCCGGCGGACGATTTCGTCAAACGGATCGGCTAACGTATTTCCCGCGCGGGATAGGCAAGAGCGGCGGTGATGTCGTCCGCTTCAAGATAGGGATAGTCCACCAGGATTTGGGCATGAGTCATGCCGCCCGCCAACATCTCCAGGATATCGGTCACGCGGATGCGCATCCCGCGGATACAAGGCTGGCCGTGGCACTGCCCGGGCTGGATCGTGATGCGGGACATCTGGTTCATGCGTGAATTTTATACGGTTTGGGACGTTTAGGCTATCCACCCGCCACTGAAGCTTTTCTCCCTCCCCTGAAAGGGGAGGGCCGGGGAGGGGTCGTTTGTTGTTTTAAACGCTCTCCGCTTAAGGCTGCGGCGGGCAGGCGAGGCGCGGTTCCAGCGCGATCTGGTCAGGTTTCAGCTCTTCCTCGCGGATCTGGATGACGCCCTTGTCGTCGCGGCGCCAGTATTGGATGCGGCCCGTGAGCTTCAGCGGGAAGGGCTCGTCCTCGAAGCGCATCAGGAAGAGAAGGTTGTTCAGCCGCTCGAGCTGGCCCGCGCCGATACGCGCGGCCTGGCTGTCGGTCCAGCCTTCCAGAATGACCTTGTGGCCCTCCAGTTCGATCTGCGCGGTGTTGATGGTCCAGAAGGGGATGTTCTGGCAGCGGTACGTGATCGCGGCCGGTTCATCCATCTCGATCTGGAACCAGGCGACGCCTTCGCCCGGATTGGGTTTGAGATTGCGCAAGGACAGCATCATGGCGTCGTGGGCCACGGCCGGCGCGCTCAAAGCGGCGAGCGCGAACGCGGCGAGAAGGAGCTTCTTCATTTTTTGCATGTATAGGTCTTGCACAGGGCGGGCTTGGCCGAGCCGCTCGGCGTCACCACCAGATTCTCGAAGCTCTCCATGCAGTAGATATGCCGGTGACCGAATTGGTTCGTGTCGTGACGCATGGGGCAGACGGTGTAGACGCCGTCGATCCTGGCGCTGAGGTCGAGGCCGATGATCTCGCTGATGGCGCGCGGCGGCGGATGGCGGCTCATGACGAAGGAGCGCGAGCCTTCGATGTCGAGCACGAAACCGACATTGGTCTCCATGCTGAGGGCGCCCTGGATCTTGATGCAGGAACTGATCGCGCCGAGACAGCGCGGCGCCGGCGCCTCGCCCGCGAAGGCGGCATTGGATATGAGCGACGCGAGCGTCACGATGGAGGCGAAGGTCTTCATAGAATGAACCGTCTCATTGGCGCCTGGTTCTCCCTCATTTGGGCATCACATTCATGACCGCCAGAGTCATGGCCGTCACGCCGGTGCGGATGGTTGGGCCGGGCACGGGCGCGAACTGGGGAGAATGGTTGAAGGGCACGTCGACGCCCTTCGCCTTGGCCTCTTTGAATTTTGCGGGATCGGTGCCGCCGATGCCGAAGTACATCGAGGGAATGCCGGCCAGGACGAACACGGAATAGTCCTCGCTGGCCGATCCCGGTTCTTCATTGCGGACGGCGTCGTCGCCGAAGGCCGTCTTGAACACCGCGCCGGTGCGTTCGGCGAGACCGGCGTCGTTCACCACCGCCGTGCCGCCGGTGACGATGCGGACCTCCGGTTCCGGCGCGCCCGCCATCATGGCGACGGCCGCCGCCGTGCGGTGCACGCCCTGGCCGAGCAGCTTGCGCACCTCGGGCGAATAGGAACGGATGGTGCCGCGCAAGGTGACGCGGTCGGGAATGATGTTGCCCGCGCTGCCGCCTTCGATGGCGCCGATGGTGATCACGCCGAATTCGCCGGCGGGCTTTTCGCGGCTCACCACCGTTTGCACGTCGAGCACAAAGCGCGCCGCCATCACCACGGGATCGATGGTCCCGCTGGGCATCGAGCCGTGTCCGCCGCGCCCGATGAACTGGATGGCGATGGAATCCGAGTTCGACGTCAGAACGCCGGGCTTATAGCTCACCTGGCCGGCCGGATCGGGGCCGACGTGGAGCACAAAACCCATATCCGGTTTCCCGAAGCGTTCGAACAGTTTGTCCGCGATCATGTCCTCGGGGCCGCCCGCGCTTTCCTCGGCGGGCTGGCCGATGAACATCAGCGTGCCTTTCCACCGGTCCTTGAGGGCCACAAGGGCGCGCGCGGCGCCCACCCAGGACGCCATGTGGATGTCGTGCCCGCAGGCATGCATCACGAAGGTCTCTTTGCCGTTCCAGACCTGCTTGGCTTTGCTGGCGTAGGCGAGGCCGGTCTTTTCTTCCATCGGCAGGGCGTCGAGGTCGGTGCGCACCATCACGAGCGGGCCGGGGCCGTTTTTGTACATGGCGACAAGGCCGGTCTTGCCGACGCCTTCGGTCACCTCGAAGCCGGCCGCGCGCATTTCCTTGGCCAGGGTCGCGGCCGTGCGCGTCTCCATCATTCCCAGTTCCGGATGCGCGTGCAGGTCTTTGTACAGCGCGTCGAGGCGCGGGTAATCGGCGTCCAGCGTGCGCGCGACGGCGGCCGTGGTGGCCGCGACATCCAGCGTGTCCGCCGCCGCCGCGGGGCCGCCCGCGATCAGCGCAATTCCCAAAAGCAATGAGGCCCGCATCGTCATATCCCTCCGCCCACATGAGTTTCTGTAGCATTTTCTCATTTTTCGCTCCCCCTGAAAGGGGGAGGCTATCGCATATGAACAAAATCGTCGTCCTCGCGCTTGACGCGAGAGGCCGGGGCTCCCGCCTTTTTTCTCCCTCCCCTGAAAGGGGCGGGACGGGGGAGGGGTCGTTTTTTGTTTGTTGTTTTTCGTTTTCGAGAACCATCTCGGATCGCATTCTTTTATGCATATATTTATTGACAAAAGTCCCTAAAATATGTAATATGTCCCCGTTTCGAGTCGGCAAAAGGTGACAGCCCATGGCTCCCATTCCCACGCCCACCGACGCTCCCGCCGCATCGTCCGCATTCCCCATCGCCGCCCTCGGCCCCTTGCTCTCGTCGTCGGCGGCCGCCGTCGCCGCGCAAACCCAGGCGCCGGTGGACCTTGCCGCCCAGCACATCCTCACCCTCGCGGCCATGGCCGCGCAGCGGCTCATCGGCCTGCGCCTTCCCACCGGCGCCCAGCGGCCCGTGTCCTGTTTCTTCGCCTCGCTGGTCGGCACGGGCGAGGGGCGCGGCGCCGTCGAGAAAACCATCGTCGATACCGTCCGCCTGTGGGAGCGCGGTTTCGAGGACGCGTTTCCCATGCGTGTCGTCGCGCATATCGATGAAGGCGTCGATACCGGCGTCGCGCGCCCCGCGCCGCTTCAGTATCTCAATCTTTTTTACAATCCGCGCGAGCCCCAGGCGGAGGACCGGTACCGCAGCTACGTACGCCAGGCCGGACTCTTCGCGCGTCACCCGCACGATCTCCTTCAGCCCGGCCGTCCGCGCCGCGAGGAGGCGATGTCCCTGTGCGCGATCTGGAACGGCAAGGTATTGCAACGTGCGGCGGGCCTCATGCTCTTTCCGCGCCTCTCGCTGCACCTCGTCACCGCGCCGCGCACGGCGCGTGTATTGCTGGATGATCCCGAACTCGCCGAAAGCGGCGTCCTCGGGCGCCTCCTGGTCGCCGCGCCCGCGTCCCGCATCGGCGCGCGCATCTATACGCTCGCCGACTCCGATGAACCGCCGCCCGCCTTCACGGCGCTGCTGGGCGCCCTCGGCGCGCTTTATGAAAGGCATTCCTCCGCGGAGTTCCGCGTCGTGCTCTTCTCGAAACCCGCCGCCGAAATGTGGCTCGCCTATGTGCGCGAGGTCGAAGCCGCCATGGCGCCGGGCGCGGCTTTCGCGTCCATCCGCGCCTTCGCCGGCTATGTGCCCGAACATGCCGCGCGCCTCGCGGCCGTCATCGCTTTCATGCAGGATTGTGCGCTGGAGGAGATCGGTGAAGCGCACCTCGCGGCCGGCATCGCGCTCGCGCGCTACTACACCGATGTGCGTTTGATCTTGCGAAGTCTGGCGCCGGTCACGCTCGGCGAGGCGGAGAAGGAGGAACTGTTTAAGGATTGGCTCGGCCAGCGGCCCAAGGGCGAGAGGCTTCGCCTGCGCGACGTCTGCCGCATCGGCCCGCCGCAACTCCGCGACGCGGATACGGCCTACAAGCTCATGCGCCGCATGGAGCGCCTGGGGATCGTTCAGCCCACGAGCGCCGAACTTGCGGGTGCGGCGAGACCCCGCCGGCCGAATGTCCGCTATGCCTGGAAGGTTCAGTCCGACGATCAAGCGGAAGTATCGCCCGGCGAAGTATCGTCCCGCGAAGTGTCGTCCGGGGAAGTGTCGCCCCGGGAAGTGTCGCAAAGTGTCGCTTAGTGTCGCAAATCGCCAAGGCGACGCGAACACTTTGGTGCGCTTCACAAATTTCCAAAGTGTCGCTGTCGCAAGTGTCGCAAGGGAAAACGCCCCGTTACGCGGCGTCCAGCAGATCCGCCACTTTCTTGCCGGCGGATTCCTTGTCGGTCTCGTGGACGGCCGCGATCTCCGGGATCAAGTGATCCCACGCCTGCTGGTAAATCGCTTTTTCGCTGTAGGAGGATTCGGCGCCGCCGGGCGCGCGGTAGAGGTCCCGCACGATCTCCGCGATCGCGATGGCGTCGCCGGTCTTGATCTTCGCGGCGTATTCCAGCGCGCGGTGGCGCCACATCGTCTTCTTGCGCGACGCCGGCACCCTGCTCAACACGCCGAACACATCGCGCATCACTTGACGCGTGGACACCTTGCGCAGCCCGGACTTCTTCAGGTTTGTCGTGGGAATGCGCACGGTCATGCCGGTTTCAAGGCTCACGGTGAGCACATCGAGGGTCAGCGCGCCGACGGTTTCGGTCTTGATGCCGCCGACCTTTCCCACTCCGTGTCCCGGATACACAACGCTGTCACCGCTTTTGAAAGACACGTTCGCCATGAGTCGTACTCCTGTACATGAAATGAGTGGCCCAAAAATAAAAGGCCGGACGCGGTGCCGTTGATTCAATTTCGCTACGACAAACTCTTGCGGCTCCGTCGCCTTGCGGTATCCGGAAAAAGAAAACGGCCTCGCACGCTGCGAGGCCGTTCTTCGCGTGAAAGAAAGTTAGGCGGTCTTGAGGTTCGCGGCGGCGTCCTTGCCACGTTCGTTCACGACGTCATAGCTGACGCTCTGACCTTCGTTGAGCGTGTTCAGGCCGGCGCGTTCGACGGCGCTGATATGAACGAACACGTCCTTACCGCCGTCCGAAGGCTGAATGAAGCCGTAGCCCTTCGTCGCGTTGAACCACTTAACAGTACCCTTAGCCATGTCGATCTCCTAAGAAAGCGCATCATTGCGCGTGCGGCGTGCGACAACCGCGTTGCCGTTATACGAATCTAGCGATGTCTTGGAAGCGCCCGGACAGGGCTGGACAACAAGGCAGGCAGAAACTCGATTCGCCATATATACCGCGCGGAGCGGACTTTTTCAAGGTAAGGGTGGCTTGAAATGCCGGGACACGTCCACGGCGGCCTCCTGAAACAAAAACGCCCGGGCTCGGCCGGGCGTTTGTTTCGTTTTTTTGACGGTATGGGGCGGTTAACGCGAGGCGACCTGGGCGTCCGGCGAGATCGCCTGGCAGGCGTTCTTGGCCTTCGGGGCGGCGATGGCGCAGGCGCGGATGAGGTCGGCCTTCGGCAGGCCGGCGATGCGGGCGCGGTAGATGGTCTTGCCGTTGCTCTTGCCGGTCTGAACGATGGCCGCCGCGGTGGCATAGTCCGGTTTCAGCTTCAGTTCGGCGGCGCGGGCCTGGGTTTCGGCGGTGGTGCGGCTGGAGAAGGCGCCGACCTGGATGGCCCACATGCCCTGGGCGGCGGCCGGGATGGACGCGGACAAGGTGCCGGCCGGCTCGTTCACGTCACCGATGGCGGTTTCCGAGGCGCGGGCCTTGCCCTTCTTGGCGCTCTTGGTTTCGGCGCGCGCGACCATGATCGCCTGGGCCGGTTTCTTGAAGTTTTCTTCGTAGTTATAGATGCGGGCCGTGGCGACGGTGGTTTCCGGCTGGTTGGACAGCAGCGCGAAACCGCGGTCCAGAAGGTCGGCGACGTGACGGTCGCGGGCGGCGGCCGTCGGACCGCCGAAAGTCACGGCGACGATGCGGTGGCCGTCCCGCATGGCGGAGGCGGAGAGGTTGAAGCCCGAGGTGTTGATGAACCCGGTCTTGAGGCCGTCGGCGCCTTCATAGGCGGCCAGCAGACGGTTATGAGTGCGGTAGGTATAGCCGTTGAAGGTGAACTGGTCCTTCGAGAACACGGTGTAATGCTGCGGGAACTTCTCGATCAGCGCCATGGACAGGGTCGCCATGTCGCGCGCGGTCGATACCTGCTGCGGATCGGGCAGGCCCGAGGCGTTGCGGAAAACGGTGTTGCTCATGCCCAGTTCACGGGCGCGGGCGGTCATCATCTGGCCGAACTTGCCTTCGGTGCCGCCCAGGTGCTCGGCGACGACGGTGGCGATGTCGTTGGCCGACAGGATGACGAGGGCGTTGATGGCGTCCTCGACCCGCACGGTCGAGCGGGCCTTCACCATCAGCTTCGTGGGCGGACGGGTGGCGGCGAACTTGGACACCTTCATGCGGGTGTCGAGCGTCACTTCACCCCGGTCCATGGCCTCGAACAGCATGAGCAGGGTCATCATCTTGGTCATCGAGGCGGGATGACGCAGTTCATCGGGGTCGGTCGCGTACAGGACGCGGTTGGTGCCGGCTTCCATGACGATGGTCGCGTAACGGCCGGTCACCGGCGAGGCGGCGGCCTTGCTCTTCGCGGCATAGGCGGCGGAGGACACCAGCGGTGAACCCAGCATCAGAGCGATGGCAGCGAAACGTACTAATCCTGCGCGAAACGCCATCCTTTTCTCCCAACTCAAAATTTAAACACAACCCCAAATTTCGCCGGCCTGTGGGTAACTTTCACAGGAAAGGTGACCGCTTGTCCCGCCCTAACCTTGGCGCAGACGGATATCTTACGGGTAAAAATGTTAACCCCAGCCTTACCGGCGTGGGCAAAGGATACGAAAAACGACTCGGGCTGGCAACCCATCTCATTGAATCGAACAGGATTTCTACTTCTCTGCGAACAAATGGCCGGCTCCTCGCGGTGCGGGCGCGTGGGCACAACGTAAGGGGGCGGGCGGTGTTCCTGCTAAATTCCCCCTGGGGCTGGGACCGGGAGGCGCGGGGACCGCGTTAGGACGGGGCGCCCGGCGGTCTTGAGCGGTCCCCCACTGGAATATCGTTTTTTGCGCCATAGTTAAGGTCTCATTTGCTATTCTTAAGCGATGCTGGGTCCCGATGTTCACGTTAGCCAAAATGACTGATTTACAACGTCTTTCAGCCCCCCGGGGCCATGAGCCCGGCCATAATCCGGGCTTCGAGCCGCTGGCCGCCGGCCAGAACGGCGACGACCGCCGTAACGGCGGCGGCGACGGCCGCACGACCACCAATGTCGTGGTCAAGCCGCGCCCGAAGGTCAAAAAGCCTTCGATGTACAAGGTTCTGATGCTGAACGACGACTACACCCCGATGGAATTCGTCGTCCATGTGCTGGAGCGTTACTTCAGCAAGACGGCCGATGAAGCCACCCGGATCATGCTGCACGTCCACCAGAAGGGCGTCGGCGTTTGCGGCGTGTTCACCTTCGAGGTCGCCGAGACCAAGGTCAACCAGACCATGGAACTGGCGCGCAAGAACCAGCATCCGCTGCAATGCACGCTGGAGAAGGAGTAGCTGGCGTAAGCGCTGGACCGACTTATGTAAGGGGAAAGCGCTTTTTGTTGAAAAGGAAGCCCGTCGTTGTCGATGTTATCGCAGAACCTGGAAAAGACCCTCCACGCCGCGCTCGCGGCTGCTGCAGAACGCAGACATGAGTACGCGACCCTCGAACATCTTCTGATGGCCCTGTGCGACGACGTCGATGCCGTCGCGGTGATGCGGGCCTGCAACGTCGAGGTCGATCAGCTGCGCAACACCGTGCGCGACTTCCTGAACGACGAACTCACCGAGCTCGTGTCTCCGCTCGGCGAAGACCCGAAACCCACCAACGGCTTCCAGCGCGTGGTGCAGCGCGCCGCGATCCACGTTCAGTCGTCGGGCCGCGAAGAGGTCACGGGCGCCAACGTGCTGGTGGCGCTGTTCTCCGAACGCGAGAGCCACGCGGTGTACTTCCTGCAGACCCAGGACATGACGCGCCTCGACGCGGTCAATTACATCTCCCACGGCATCGCCAAGCGTGCCGCCCCCGGCGGCGGCGCGGACCGCAAGCCCGTGGGCGGCGCCGACCAGGAATCGCGCTCGGAAGACGTCGTGAAGAAGGGCCGCGAGGCGCTGTCCGCCTATTGCGTGGACCTCAACGAAAAGGCGCGCGCCGGCAAGATCGACCCGCTCATCGGCCGCGAAAAGGAAATCGAGCGCACCATTCAAATTCTTTGCCGCCGCACCAAGAACAACCCGCTGTACGTGGGTGATTCGGGCGTCGGCAAAACCGCCATCGCCGAAGGCCTCGCGCGCCGCATCATCAATAAAGAGGTCCCCGAAGTCCTGCACGACGCGACCATCTTCGCGCTCGACATGGGCTCGCTCCTGGCCGGCACGCGTTATCGCGGCGACTTCGAGGAGCGTTTGAAGGCGGTGGTTTCCGAACTCGAAGCGACCAAGGGCGCGATCTTGTTCATCGACGAGATCCACACGGTGATCGGCGCGGGCGCGACCTCGGGCGGCGCCATGGATGCGTCGAACCTCCTGAAGCCGGCTTTGGCGTCGGGCACCCTGCGCTGCATGGGCTCGACCACCTACAAGGAATACCGCACGTATTTCGAGAAGGACCGCGCGTTGGTGCGCCGCTTCCAGAAGGTCGACGTCTCCGAGCCGACGATCGAAGACACCATCAAGATCCTGAAGGGCCTGAAGCCGTACTACGAAGAACACCACAAGGTCCGCTATACCTCCGAGGCGATCCGCACGGCGGTGGACCTGGCGGCCAAGTACATTCACGACCGCAAGCTGCCCGACAAGGCGATCGACGTGATCGACGAAGTGGGCGCCTCGCGCATGCTTCTGCCCGAGAACAAGCGCCGCAAGGTGGTCTCGGTGAAGGACGTGGAAGACGTGGTGGCCAAGATCGCCCGTGTTCCGCCCAAGAGCGTCTCGCGCGACGACAAGAAGTCGCTGCAGAACCTCGAACGCGACCTCAAGACCATGGTGTTCGGCCAGGACGCCGCGATCACGGCGCTGTCGAGCGCGATCAAGCTCGCGCGCGCCGGCTTGCGTGAACCGGAAAAGCCGATCGGCTCGTACCTGTTCGCCGGGCCGACGGGCGTCGGCAAGACCGAAGTCGCGCGCCAGCTCGCCGCCTCGCTGGGCATCGAGCTGCACCGCTTCGACATGTCCGAATACATGGAGCGCCACTCGGTCTCGCGCCTGATCGGCGCGCCGCCGGGCTACGTGGGGTTCGATCAGGGCGGTCTTCTGACCGACGCCGTCGATCAGCATCCGCACTGCGTGCTGCTGCTCGATGAAATCGAGAAGGCGCATCCGGACCTGTACAACATCCTGTTGCAGGTGATGGACCACGGCAAGCTGACGGACCACAACGGCAAGAGCGTCAACTTCCGCAACGCGATCCTGATCATGACCACGAATGCCGGTGCGTCCGAGCTGGCCAAAAATGCCATCGGCTTCGAACGCGAGAACCGCGTGGGCGAGGACCAGGAAGCCATCGAGCGGATGTTCACGCCGGAATTCCGCAACCGCCTGGACGCCATCATCACCTTCGCCAACCTGTCGCCGGAGGTGATCAACAAGGTCGTCGATAAATTTGTCATGCAGCTCGAAGGTCAGCTTTCGGACCGCAACGTCACGATCGAACTCACGATGGAAGCCAAGCTGTGGCTGGCCAAGCGCGGCTACGACACGCGGATGGGCGCGCGTCCCCTGGGCCGCGTGATCCAGCAGGAGATCAAGAAGCCGCTGGCCGACCACCTCCTGTTCGGCGATCTCATCACCGGCGGCCATGTGCGCGTCGACATCGTCGACGACAAACCGTCCTTCACTATCACGCCGTCCAAAGCCGCCCCGAAGAAGGAAGGCGAAGACGACGAACTCGAAGACGACACAAAGACGCCGCAAACGGTGAAGTAAGAAAAAGGCCCGGTGAAAACCGGGCCTTTTGCTTTTTGTGAAGCGGCCCTCTCCCGCGTGCGGGAGAGGCCGGGGTGAGGGGCTTGTTAGTGTCTCCGCCGATGCCTCAAAAACGCGACAATCAGCTTCGCCAGCGCCGGCTTCGAGTGGGTCGTACACTCCACGCCGGATTTTCTGAGAAAGCGGGTGAGGGCCAGTTCCTCGCCGTCGATCACGGGCTCGGTGCCGGTGCTCTCCTTGCGAAGGCCGCGTTCGAGCTTGGGGAGGACGTCGGTGGCGATTTTCGATTTACGGGGAATGACGGAAAAACCTAGAACGAGCTCGCCGCCACGGGCGCGAGTTTGCCGGGCTTGCTGAAGCGGCCGATGTACATGTTCTTGCCGACGATGTGCCCGTCCATGGCTTTCAGGATTTCGTCGCGTCCCGCCGTCGCCGGCAGATCGAGTTTGATGTCCAGCGCGAACAGCTCGAACATATAGTGAAGCTTCTTGCCCGGACGGCCGCACATCGGCGAGTAACCGATATGGCCGTCATGCTGCGTCTGCTGCGAACCGTCGGCCAGCGGCGTCTTCGCCGGGATGCCTTCGGGCAGCGCGCGCGCGGCGCCGGGGATGTTCCAGACCGCCCAGTGGAAACTGTCGTCCTTGCCCTTGTTCGGATGCACGTCCGGTACGTGGAACATCAGGGTGTAGCTGACGGTGCTGGTCGGCGGATCGATCCACGTAAAACCGGGCGAGACGGGGGCCTTCGCAAGACAGGTGTGTTTCTCCGGCGCGTCGCCGCCGTCGGTGAAGGACGTCGTGCTCATTTGCATCGTTGCCGGCGTCGGCGCCTCCTCGGCCGCTTGAACCCCGGTCACCGCGAGCACCGCCGCGGCCGCAATCATCGAAATACGCATGTTGAATCTCCCTAAAAATCCGAAACCAGGTTCACCTGCACCCGGCGCGCCTTGTTCGGCGCGAAAGCGCCGGACGAGCTCACGGTCCAGGACCAATCGTTGAAGACGTTCATCACCTGAAGGCGCGCGGAGGCGGCGTTGTCCATCAGCTTGAAGTTATAGCGCGCGCCGAGGTCCACTGTCGTGATCGAAGGCAGTTCCAGCGTGTTGGCGCGGTTCGCATAGACCGGCCCATCCTGCACGACGGCGCCGGTGAGCGAGAAACCGTTCCATTCCTTTGGCCCATACTGGACATTCAAGCGCACGTTGCGCGCGGGGCGGCCGACCGGGACGGGGCCGATGACGCCCGCCGTGGCCTGGTTGCCTTCGATGCGCGCCTTGAGCAGCATCGCGCCCGCGACGACGGTCAGGCCCGGCGCCGGTTGTCCGGAGAGGGAAAACTCCGCGCCCCGGTGGCTCACCTCTCCGACATCGGTGAACAGATTGACGGCATCGCGCTCGAAAAAAGGCTTCTTCACTTCAAACACGCCGGCGATGAAGGTCAGCCGCGGCGTAACGCGGTAGCGCAGGCCCGCGTCCATTTGCTTGGTCAGGCTGGCGGGCAAGGCTTCGCCGCGGTTGGTGGCGTTGTCCGGCGCGATGCCCGATTCCTCCAGGCCGCGCGTATACCCCGCGTAAAAGGCCAAGGCCGGGCCGGCGTTGATCGCCAAGGTCGCGTTGTAAAGCCAGGGCCGGCTCCTGGTTCTGGCTTCGGGCAGATTGGGCTGATTGACCTTTCGGTCATAAAACGTCTTTTGCGCGCCGGCGCTCAGTTCACCGACGCCGCGCCATTGGCCGACGTAGGAGAGGCCGGGGGTCACCTGGAAGACATCGTCCCGGCTGGTGGCCGTCAGATTGTAGAGCGGCGCCGGGACGGGGCTGACAATACCGATGCGGGCGGCGCCGAACGCGCGCGTGTCGCTGCCGCCGAAATCGCGGTGAACGTCGCGGCCTTTGACGGCGAGATGGAAGGTGTGTTGCCGCTCGCCCTCGACAAGGGCGCGCGAGAGCCTGATTTCACCCGAGGTCGAGGCGGCATATTGCGGTTGGCTGCGCGTGATGTCGAGCAGCGCGTTGCCGTCGGGCTGCACATTGCGGAAGAAGATGATGTACTCGTCCTGAAGATCGTTGACGGACCGGAACAGGCCGGCGCGCAGGCGCCAGTCGGTCGCCGGCTCGGCGAGAACGACCGCGCCGAAATTGCGCGCCACGCGATTGCGCGCGGCCCACTCCTGGCCGAAATAAATGGAACGGTCGTACTTCGGCGGGGTGAAGGCGCCGGCGGTGAACATGAAGGGTTGCCCTTCGCCGTCGATGCCGTTGAGGCCGTGAAAGAAGCCGAGCACGTTGAATTTGTCGCCGGGTGTCCAATTCACCGCCGCGGATGAGACGATGTTGTCGTAGCTTGCGCGCCAATCGTACTTGTTGCGCGCGACCGCGAGGCTGGCGATGGCGCCAAGACGGTCTTTGACGATCGGCGTGGAAATATCCGCCTCGACCTGCGCGTTCCCGTAGGGCCCGTACTGAAAGCTGAGGCTGCCCGCGAAATCGTCGCCGGGCCGGCGAAGGTGAATGTCGGCGATGCCGGTGGGGGCGGGGAAGGGATAGGACTGCGCCGACAGCCCGACGCGCATGGTCGTGCCGGTATCGATGCGTCCGTTCAGCATGAACTGCTGGTCGAAATAGAGGCTGTCGAGGCGGATGTTGCCGGCCTGCTGGGGGCTGAATCCGCGCGCGCTGGTGTCGCTGTAGAGGCCGACGTTCTGATCGCCGATGGAAACGCCGAAGGCGTCTTCGGCCGAGGTGACCGCGTTTTCGCCCGCGCGCTGCGCGCTGGCCGCGAACGGAACCATCAGGGCGGCAAGCGCCGCACCCGCGAACAACGACCTTCTGAGCACGCCGATCCCCCCGACCACCTTCCGTCACGATACAGAAAACACGGCAGGACGGGCAAGGAAAAGGCCGCCCGCCGGCGGAGATCAGACGCGGAAGCGGGCCGCGGGAAGCCAGATCCTGACCGTCGTTCCGCGCCCCTCATCGCTTTGAATGTCCAATACGCCGCCGTGGTGCGCGATGATGGAATGGCTGATGTATAGTCCGAGCCCGGAGCGGTTGTCGTTTCGGCTCCCTGTCTTCGCGCGCAGGAAGGGCTTCCCGAGGTGGCCGATAAGCTCCTTTGGAATCCCCGCGCCGGTATCGGTGCATGCGATGATCAAGTCTTCACCCGACACCGTCGTTTCGATGAGGATCGAGCCGGTCGAGGGCGTGTGGCGGACGGCGTTGCTTAAGAGATTGAGAATGACGCGCGCGATCGCGGTGCGGTCGCCGATGAGGTCCAGGCCCGCCGGCGTCTCCGCGATCCGGATGGGCAACACGGTCTCCGGCGCCGATCTCTGAATGGTCTCAAGGCAATCTCGCAGAAGGTCCGCGAGGTCGAACGTCTCGGATCTCGTTTCGAGTTGCCCGGCTTCGATGCGCGAAAGATCGAGCAGGCTGTCCACGAGTGAAAGAAGAAGTTTTCCGCTGGCGTGGATATGCTCGGCGTACTGGCGGTAACGGTTTGCTCCCGCGGCGCCGAAGAAATCGACGCGTATGACATCCGCGAACCCGATGATCGCGTTGAGCGGCGTGCGCAGGTCGTGACTCATCTGCGCAAGGAACGTCGATTTCGCCGCGCTGGCGGCCTCCGCGGCGCTTTGCGACTGCAAAAGCGTGTCGCGGTCTTTCTGCCAGGCGATTGCGATCGAAACGGTGTTGGAAAACTCCATCGCCACCTGCAACTCGCCGGGCGGCGGCGCGTGGGGGTGATCGTGATAGACGGCGAAGGTGCCGATGCAACGCTGTTTGACGTCGAAAAGCGGAATGGACCAGCAGGCCGCGAGCCCAAATCGCGCGGTGACCTCCCATGCCATCGACCACTTGGGATCGCGGGAGATATCCTCCGTGATGACGGTCTTGCCCGTCGCGACGGCGGTTCCGCAGGCGCCGATGTTCGGGCCGATCGGAAGGCCGTGAAGGGCCTTTTTGTACTCTTCCGGCATGCTCGGCGCCGCGCCCGGAACGAGGCACCGCGCGTCCTCATCGACCAGCATGATCGAGCACCGCGCGCCGGGGATGAAAGCTTCAAGCAGCAGGCATGTGCGCGCCAAAACCGAAGTCAGGTCCGTCCCCGACGCCACGAGGGCCAGGATTTCTTTCTGTGCGTCTTCGATGATCACAAGGCAAGCGCTCGCGAGCGGAAAAGGAAGGGGCGGCTATTCTAGCCGCTAAACAGCCGCGTTCGCGAAATCATTTGTGGTTTCGAACCGCCACCGACATCGGCGCGACTTGGGTCGTTCTTCTCCGGAACGGCGGCAAACTTGCCGGGGAGCGCCTGTCACAATCGAGCCCCTGTCCGGTCGATCTCCCACAAGTGAAATGCCGTGGGATTTAAAAGCCGGGCGACTTGAGCCGACGCGCTCTCCAGCCAGATATTTGAAGCTGCCGCGAGTCCAAGCGCCGATAAAATGCCGGTCGTTCCGGGAGCCACGAATGATCCGGCGACCGCGAGGGACATCGAGGTTCCCCAAACGACGCGGTTCTTGGTCTCGGAAATGGAGCGGACCTTTCGCTCCCAAGCCTGTGCGAGAATGGTCTGCACATGCCCGCCGATACAACCGCCGGCCGGCAGGTCGCGGGCTTCGTCATCGATGATCTTGAAGGCCTTCCGAATCCCCGCCAAATCGAGATTGTCCTCGCACCAGCGCAGCGAAGTCCAATCGGTGGGCGTGGGAAACGAGAGGTATTTGGCGAGCACCGCGCCGACATCCGCGACCGACGAAATGTTGTTCCGCTTGAAGGAAGGATCGACCATCCGAAAGAAGGGCGCATAGCTGTCGACGTCGAGAGCCGTCGACAGCCCTGGCCTGGCGAGGATCGGATCCGTGACCGCCAGGCGGAGATAGCTAATGAACTCGATCGCTATGTCGGGTTCAATCGATAAGAAATGTAGGCACTCCCGCGCAAGACGCTCGTAGCCCAAATTGAAAAGATTCTGAAGGGTTAGACAGATCGTCGCATCCGCGGTGCCGGGGGGGAGGTGATGGGAACTCGCATACCGGCGCAAGGCGCTTTGTATGTGGGGGAGGTCCGTTGTCTTCTCCGACTCTTGCTGGAACGCTACTATTTCCGAGGACTCTTCAACGATGGCCGCTTCCGCGTGAGCCAAAAATAGCGGCCTGAATTCTTCAAACAACGGCTGCAGATAAGGGTATGCGGCGTACCGGCGCGGTGAGTCGCTTAAGCAAAAAGAGATCCGGCCCCTGCGTGCATAAGAGACGATGCGCGCCAGATCGGACCAGGCGAAGTAGTGAAATTGATCGAACGCCTCTTGAGGGCAGGGCTGAAGCTGAAGGAAGATACGATCGTAGAAAGTCAGGCCGAGAAGAGGATTGGCCAGCTTGTAAACAGCCGCGGAGCCCGTCACTGCGTAATGCAGTGACCAGTCCAGCCTGCAGGTTACTTTGACCGGGCCGGCCGAATGTTCAATACGCTTGTAAGGCGCGCGCTGGCTGCCCTCCACAATTGCGCGGGCCGTCCCGTCACGCAGGCGATTAGAATCCTCGTCCAGCGATGCTAGAAGGTCGATCCACATCTTCATCGTGCAGCCGTTCTGTGTGCAGCCGTTCTGCGCAAGTCCGCCTGGCGTTGCGGGCCATGGGAGATATTAGCACGCCCGCCGGTCCGAGGCAGCACCGGAGGCCGGCGTCCGGTAGGTTACAGACTTCGCTTTGGCGAACCTCCCGCCGATTTTGCGGGGCTTGCCCGGGAGTCCCTAATCTGCGCGGCGGGACGATCGCGCTATGCCTATCCCGATGACAACGATAAGCCCCGCGATTGCCTTCCCTTCGTGCCGTGGAGTGGTGGCCGGCTTTTTGCTGGGCGCGACTGCGGTTCATCCTTTTGCAGGCGGGGTGACGGCGGCGTCGGCGTCGGCCGAGGCGCCCGCGACAGGTGGCGAAAGTGCGAACGTGACCAGGGCCGAACTGGAATCCTTTTTGAAAGCGAAGGCCAGGACGGAAGAGATCACCGCGTTTTGGGCCGATTCAATCCGCCGCTCCGGCGCCGCCGATGTCTTGCGTGGCGTGCGCGCGCGCGAAATCGAAATCGCGGTCGGGCTCGAAGGGTTGTCGCTTGATCGCTACCGCGAGATCGAGAGGATGGCGCGACAGCGCGGCGACGTGCGGGAAGCGCTCGAAACGCTGGCGCGCTGACGGCCTGTGGGTCCGCCCGCGGCCTGCGCGGTCCTTTTCGAACTCAAGCCTATTCGCGCCGCAGCGGACGCCCCGCGGTTTCTGCCAGAAACGGCAGCGCCGTCATCCCCACCGCGCAGGCCGCCATCATGACGTAAGCGGGCACGTTGACGTCACCGGTGATTCCGATGAGCCATGAGTTGAAAGCGGGCGCCGTCCCGCCGAAAAGCGACGTGGAGACGTTGTAGGATATGGCGAGTCCGGCGAACCGTGCCGACGTCGGAAACATGGCGGGGAACGTTGCCGATATCGTCGCCAGCTGAGGGGCATAAAGCAGCCCAAGGAGGCAGAACCCCGCGACCGCGCCCAAGACGCCCGTGGACATGAGCTGATACGCCGGTAACGCGGCGACGAACAGCCCGGCCAATGAGAACCACCAGAGGGGCTTTCTTCCCCACACGTCGGAGAGAGCCCCCGCCGCGGGCAGAAGCAATGTCATGAAAAGCATGCCGATCACGGGAACATACAGCGCTTGCGTGGGAGAGAGGCCGAGCCGGAGCTGAAGATACGTCGGCATATGGCTGAGCAACGTGTAGTTCACCACGTTCAGCGCGAGAACCAGAAGGCCGAGGACGATCATCGGCTGCCAGTGCCGGCGAAAGAGATGGCTCAAATCCCGGGCATGCGTGCGAAGCGAATGTTCGCGCGGGGCCGCTTCACGGAAAACCGGACTTTCATCGATGCGGGCGCGCAGATAGAGGCCCACCAGCCCAAGAGGCGCGGCCGCGAGAAACGGCAGACGCCAACCCCAATCGTGCATGGCGGTATCGCCGAGAACGAGGGCGAACCCAAGCATGAGGAGCGCACCCAAAGAAAAACCAAGCAGCGTGCCACCCTCGAGGAAGCTTCCATAAAATCCCCGGCGCGCATCGGGGGAGTGCTCCGCCATGAACGTCGCGGCGCCGCCGTACTCGCCGCCCGTCGAGAAACCTTGCGCCAGGCGCAAGACGATCAATATCGCCGGCGCCCAAAATCCTATGGCCTGGAAGGACGGGATCAACCCGATGCCGAACGTCGCGGCCGACATCATGATGATCGTTATCGCAAGCACGGACTTGCGGCCGCGCCGGTCGCCCAACGGCCCCCACAACATGCCGCCGAACGGTCGCACGAGAAACGATATTGCAAATGTGGCCAGCGCGAACAGCGTGGCCTCGGACGTCGAGCCCGGGAACAACGCGGCAGAAATATATGTCACGCCATAAGCGTAAATGCCGTAGTCGAACCACTCCGTTGCGTTCCCGATGGCCGACGCCGCGATCGTGCGGCGCAGGCGGGCCTTGGCCCTTAGACCCTCAACCGGCACGCGCGAACTCGGTTTCGCGGGAAGTTCGCGGCGCGGTCATATTCCGAAAATCGGATCCGGCGGGCCTTTGAAACAGGCGAAGGCCGAAATGCGGCAGGATGGCGAGCAGGTGGTCGAGGAGGTCCGCCTGGATGGCCTCGTATTCATGCCATGCGACGGTATTGGTGAAACAATAGATCTCCAGCGGCAACCCCTCCGCGGACGACTCGAGCTGACGCACCAGGCGCGTCATGTCTTTATGGATGTGCGGATGCCAATCGATATAAGCCTGGATATAGGCGCGAAAGGTCCCGACGTTGGTGAGCGCGCGATGGTTCACGCTATCCAGCCCGCGATCGACGAGGCTTGAATTCCATCGGGCGAGTTCCTGTTCTTTGGCGACAAGGTAAGGCTTTAGGAGAGCGAACCGTCCGAGCGCCGTGCGTTCCTCCGAGGTTAAAAAACGAGCGCAGCTCTGATCGAGAACAAGGGCTCTTTTGATGCGGCGTCCGCCGGATTCCGACATGCCGCGCCAATTCTTGTAGGACTCCGAAATGAGGCGGTAGGTGGGGATGCTGGTGACCGTCTTGTCCCAGTTCTGGACTTTTACGGTATGCAGCGCGATGTCGATCACGTCGCCGTCGGCGTTCAACTGCGGCATCTCAATCCAATCGCCGACGCGGATCATGTCGTTGGACGTCAGTTGCACCGAAGCGACGAGCGACAGGATGGTGTCCTTGAACACCAGCATCAGCACCGCCGCCATTGCCCCCAGTCCCGAGAACAGCAGCACGGGCGACCGCTCCATCAGGGCGGCGATGGCAAGGATTCCGCCGAAGGCGAACAGGGCGATTTGAACGACCTGGAGATATCCCTTTATCGGCCGACTGCGCGCTTCGGGCCTCTTTTGGTACAAGGCGCCGGCCAGGCTGAGGCAGGCGCTGAGCGCCAGCACGATGGTTATGATGATGAAGGCGTTCGCGCAGTTGCGCACGATGGTTATCGCTCCGGCCGGCAGGCCCGGCACCAGGCCAATCCCATAGAGGGCGAACAGCGCGGGAACGATATTGCCGAGGTGGCGTGCGATCGGCTCGGTCGCCGTGCTGTCGGCGGCGGCCAAGGCGTTTTTGCGAAGCCCATGGACGATGGTCCGCAGCAGGACTCGCTTGACGGTTATGTTTGCGAGCGTCACGGCAAGCGCCAGCACCGCGAGTCCGGCCGCCGTATGTGTCCACGCCGGCATCGCGGCCAGGAGTTCGACGCCCGGTGTTTCCATTTAGACCGTCCCTGCCGTCTTGCCGCCCGCGGATGTGCCCGCCGCATGTGTGATGGAAAGGCGCGCGGCCTCCTGAAGCGTGATCGCGGGCGTTTGCACCGGTACGACACGCCGCCGGGAAGCGATGAATTCCGGGCGGGGCGTTTCCGCGCCGAAAGGCGGCGCGAGGCGGTTCGAGACGGCGTTGTAGACGATAAAGGCATTGGCCCGGGGAAACGGAGTGATGTTGCTGTTCGACCCGTGCATCGCGTTGCAGTCGAAGATCACGACCGTGCCGGCAGCGCCGGTCGCCGCGGCGATACCATGTTCGGAGGCCAGCGCGGCAAGGGACCTCTCGTCGGGAATCCCGTACTCCTGCTTTTTCAACGACGAGCGGTAATGGTCGCGCGGCGTCGCCCCGACACAGCTGAGGAACTTGCGGTGCGAGCCCGGCATGATCATCAGGGGGCCGTTTATCATGGTGTTGGACTCGAGAAGGACGGAGATCGAGAGCGCCCGCATGCGCGGCATGCCGTCTTCGACGTGCCAGGTTTCGAAGTCCGAGTGCCAGTAGAAGTCCTTGCCGACGAAGCCCGGCTTGTAGTTGAGGCGAGACTGATGAATGTACACATCGTCCGCCAACAGGAACCGCGCGATGCCGGCGAGGCGTTCATCGGCCGCGAGACGGCCCATTGCGACGTCTTGACGGTCCACCATGAAGATCGAACGTACCTCGCCGCTGCCCGGCTCGGTGATTACGGTTTCTCTGTCCAACGCCGCCGGGTTGGCGAGCAGCGCCGTCGCGGCGGACTGCAGGTTGTGTATTTCGCTTTCCGTGAACACGTCGGGCAGCACCAGATAGCCGTCGCGCCCGAACCGGTCGACCTGGTCTTTCGTGAGCGGGGATGACGGGCTCCATGTGCCGTACACCACCGGGTCGTCCCGCGGGATGATGCGCGGCGTCGTTTCACGCCTGGACGGATAAATGTCATTCATGGGAGGAACTCATGCATGTGGAAGGCTTTCCGTATTCAGGACGCCAGGGCGGGCGGCGGGCCATAGGCGCCCGTCGCGTCGTGAACTTCCGCACCCGTCACGGGCGGATTGAACACGCACGCCGTCACCAGCTCGGTGGTCGCGGTCAATGTGTGCCGGTCGTGATCGTTCAACGCATAGAGCGTTCCGGGCGCGAGGTCGTGCCGCTCGCCGGTCGCAAGATCGTCCAACGTTCCGGTGCCGCTGATGACGAATACCGCTTCCACATGGTGCTGATAGTGGAACGTCCACGAGCCGCCGGCTTTCAACGTCGTGATATGGAAAGAAAAACCCATCCCGTCGGATGCCAGGAGCAAGCGGCTGCTGTCCCAGCCGTTGTGCTGGATGTTTCGGTCGGACGAACGGACGTCCGCGAGTGTCTTGATCAGCATCGCTTTTTTGTTCTCCTTTCGCTCCGTTCGTTCATTCTGCGGCGAGACCGTTGACCTGCGTGACGGCGAAGGCGGTGGCGCTCTCCAGGATTCCCAGGCCCGCACGCAAGGTTTCATCGCCGATCGTGAGAGGCGCGAGCACCTTGACGACCTCGTCGTGCGGTCCGCTGGTTTCGATGATGAGTCCGCGGTCGAATGCCGTGCGCGCGATCTCGGCGGCGAGGGCTCCCGTTCCCACGTCGACGCCTTGCATCATGCCACGCCCTTTCAGCGACATCTCCGACGGGTATTGCGATACGATCTTTTGCAGATGAGTCGTCAGGATTTCGCTTCGCCGGCGCACCTCTTCGGCCAAGGCCTCCGAGCGCCAGAAATGCTTGAGCGCGGCGGCGGCGGCGACGAACGCATGACAATTGCCGCGAAAGGTGCCGTTGTGTTCGCCCGGCTCCCACTGATCCAATTCCGGGCGCACAAGAACCAGCGCAAGCGGCAAACCTAGGCCGGACAAAGACTTTGCCAGCGTGACGATGTCGGGCTTGATTCCCGCTTCTTCGAAACTGAAGAAAGTGCCGGTTCGTCCGCATCCGGCCTGGATGTCGTCGACAATAAGCAGCGCGCCGTGTTCCTTGGCTATGGCGGCGATCTGGCGAAGCCAGGGCGCCGAGGCGACGTTCAATCCGCCCTCGCCCTGCACGGTCTCGACCAGGATCGCCGCGGGGGAATCGAGGCCGCTGGAGGGATCGCGCAGTCGCTGCGCGAGAAGGTCGGCCGTATTTACGTCAGGGCCGAAATAGTTGTCGAAGGGTTCGTGGCTCACATGGGTGAGGGGGATGCCGGCCGCGCCGCGTTTGCCGGCGTTGCCGGTGCACGCGAGGGCGCCCAGCGTCATGCCGTGGAAACCGTTGGTGAAGGCGATGATCGAAGACCGGCCGGTGACCTTCCGCGCCAGCTTCAAGGCCGCTTCCACGGCGTTCGTACCCGTTGGCCCGGTGAACATCGCCTTATAGCGCAGGCCGCGCGGCGCGAGGATCGTCGTGTCCAGCTCGGCGAGAAACGCCGCTTTCGCTTCCGTGTGCAAATCCAGGCTATGCGCGATTCCGTCGGTATTGATGTAGTCCAGCAAGGCTTGTTTCAAGACCGGATGGTTGTGTCCGTAGTTGAGTGTCGAACAACCCGACAGGAAATCGAGATAACGCCCGCCTTTCGAATCGTACATCCACGGGCCGCTGGCCTTCGCGAACTGGCGGGGGATAGATCTGGAATAGCTGCGCACGCGCGATTCCATCCTCTCGTAGATTCCGAGGTTAGGTTGCGTGGCCGTCGGGGCCGGCAAGTGCATCATCGGTCGATCCTTTCAGTTGGAGGCGCGTCTGCGGCGGGCTTCTGCAGCGGTCCGATCGAGAACAGAAGTTCGCTTTCGTGCTGCCCGCCGAAATGGACGTTGGTGTCGAACCAAAGACGTGTGTCCAGGTCCAGGCCGCTCTTCGCCGCGAAGCTCGTAAACAGCGCGCGCGAGGTAAGATTGGACGGCGTCACCGTGCTCTTGAGATATGAAACGCCGCGGACCGCGCGCAGGCGCAAAAGGCGCCGCAGCAATTCCAGCCCAAGGCCTTGTCCCCGGGCGGTTTCGCGGACCGCGACCTGCCAGACGAAGATCGCGTCAGGGTCGTTGGCGGGGCGGTATGCGGAAATCCATCCTTTGATCTCACCGCCTTGCTCCGCCAGCAGGCAGGTGTCCGCAAAATGCGTACATTGCAGGAGATTGCAGTACAGCGAGTTCGTATCCAGCGGCGGACAAGCCGCCACGAGGATGTTGATCTCGCGGGCGTCCCCGGCGGTCGGGTTCCGAAACAGCGCTCCGGGCGATCGATGGCCGGGCGATTGATGGGCCGAAGACCGGCCGTTGAGTGAGGAACTGTCCGCGCGAGAATGATGATCCAAACGGGAGAATCTCCGAATTATATTTTAACAAACTAAGTAAAAATGAACGCTCCGGAGGACGCTCTGCGGTGGGGTATAGTTCAAAAACATCGATAATATCAAACATTTTCTCCATAAATCGTGTAACGGCGGCCTCCCCAACGACGGATATTATTTAAAAATATGAAGTAATTTAACGTTGTTAAATAGCGCGCAATCACGTTAGGACACCTCATGATCGAGCCACGCACAGACGCAGCCCTGCGCGCCATCCGACGAGTCTTGCGCGCTTCGGAAATGAGCGAGAAGCAACTCGCCGGCGCGACCGGTCTGACGCCGTCGCAGCTTGTGGTGCTTCAAGAAGTGGTGCGGCCGGGCGAGTCCACGGCCGGCGCCATTTCAAGCGCCCTTCAGTTCAGCCAGGCGACGGTCACAAATCTCGTCGACCGACTTGTGGAGCGCGGCTTCGTGGTGCGCGAAAAACGTGACCAGGACCGGCGCCAGGTCTGGGTCGCAATCACGCCGGCCGGTAAATCCGCTCTGTCCTCGGCGCCGGATACAATGCAGGACAGATTCCGCAATCGGTTCGAGGAGTTGTCTGACTGGGAACAGGCGATGATCGTTGCGATGCTGGAACGCCTCACCAGCCTCCTGGATGCGGACAAGATCGACGCGGCGCCCGTCATCGACGCGGGTGTCATCGATCGCGCCGGGCCGGGCTGACCGCAAGAGCGCGCCGCGTGAGGGCGGCCGGGCGCTCGGCGGTTTCCGCGATGTGGCGCCGCAAAGAAAACGCCCCGTGGGCAGGAACCACGGGGCGTTAGACTTTGGTTGGAAAACAGCGGTTTTGGTACAACCGTCGGCGTGCGGAAAAACCGCGCATTTTACTGTTATTTTTGGTGCGGCAAGACCGAGAGTTTTCGGTGCGCCGCCGTTTACCTGGTAGGCCGCCGGAAAAGCGGCAAAGTTGGTCGCGTTCCCGTAGTGTCAGCCAGGCCCCGCTGACTGCTGGAAACGAGCACGAAGGCTTGCGCGATGCGCTATCCTTTCAGCGCGGCCTTGATGAGCCGCTAAGAGCACTAAACTCGACCAAGCATCGTCTGTTGCGTTTCTTTCGACGTTCGGGTCCAAACGTCCCAACGAATTGAGCGCCATACTAAGCAGTCTGCCAGTGGTCACGCGGTAGTCCGGTAAGCCTCGCGGAAAGCGTCCGCCGACAAAACATACCAGTTCAATGAACGTCGCATCTGGGTACAAGGCTCGAAGCGTCGCGATGTGTCGATAATTTTGCCGAAGCGGGTTTTGGAACTTTCGTCGATAGGGACCCATCACAGAGGTCCACGTTTTGTCATGCGATCGGCCATAAATCGAGCCGCTGAAATTTTTCGTTTCAACGACGGCGATGCCGTCCGGCAATTTAATCAGGTGATCTATTTGAGTCGGTATGCCCTCTCCATCTGAAGCATACACGTCATGTAACGAGGGAAACCCAGCGTCCTTGATAATTTGCCGTACCCGCCGTTCTCCGATCCAACCCCTAAGCTCGGGTGTGTAGCGTGAAACGACTGCGCCAACGGCGAAGAGCAGAAGGCCGAAAGTAGCTGCGACGAAACCAAACGTCATAAGTGGAGCCGCAAGGTTCAAGCGAACACCTCAGCTTTTCGTAGTGCTCTCACGGCGCGACCAGGTTCCTGGCTGTTTCCGAAGGACGATCAGGGATAAATTAGCCTGAGCTTAGCGGAAGATGCAGTGGGGGCCATATGGAGATTTTAGTTTCGGTGTTGTTGGCAGTCGCGCTGGCTTGGAGCGTGTTCCGGTTACTTCAGTCACGATCTAACAATACGCTGCTATCAACAGAGCTGACGGCCATGCGAGCGCGAGCGGCTGAGGAAGACGAAAAAATGGCCGCTGCACTGAGCCTCGTCGGGACTCTCAAAGGAGACTTAGAGAGGGTGAAGCCGTATCTGGATATTGCAGACGCTGTTGCAGAGGCCGCAAGAATTAAGTCTTCGGCGGAAGCAGAAGCTGTGGTCGTCAAACGAGAAAGCCAAGGACACGCGCGAGAGCGCATAGACAAAGCTGAAACCACCTTGACGGAAGCAGGCGCACAAGCAAAAGCAATCGTGGAAATGGCG
>JADZAK010000206.1 GCA_020852595.1 Rhodospirillaceae bacterium
GATCGTTCAAGGCCCGGGGTGCGGCGGCAAAACTCACCACACTTTCCGAAGCCCAGAAGAAAGCCGGCGTCATCGCCATGTCGGCGGGCAATCACGCGCAAGGCGTTGCTTTCCATGCCGGACGCTTGAGCATCCCCGCGACCATCGTCATGCCGAAGGGCACGCCCTTCAATAAGATGCGCAAGACCCGCGACTACGGCGGCACGGTCATCCTGGACGGCGATACGCTCACCGAGGCCGCCGCCGCCGCGCGGCGCATCGGCGCGGAACGCGGCCTGACTTTCATCCACCCGTACGACGATGAAGACGTGATCGCGGGCCAGGGCGTGATCGGCCTTGAGATCATGGACGCCGTCCCCGATGCCGAAATCATTATCGTGCCGATCGGCGGCGGCGGATTGATCGCGGGCGTCGCGACGGCCGCGAAGAGCGTGAAGCCCGGCATCGCAATCGTCGGCGCCGAATCGGCGCTTTACCCATCGATGAAAAACGCGGTTTCAAACGAGCACGCCCCGAGCGGCGGCGCCACCGTCGCGGAAGGGATCGCGGTCGCCGACGCCGGCGCGCTGACGGCGGTCATCGTGAAATCGCGGGTGAGCGACGTCCTTCCTGTCAGTGAAACCAATTTGGAACGCGGCATAGCCATGTACGCCGGCGCCGCCAAGACCGTAGCCGAAGGCGCCGGCGCGGCGTCGCTGGCGGCTCTGCTGCAGGATCCGGCGCGCTTCAAAGGCAGGAAGGTCGTTCTGCTGCTGTCGGGCGGAAACATCGATTCGCGTTTGCTGTCGTCGATCCTCATGCGCGATCTGGTGCGCGTCGGCCAGGTCCTGACGCTCTCCATCGCGCTTCCCGACCGGCCGGGGTCCCTGGAATCCATCACCGCAATTTGCGCAAGCGAAGGCGCGAACGTCATCGAGGTTTCGCACCGGCGGCTGGGATTGGACCTGGCGGCAAGCGCCGCGCGGCTCGATATCACCATCGAGACGCGCGACCAGGATCATGCGGCGCAGATCATCGCACGGATCCGGGCCGCGGGGTTTGAACCGACCGTCCACGAGCCATAAAGGCTCATCCGGCACTCATCTCCGGCCCGCTCCAAACGGGCTTATTTGATCAGTTTACTGAGATCCTTGAACTCCGGCGTGCCCGCGACATGCAGCCATTCAAACACGGCCATCTCGGTCGTGATGAGCCCCACCTTCTCCGCCGCATAACGTTCCTTCGCGATGCCGACGCTTTCGGGTTTGCGCGAAGTCACCGCGTCGGCGGCGACAAAGACATTCAATCCGCCGCCCGCGAAACCGAGCGCGCTTTGCAGCACGCAGACATGCGATTCGATGCCGCACACGATGAGCTGAGTCCGTCCATCCGAGGCCAGCGCGCGGATGCGCGTGTTGATGCCGGCGTCGGCCGAGCAGGAGAAATGCATTTTCTCCATGACCGGCGCATCGCCTTTCACATTGTCCAGACGCGCGACCGTTGCGCCGAGGCCCTTGCGATACTGTTCGGAGATCGTCACCGGGATGCCAAGGCGATGCGCGGCCTGCATGAGGATCGCGCAGTTCTCGACCATGCGTTCACCTTCATGCATGGCGGGAAGCAGGCGGTCCTGGACGTCGACCACCAGAAGCTGGCTGCGCGCGCGATCAAGCAACATGATGAAGGGCCCCCGTTCGTGAGGTCCCACCATAAGGCGGGCCCCGCCATTGCCCTATAGAAAGATCGTCCGGCGTGTTAACCTTGACCGGATGAGCCAACCCGTCGGCAGCCCCATGAACCGCAAGGCGATCATCATCCTGATGACCGTCGGCATTTTCATGGTCCTGTCGATGCTGATGCTCTTGTTCTTCCAAGACTGGCCGCCCTGGCCGGTCATTTTTTGGTTCGCGTTAAGTCACGCCTTCTTCTGCGCGGTCGTGATCCGCGTGAAGCCGTTTACCGGTCCCTACAAGGAGCCGATGGCCGATCCCGAACCGCCCCGGCTGGACTGATCATGACGAAGAAAGACAAAGGCAACGGAAAGGGAAAGAGCAAACCGCCGCCACCGGCGGCTGCGGACGACACGGCGGCACAACGCCGCGTTGCGTTGTTGCGTCATAAACTGACCAAAGCCATGGACGATCCGCTCATGCGCGACCAGATCGTCAAAGCGATCAGATCCATGATGATCGAGGACAAGTAGGGAGTTTCCCTTACGCCGCCGCGCCCGCCTTTTTGATCCTTATCAACCCCGCGCTAACTCATTTCTGTTCCATTCGTCCGCAATACAAATCGGCACGGAGCGCCGAGGGCATCGGGACGTTTGAGCATGAGTTTTGTTAAGCCGCCGTTCACCTTCTTCAAGACCAAGATTTCCGTTCAGGAGCCCACGGACGAGCGCGAAGTGGCCGACTGGGCGCCCGAGTGCCTCGCCTTCCTGACGTACTGGACGTCCTTGCGCGCCGGAGCGGGCATTCCAACGTCGGAAGCCTTTCTGGACGCACCGTCATCGCGGTTCGCGCCTTTCGTGTACATCGTCGAACTTCTCGACGGCGCGCCGGTCGTCCGGCTGCAAGGCACACAGCTCGCGCAAGCCTGGGCCCGCGATCTCACGGGCGGCGACTTCTTCCCGGGCCGGTCGCCGCGGTTCCGCGCCGCCGCGCGCGCGAACATGACGGCGGTCTTGAATCACCCCTGCGGCCTGCTCGCACGTTCGACATATGCCACGTCAAAGGGCCGCAAGATCACGTCCGACTGGATTCAGTTGCCGCTTGGCGTGCGTGCCGCGCGTGCGCCGCGCATTGTCGGCGCCGTGTTTCAGCATACCGGGCGCAATTTCGGCGAAGTCGCGACACTTCATTTCGAGTTGCATAAATTGGCATGGCTCGACGCGGGTTGGGGCGTCCCCGCGGCAGATCCGACGCCTCTGGCCGCCTAAACCTAGGACGGAAAGACCGGTTTGCGCTTGGCCATGAAGGCCGCGTGGCCTTCCTTGAAATCGGGGCCTGAAATCGCGTCCGCGAAAGCCGCGCGGGTTTCCGGCGTGTCGTCCTTCGCGCCGTCCAGCACCATCTGGACATGGCCTTTCATGGCCCTCACGGAGAACGGCGAGGCGTCGGCGAGCATCACCGCATAGGCCCGGACCGCGTCTTCGAAACGGGCGGGCTCCACGAGACGGTCGACCAATCCGATGCTCAAAGCTTCGGCGCTGTCGAGGATGCGCCCGGTAAAGAGCATGTCCCGCGCTCGCGCGGCGCCGACGACATCGACCAGGCGCTTGGTGTCGGCAACGCTATAAACCAGGCCGAGGCGCGCCGGCGGAATCCCGAAGCGCGCCGTGGTGTCTGCAAAACGGAAGTCGCAGCACAAGGCGATGCCGCAGCCCGCACCCACACACGCGCCGCTGATCTTGGCCAAGGTCGGCTTGGAAACACGGTGCAGCTTCTTTTCCGACTGGTGAATGATTTCCGCAGCCGCCGGCGCGGTCGAAGGGTCCTGCGCGACCTGACCGAATTCCTCGATATCGGACCCGGCTGCAAAGGCACCGCCTTCACCGGTGACGACAATCGCTTTCACGGAAGGATCGCGGTCCGCGGCGCCGACGAGATGGAGCATCTGGCGCCACATCTCGATGGTGATGGCGTTGCGCTTGGCCGGTTGATTGAAATGAATTGTCGCGATTGACCCGTCACGGGTCATGAAAACGGCCTCCTCGGACATCGTCTACTCCGCGGGCGCTTGGGCTGTGCGCAGTGCGGCGTGGGGGGCGCGGTCATAGCTGCGCCCGAGGAACCACCCGAGCACCACCCAGACCGCCGCCAAGGCCGCGGCAACGAGACTTGCGCCGGTCGGCCCGCTGCCGAGCAGATCGAGCGCGGTCTTTGCCTGACCGCCGACATAGTCGGCGGCGCGATAGACCGGCACATCGATGAAGTTCTTGGCCTTGTACTTCGTCTCGGTATCGAATGTGCTGAACAGCATTTCGCGCCCCGGACGCACCAGCGCGTATTCGCCCCAGCGGCGGGTCACCAGCACGACGAGCACCACTGAAAGTGCCGGCGCCATCGCCAGCGCCACGAAACCGATGACCATCGCGCACGGCACGATCGTCAGGAGCGCGCGCACGCCGAGGGTCGAGGCAATGCGCCCCGTCAGGAAGATCTGCGTGAAGATCGTCAGCGACTGCACGACGATCTCGATATTCGCGAAAACCTGGGTGCGGCGGCCGGTGTCGGAGAAGGAGTCCTCGACGATGCGAAGCTGCTCGAAATAGACGAAGGTATTGGCGGCGGACAGCAACACCACGAAACCCGCGATCCCCCATAGGAAGGGCGAGCGCAGGACGATCCCAATCCCGGCAAACGGGTTGCCGCCCGTGGCGGCGTCGACGGGACGCTCCTCGCGCACGCGAGCGGCCGCGGCGCCTTCACCGAAGGTCCAGATGCGGATGAGGATGCGTTGGCAGACGATGGCGCCGATGAAACCCACGGCGGCGATGAACAAGATTCCCGAATTGCCGACACTGTCGACCGCGAAACGGGTAATGACCGGACCCGCGAGCGCCCCGGCCGTTCCACCTGCTGAAATAAAGCCGAAGAGGCGCTTGGCCTGCGCGCTGGAGAAAATCTCCAGAAGGAAGCTCCAGAACAAGGACACCAGCATCAGATTGAGGACGCTGATCCAGACGTAGAAAAACGCACCGACAGTCCGGCTGTTTTCATCGGCGCGGAAAACGAAACCCACCGCGACGAAAATGAGCGCGACCCCGCCGTAGATCCACGGCAGGAGAACGCCGCGGCGGACCCGCGCCACCAGCCAACCGAAGGCCGGCACGATGGCGATCGAGAAGGCCGCGGTATAGAGCCAAAGGTCGGCGACATAGGCGCGGCCCAACAAGGTCGCGATGGTTTCGCGCACGGGCCGGACGGCGAAATAGCTGCCGAGGACGAAGAAGAACAGGAAGAAGGCGGCGAGGACGGTGGAGAGTTCGTGACCTTCGACTTTGGCGAGCGAATTCGCCATGCGCGAAAGGCGCGATTGCGAGGTCGATGGCGGTGACGAAGCAGACGACATGGCGTTCCGGTCCCTCCCAAAAGCCGCGCAGCACTATAAGCGGGTTTTTCGGCGGAAGTCTCGGTTGACCAACGCGAAACGGCGCACGGCGGTTCGCACACGGCCGTTGCTTCTGTTACCATTCCCGCATGCCGTCCCTGCCGAACTTCGCGGCCTTCCGCCGCACGCTCTCCAATCGCAACTTCGCCATGTTCACCGCCGGGAATCTCATCTCGGTGATCGGCAGCTGGATGCAGCGCGTCGCGGTTGGCTGGCTGACCTGGGAGCTGACCGGATCGGCCGCCTGGCTCGGCGCGATCGCGTTCGCCGAATTCATGCCCACGATTGTCGTGGCTCCCATCGTCGGCGCTCTCGCGGATCGTTATGACCGGCGGAAAATCGCGCTCATCGGCCAGGTGCTGTCGACCTTGCAGGCCGCGGCGCTGGCCATCCTCACGGTGACGGGGTTCATCACACCCTTTTGGATTTTGGTCCTGCAACTTGCATCCGGGGTCATTCAACCGGCGACACAAACCGCGCGCCTGGTGCTGGTCCCGAGCCTTGTGCCGCGTGAGAACCTGGGCAACGCGGTCGCCATCACCTCGATGACGTTCAATACGGCCCGCATCCTGGGTCCCGCGATCTCGGGCCTGATGATCGCGACCATGGGCGCGGGCTATGCGTTCGCCGTGAACGCGGCGAGCTACCTGTTCGTCATTGCCTCGCTGACGGCAATGACGGTGCCGCCGCGCGAAGCCGGCGCCGCCTCCGACCGTTCCTTCTGGATGTCCGTGTGGGGCGATATCGCCGAGGGCGCTCACTATGCGTGGACACATAAGGACCTGCGCATTGCTATCGGTCTTATCGCCTGCTGCAGCGCGCTCACCTGGCCGCTGGGCGATCTCATGGCGGGGATCGCCGACAAACAACTCGGCCACGGTGTCGCGGGCCTCGCGACCATGACGTCGGCGCAAGGCGTCGGCGCGATCTGCGCGGGCCTTTTCGTCGCGCAGCGGAGCAATCACGAGGACGCACTGCGCATCGGGCTGATCTGCGCGGTCCTCAACGGGATCGTCTTGATTGCCTTCGGATTCACCAAAAGCTTTTTCATCGCCGTGCCGTTGGTGGCCGGGATCGGCCTGCTCGGGGTTCTGACGAGTATCAGCACGCAGACGGTGACGCAGATGGTGGCCGATGACCGTATGCGGGCCCGCACCATCAGCACATGGTACACGGTGACGCGCGTGGGACTTGCGTCCGGGGCCCTCGTTCAAGGTACCGTTGCCAATATCACCGGTTTCGCCTTTCCGCTGGTTTTGGCCGGCGTTCTGACCCTCGGGGTGGGCTTTTACTTCCACCGCAGCCACAAACAAGGCTGACGGCGGCCAACCGGCGTATATCTCGCGCCGCCGGATGGCTGTATGCTGACAGCATAAAAACCCTAACGAGGAGACTGACCTATGGGTATGAGCGCGGAAGCCGGAATTCTCGGCGTGGTGGCGGCGGTGGCGGTGGTTTTGACCGTCGCCTCGATGAGCGCCCGCGACAGCATGGCCCAAGCCAGCGCCGGCCCCGCGGACGCCTGCGCGCTGCTGAAGGACGCGGAAGTCGCCTCCGCCTTGAAATTAAAGGTGATGCCCGCGGACCGCCGCGACGACGGCAAACTGGATCATAAGGAAGGCTACGAGGGCGCTTACTCGTCCACATGTGTTTGGCGCGTGGCCGAAGACGAAGGCAAGGACAGCGTCGACCTGCCGATGGCCGGCATGCGCTTCGCCATCCTGAACGCCATCACCTGGCCGAAGGGCAGCGGCAAGGCCAAGCACTTCCTGGAGGAGTTCTACGTGGTCGCCGAACAGGGCATCATTCCGTCCAAGCCCATCCAGGTTCCGGGCATCGGCGACGACGCCCTGTGGTGGGGCGACGGTCTCGCCTCGCGCGTCGGCGATGTCAGCTTCGGCGTCTCGGTGTTCCTGCAGAACGGCGACAAGGCGACCCAGCGCGGCATGGAAGAAGCGCTGGCCAAGAAGATCGCGGGCCGCCTTTAAGTCTTCTGCCCGACGGGGGAGACCGCCGCCATAACGGCGCCGGCCGCGAATAACAGCCAGCCGATCATAACCGCGAAGCCGCCCCAGGGCGCGAAGAACCCAGGCCCCGCGAAGGAGATCGAGTAGAGCGCGCCGGCAAAGAGGAGCGCGCCGGTCCCGAAGGCAAGGGCGGCGAGGCGCAGGACGGACTGGGCGCGCCCGGCGGGGAGGCGCTCCGCCACCGCGACCGCGGCGATCAGGGCGAGCGCGTGATTCATCTGGAAATTGGCGCCCTCCTTGAACCACACCACGGCCTGCTCCATGGCGGGGGCCATGGTCACTAGACCGTGCGCGGCGAAGGCGTCGGCACACACGGACATCAGCGCCATGGCGGCGCCGAAGACATAAAGGGTCATTGCGAAACGGCTCATATGATCTCCTGTTAACGGGTCTGTAGCGCGAGCGCTTTTTCAAGGATTCGGAATCCCTCGAGGAATTGGCGTTCCGCGTCCGCCACGGGCAGCGGTGTGAGCGTGACGTCCTTGAGGGGCTTTTCCTTGAAGTTGAGGACATTCTTACACTCGGCGGCCGTGAAGCCGGCAAGCTGAACCGCCTCGGTGGCGGCGGCGATGATGTCGGCCTTTTTGATGAGGGCCTTGTCGTCCGCGGAAAGAACCGGCTTCAGCCCGAAGCGGATGTAGATGGCCGAGGTCAGGCGGCGTTCGACCTCCTTGAAGACGTCCCCGACGACCGCCTTCAAGGGGGTGATCAGGTCGTGGGTCACGTATTCCGAGGCATCGTGAAGCTTCGTGGCCATGAGCAGGCTGGCCGGCGCACGCGGCTTCAGGCGGCGCACGATCTCAACCGTAAGGTCTGAATGTTGGGCCACGCTCCAACCGTGGGCTCCCCGGGTCTGGCCGTTCCAGCGCGTGTTACGGGCAAGGCCAAGGGCGATATCCTCGATCTCGATATCCAGGGGCGAGGGCTCCACGAGGTTCAGCCGGCGGCCGGACAGCATCCGTTGCCAGGTCCGGGGGGCATGATCGGCAAGAGCGGCCCGAGCCGGCTTGGCGGGGGTGGTCTTCACTGTATGTCCTTCAAAAGCTTTGAGTTGTCCGGGAGAAAGAATACCTTAAAACTTCCAAAATATGATCCCGGGGAACGGGCTGGAAGGGCGCCGGTGAAAAACGACGCCTTGTGGGGAAAAGCACGTACGTATGGCGGCCGCGACTTCAGATTATTTGAAGCCCATCAGCTTCCTCGTGGTGGACGACCGCGCGTACATGCGGCGGGTCATCAAGGGGATTTTAGAGACCTTGGGCTGTAAGCGCATCGACGAGGCGCACCATGGCGGTGAAGCCTTGGGCATCATGCGCACATGGGCGCCGGACATCGTCATCACCGAGTGGCTGCTGCAGCCGATGAGCGGGGTTGAGTTCCTGAAGTCGGTGCGCGCGGAGAAGAACAACAACATCCGCTTCACACCGATCATCATGATCACCTCGGAGACGCGCCGCGAGAAAGTGATTTTCGCGCGCAACGCCGGCGTCACCGAATATGTCGCGAAACCCTTCAACGCCAAAAGCCTTATCCTTCGCATCCGCGAAGTGATCGAGCGCCCCCGGCCGTTCGTCGACATCGGCGGCTACTTCGGCCCCGACCGCCGCCGCCGTTCGGAAGTGATGTCCGAAGGCGAGGAAAAGCGCGGCAAGGGTCCGCGCGTGCCGATGAGCAAGGAAGAGATGAAGAAGAGCCTGACCCAGGAGCAGATCGACAAGCTGGTGGCCGGCGACGCCATCAAAGAAAACTAGCGCTCCGTCTCCGGCTTCTTCATACCGACAGCATGAGCGAGAACGTTCTTATCATCGGTGCGGGCCAGGCCGGCGCGCAGACCGCGATCTTCCTGCGCCAGAATCAATTCGCGGGTCCGATCACCATGATCGGCGACGAAGCCTATGTGCCGTACGAGCGCCCGCCGCTGTCCAAAGGCTTCCTCGCGGGCGAGGTCGAACTCGAGCGCATGGCGATGCGCCCCGCCGCCTTCTACGCCGACAAGAATATCGACTTACGCCTGAAAACAACGGTTTCCCACATCGACCGCGTGCAGAAGACCGTCGGCCTTTCCACGGGAGAAGTGCTGCGCTACGGCAAGCTTGTGCTGGCTACCGGCGGGCGCGTGCGGCGGATGATCTGTCCCGGCGCCGATCTTCCCGGCGTGCACTACCTGCGTAACGCCGAGGACGTTCTCGGATTCCGCAACCGTCTCACACCCGGCGTGAAACTCGTGATCGTCGGCGGCGGCTATATCGGCCTCGAGGTCGCGGCGGTCGCGGTGAAGCGCGGCTGCAAGGTGACGATCCTCGAGATGATGCCGCTGGTGCTGAACCGCGTCGTCGCGCCGGAGATGTCCCGGTTCTACACCGACGTCCACCGCGCCGAAGGCGTCGATATCCGCACGTCCGAAACCGTCACGGGTTTCGAAGGCGCCGGCACGCTCGCGCGGGTTCGCTGCGGCGATGGTTCGGCGATCGACGCCGATCTCGCGGTAATCGGCATCGGGATCGTTCCGAACGTGGAACTGGCGGTGGAAGCGGGGCTGCCCGTCGACAACGGCATCGTCGTCGATGAGTGCGCGCGCACCATCGATCCCGACATCTTCGCGGCGGGCGACTGCACCAACCATCCTTCGCGCGTTGTCGGTGAGCGTCTCCGCCTTGAGTCCGTGCCCAATGCGCTCGGCCAGGGCAAGGCCGCGGCCCTCGCGATCACGGGCGCGCCGGCGGCGTACGACGAGGTGCCCTGGTTCTGGTCCGATCAGTACGATCTGAAATTGCAGATGGCGGGACTTTCAAAGCCCGGCGACCAGGTCGTGATTCGCGGGTCCCGGGAGGGGCGTAAATTCTCGGCCTGCTATCTGCGGGACGGGGTCTTCGTGGCCTGCCACGCGGTGAACATGGCCAAGGATTTTCTTCAGTCGAAGAAGCTGATTTCCCACCGGATCAGGCCCGACCCGAGTCTGCTGGCCGACCCCGCCACCCCGCTCCAGGCTTTCATTCCGCCCGCCGGCTAACGCTAAGGCCTTACGATTTCGCGCGTTTTTGGCCCACCCTTGCACTCTTCGGTCGAGGGGTTAGGCTGGGGGCATGAGCGACACCAGCACCATCAACGATCTGTCGGCCTTTCAGCAGACCCCGAGCGCCCGCGTGCGCGACCCGGGTCCGGCGACGAACGCAAACCCGCCCCCGCCGCCGCCCGATCCGTCGAAGAAGCTCCAGCAGGAGCCGAGCCCGCACCCGATGCGCGGCCAATATCTCAACTTCACGATCTAAGACGCATCTCTGGCGTTGGCGGCGGCCTGCCTTTTTCCGTATGAAGACGGCGGCATGACCGCGAATCTTTTTGAAATCTTCCGCACGCGCTTTCCCAAGGACGGCGCGCGCCCTTTCATCACCCGGCCCGACGGCCGCGTCTTCTCCTATGACGATCTCGACGCGATTTCGGGGCGCATCGCTGCGCTGCTGGTCGAACTGAAGGTCGCGCCGGGCGACCGCGTGGCGATGCAGGTGGAGAAATCCGCCGAAGCGGTTTTCCTCTATCTCGCGTGCTTGCGCGCCGGCGCGGTCTTCCTGCCGATGAACACCGGCTACCGCGCCGACGAGCTCGACTATTTCATCGCCGACGCGGAGCCCACACTGGTCGTTGCCGACCCCGCCTCCAAAGCGCTGATGGATGTCTGCGCCGCGCGCAAAGTGCCCCATGTGCTGACCCTGGATGCCGGCGGCCAGGGCACACTGATGAACCGGGCGGCAAGCCTCGCGCCGATCGAAGGTTCCGTCGAACGCGCTCAGACGGACCTTGCCGCGATCCTCTACTCCTCCGGCACGACCGGAAAGCCCAAGGGCGTGATGCTGAGCCACGGCAATCTCGCCGCCAACGCCAAGGCGCTCCACGAGGTCTGGAAGTTCGCACCCGATGACGTGCTGCTGCACACCCTGCCGATCTTCCATGTGCATGGCCTGTTCGTGGCGCTGAACACCGTGCTGATGAACGGCACCGGCATGATCTTCCATAGCCGTTTTACGCCCGAGGAGACGATCCGCGACCTCGGGAAAACGACGGTCTTTATGGGCGTGCCCACATATTATGTGCGCCTTCTGGCCAACTGCGGATTCAAGGCGGACACCGCCAAGACCGTGCGCCTGTTCATCAGCGGATCGGCGCCCTTGCTGGATGAAACCTTCCGCGCCTTCCAGGACCGGACCGGCAAGCAGATTTTGGAACGCTACGGCATGACGGAAGCCTGCATCATCACCAGCGCGCACATCGACCGCGCGCGGACCGCCGGCGCCGTGGGCTGGCCGCTGCCCGGCCTGATATTGCGCATCGCCGACGAGACCAATCAGCCGGTGCCGAGCGGCACGACCGGCGAAATCCAGATCAAAGGCCCGAGCGTCTTCCGCGGTTACTGGCGCAAGCCGGAGAAGACCGCCGAGGACTTCACCGTCGACGGTTTCTTCAAGACGGGCGATCTGGCCCAACTCGACCCGGATGGCATGGTGAATATCGTTGGGCGCGCCAAGGATATGATGATCTCGGGCGGCTTTAACGTGTACCCGAAGGAAATCGAAACCGTGATCGACGGGTTGCCCGGCGTTGCCGAATCCGCCGTGGTCGGCATGCCGCATCCGGATTTCGGCGAGGCGGGTCTGGCCATCGTCACCATGAACGCCGGCGCGGCGGCGCCGTCGCCCGAGGCCGTGCGCGCGGCGCTGAAAGACTCGCTGGCGAGTTACAAGATTCCCAAGATGATCGTCTTCGCCGAGGCTCTGCCGCGCAACACGATGGGAAAGGTTCAGAAGAACCTGTTGCGCCACGATTACCGCGCCGCGTGGGACGCGAATCTGAAAGCCTAGCTACTGCGCGCTTTTGGGCGCGACCACCATGTCCACCTGCGTCGAACCCATCACCGAGCCGCGGCGGATGTTGATGGTGGCCATGCGGCTTGTGCTTTCCGACGTGAAGGTCAGCAGGCTGTTGTCCGAACGCATGGCGGAGATTTCCACCCAGCCGAAGTTCGGCATTTCCCGGTGCAGGAAATCGAACACTTCATCGGCCGACCCCGAGGCCGTGTAGGTCAGACGGCCCAACCACCTGTCGTCGGTCCCGAAGATCATGGTGCGGGCCGGGTCCACTTTGTAACCCGCCGGCAGCGCCGTTCCCTTTGCGAGGATCGCGACTTGGGCCGTTGAGCCCGCCGCGGCGGCGTTATCGGCCGCGGACGGCGCGCTGTTCGCGGTCACCGCCGGCCCGTCGGAACAGGCCCCAAGAGTCAAAAGCAGAGCAAGCGCGGGCGCGCGACGGAACATGACTCCCCCTTGAAGAAAACGTGACAGGGACCAGCCTATCACAAAACGGCGCGTCAAGCTGCGAGTTCCGGAAAGTAACGCGCGAACATGCGGCCGAAGTGGTCAACGAGGCTGCGGTGCTTGAGCGCCGCGATCTTCAACGGATTGTCCCAGGGCGAGCGGATGATGTTGCCGACATAGGAATAGAGACAGGCGTCGAGCACGGTCGGCTCATCGCCGAACGCATAAGGGCGCGTGCCCAGCCAATGCGCGGCGGCCTGCAAATCGGAAATTCCAAGCTGCCAGATAACCTCCGGAGGATGGCGGCCGATGCCCTGGGCATGCAAGGCGCGTTGATAACGCCGGCGACCCACCCAAGCTGCGATGCCGGCGAGCGCGGGCGGAATGCCGAGATCTTTCAGAAACCGGCGCCGGAGTTCGGCCGGCTGCGCGACCCAGCGGCCATAGACCGCCACCCAGTAAAGATGTTCGTCGAGCATGCGCTGGAACGCGACCGATTCACCGCGTTGGGCCAACGTCAGCTTGCCGTCCACCGGGTGACCGAAGCGGTTTTCAAGCGCGGCGACGATGCGGCTGGAGTCCGTCAAGGTTTCACCGTCGATGACGATATAGGGGCATTTGCCGGTGGCCGAGCCCGGCCGCAGCACCGCGCGCGCTTCATAGTGAAGCCCCGCCATGCGCAGATAGGTCTCGAGCTTCATGCAGAAGGGACTGGGATTGGGCAGGCCGTTCAGCGGCCGGAATTGATAAAGCGTAATCACATGAAACCTCCGGCCTGGCGCTGCCACAGCTTGGCGTAGACACCGCCCGCCGCCAGCAGCTCGGCGTGCGTTCCCTGCTCGGCGATCCGGCCCTTGTCGAGCACCACGATCCGGTCGAGATGCGCAATGGTGGACAGGCGGTGCGCGATCGCGATGACCGTGCGCCCCTTCATGAGCGCGAGCAGGCCATCTTGAATCAGATGTTCCGCCTCGCTGTCCAGTGAAGACGTCGCTTCATCGAGAAGAAGGATCGGCGCGTTCTTGAGGAAGGCGCGCGCGATGGCCACACGCTGGCGTTCGCCGCCGGACAGCTTCATGCCCTTTTCGCCCACGACGGAATCGTAGCCTTGCTCACGCCCGGCGATGAACTCATGGCAATGCGCGCGCTTCGCGGCCGCGATCACTTCGTCGTCGCGGGCATCGGGCCGGCTATAGCGGATATTGTCGCGCACCGAGCGGTGGAAGATGCTGGGGTTCTGGGGCACTTCACCGATGCAATCGTGCAGGGAGTCCCAGCTCACCCGCGCGATGTCCTGCCCGTCGATGACGATGCGCCCGCTTTCATAAATGAATTGTCTGCGCAGGAGCTTGATGAGCGTGCTTTTGCCCGCGCCGGAAGGCCCGACGAGGCCGACGCGTTCACCGGGCTTTATGGAGAGCGAGAAATCCGTGAACACCGGCGCGCCGTCCGCATAGGAGAAGGTCACCCGCTCGAAGGCGACCGCTCCGCCGCGCACATGAAGCGGCGCCGCGCCGGGCGGATCGACGATTTCATGCGACGCGAGCACGGTCGTCAGCGCCTCGCTGAGAATGCCGTAATACTCGAAGTAGACGAAAAGATTGTCGCCCAGGGTGCGGATGGTCGCGGCCACCGTGAAGGACAGCATCAGGACGGTGGTGAAGGCGCCGACCGACATCGTACCCGCGAGAGCGGCTTGCAGACTCTCCCAAACCAGCCACGCGATGAAAGCCACGCTGAACACATGCAGCGTCATGCGCATGGCCGAAAGAGACAGGCGCAATTTGAGATGCGCCGCGCGCTCGGCGGCATTGAAAGGCTGCATGGTCGCGCGTTCATAGACCGCGCGGGCAAAACTGCGCACGACGTCCCAGTTGGTGACGGAATCCACCATGCGCCCAACCACGTCGGCCGCGGCCTTTGCATGCGCCTTGGCGAAATGGCGCATCCGCTGCGCCGTCAACACGGCGATGGCCGTGAACGCCGTCAAGAAAATGCAGAACGGCGCCAAGAGATCGGGCGCCTGATGCAGGATCATGACGACGGTGATCGTCAGCATGACCCCAAGACGCACGACGTTGGTGCACAGGTAATCGATGATGATCATGGCCGCGTTGCCGGCCTGGCGGATCTTCTGCACCAGGCCGCCGCTGGCGTTGTCCATGAAATAGCGCGGCGCGTGGCCATGCAGATAAGCGAACATCTCGTCCTGCATGTGCAAACGAAGGTCCGTGAGCCTCATCTGCGAATAGGAGGCGTAGAGATGCGCGAACACATACGTGCCGAACCAGGTGACGCAGAGCGCGGCGAACCACGGCACGACGCGCGCGATGCCCCCGGCTTGTGCCTGCGTCAGGCCTTGAACGAGCTGGCCGATGAAGTAGGGCTGTAAAGTCTCAAGCGCGGTCCAGATACTCATGAGCACGACCATGCCCGTGAGCGGCCGCAGAAAGCCGGCGCGCAGATAGTGGAAGATATAGCGGAAGGGCGTGCGCGGCGGCGCGGGGCTGGCGATTGGAAGCACTTCGATAACCGCGTCCGGGCGCGGGGCAGATTCATCGGACATCGGACGAGTATAAAAGAAAAAGGCCGGTCGCGGCCCGGCCTTTTCGTCTCGCGTGCGCGTGGGCTTTATTTGGAGACTTGGCCGCGCACTTCACCGCCCTTGTTCATGGCGGTATGAACGTTGACGTACATCTTGCCGGCGTTGAGGTCGGCGATCTGGGCGTCGGTCAGAGTGGCCTTGCCGGTCAGCGGGCTCTTCGGCGCCGTACCTTGCACGCCGAGCTGCACGACGACACCGGCGTTCGCGCCCTTATCGGCCGGGCCGTGCACATGGGCGGCGACCGCATCGCCGGTCAGACCTTCCCAGGTCACGGTCCAGGTGATTTCCTTGGTGGACGGATTGAGCACGAGCTCGGCATGGCCTTTTCCGGGACTGGCGTTCGGCGGCACTTCCTCGGCGGAGGTAAGGTTCGCGGTGTACTTCACCGTCGCGTCGGCGGCTTGCACGCCGAAAGACATTCCGACGGCGAAGAGAGCGCCGGCGGCCAGTTGGAACAGCTTGCTCATGAGATCCTCCCACTTGCTTGTATGATTGCGGCGGTGCGCCGCGCGCGTCCAGGGCGAGGCAGAGGATAGTCCCTCTATCCGGGGTGTCCAGGCGATTTGAGAAAAAACCAACCATTGCACGGGGTTGTGACGCGGAGCTGCAATACGCGCGCGACGCCTTTGTCACCCACTATCAATTGACAGTGCCGGCCGGCAGACGGCAGGACATAGATGGCCTGGGAGTACATATGAAGAAGGAGAAGACGATGCCTTACGTCGATGGATTCGTTCTGCCGGTTCCGAAAAAGAACGTAAAAAAGTACAAAGCCTTGGCCACCAAGGCGGGCAAGATCTGGATGGAGTTCGGCGCGCTTCAGTTCCGCGAGTGCGTGGCCGACGATGTGAAGCCGGGCAAACTCACGTCTTTTCCCCAAAGCGTGAAACTCAAGAAGGACGAAACGGTGATATTCTCCTGGATCGTCTACAAGTCGCGTAAAGACCGCGACCGCATCAACAAGAAGGTGATGATGGACCCGCGCCTGGCCAAGATGATGCAAGGCAACAAGAATCCGTTCGACGGCAAGCGTATGATCTACGGCGGCTTCACCACCCTCGTTGATCTCTAGACCGATCGAGGCCGCGCGCCATGCCGCTCACGCTCTACTTCCATCCGTTTTCGTCCTATTGCCAGAAAGCGCTCATCGCGCTTTACGAAAACCAAACCCCGTTTACGCCGAAGATCATCAATCTCGGCGACCCGGCGTCGGCGAACGAGCTGAAGCGTGTATGGCCTTTGGGCCGTTTTCCCGTGTTGCGGGACGAAGTCCGCGGCGAAACGATCCCGGAATCGAGCATTATCGTCGAGTATCTCGCCCAGCATTATCCGGGGCCGGTCGCGCTGGTCCCGGATGATGCGGAGCTTGCGCGCAAGGTGCGCGGCCTCGACAGATTCTTCGATCTCTACATCAACGATCCGATGGCCAAGATGGTGGTCGACAATTTCCGCCCCGCGGGAAAGAACGATCCGTACGGGGTCGAGACCGCGCGAAACCTGCTTCTCACCGCCTACGGGATTCTGGAGGCGGAATTGGGCGAGAAGACCTGGGCGGCGGGCGAAGCGTTCACCATGGCCGACTGCGCCGCGGCGCCTTTCCTGTTCTACGCGAACCTCATGGTTCCGCTTGAGGGCCATCCGCGCGTTCGGGCGTATTACAATAGACTGGCGAAACGCCCCTCGTTTATGCGCGCTCTGACCGAAGCCCAGCCCTACAACAAGGGCGTGCCCTTCGAGAGCGCGTACACGGCTGAATTCAACCACCTCACGAAAGTGTAAAAAGAATGATCGACCTTGTGATCGAACAAAGACGCAAAAGTCTCGGCGGCTTCGAGGTGGGGCGCGTGCTCCCCTTCGCCAAGCGGCGCATGGTGGGCCCGTTCGTGTTCTTCGATCATATGGGCCCGATTGATCTCGCGCCCGGAATTCCGCGCACCGTGGACGTGCGCCCTCACCCGCATATCGGCATTTCCACGGTCACCTATCTGTTCTCGGGTGAGATCATGCATCGGGACAGCGTCGGCTCGGAGGAATCGATCCGTCCGGGCGAAGTGAACTGGATGACGGCCGGGCGCGGCATCACCCACAGCGAGCGCTTCGAGAAAGCACGCGCCGAAGGCGATCATTTGCACGGTATCCAGGCTTGGGTCGCCCTGCCGACCGAGCACGAAGAAGCCGCGCCTGGATTTTCACACCATGCAGGCGCCGACCTTCCCGACTGGAGCGAGGGCGGCGTACGCGGCCGCCTGATCGCGGGAAAAGCCTATGGCCTGACGGCGGGCGTGAAGACGCACTCACCCCTGTTCTATGCGCATCTCGACATGGAGGCCGGCGCCAAAGGCGAAGTCCCCGAGGGCCATAGCGAGCGCGCGCTCTATGTCGCGGCCGGCGAGATCGAGATGTCGGGCCGGACTTTCACCGCCGGACAGATGCTGGTGCTGACGAAAGATGCGGACGGCTTCACGGCCAAGACACCGGCGACGGTCATGCTTCTGGGCGGAGAGCCGCTGGGCGAGCGTTTCCTTTATTGGAACTTCGTCTCCTCGTCGAAGGAGCGGCTTGAACAGGCGAAAGCGGATTGGATCGCCGGGCGCATGAAACTGCCCGATACCGACAACAAGGAATTCATTCCACTGCCCCCGGAACCGGCGCCGCCGGCCCCGCCGGCTTCATGAGCGCGACGCGCCTCTTCATTCTGGCTGTTTGCCTGTCTGGCGTGAGCGCCCCCGCGTTCGCCTGGGGCCGCGACGGACACCGGCTGTCCTGCGCCATCGCGCTCGACGTGATGGCGCCGTCTGTCCGCGAGGAAGCCTTCGACATCCTGGACATCACACGCAGCGAGGACTTTCTCGAGCTGTGCTTCTGGGCCGAACGTGTGAAGGCCGCGCAACCGGAAACCGCGTCCTGGCATTCCATGCTGCTGCCGCACGGTACGGACGCGATCAACCTGACGCGCGACTGCCCGGAGCCCAGGAGCTGCGTCGTGAGCCGGGTGGTGCAGGAGATCAGCACCCTGAAAAGCGACGCACCGAAGGAGCAGAAGGCCACCGCGCTGAAACTGCTCATGCATCTGATCGCCGATCTGCATCAGCCCTTGAATATCGGTTTCGCGGACGACGAGGGCGGGCGCAAAATTCCGGCCGTCTTTTTGGGCCGCAACACCACGCTCCATGACATTTGGGAGACGGGTCTTCTGGACGCCGGCCGTGTCGCGCCGGGCGCCGACCACGAAACCTTGTGGCTGGCCCACGAGGTGCAGACCCATCCGGCGCCGCTGGACTGGGCGAAGGAAAGCTTCTTCATCATGCGCGGCCCGGCGACCGGTTATATCGGCAATCCCGGCGGCATGACGTTTGATGAGCGCTACGTCCAGCAGAACCGCCCCATCGCCATGGGTCAGCTGGAAAAAGCGGGCGTGCGCCTCGGCCTTACACTGAACGACGCCCTGCGCTAGGCTTCGGACGTGAACAGTACATTCAAGAAAATCGCCGTTGTCGGCGCCGGATCCATGGGCGGCCTTCTGGGCGCGAATCTCGCGCTCGACGGCCATGACGTGACTTTCATCGCACGCGGCGCGACGCTGGAAGCTCTAAAACGCGGCTTCACCATGATCGACGCCAATGGCGTGCGGCATACGCCTGCCGTGAAAGCCGCGGCCGCCGAAGAAGCCGGGCCCTTCGATCTCGTCATCTTGTGCCTGAAAGCCCATCAGATCGCGGCGGCGGCCAAGACGCTGCCGCGCCTGTTCCACGACAACACGCCGGTGCTGGCGGTGCTGAACGGAATCCCCTGGTGGTACTTCCACAAAAACGGCGGCGCCTTCGACGGCCGCGCGCTGGCATCCGTGGATCCGGACGGCGCCATCTCCCGCGCGGTCGACGGACGGCGCGTGATCGGCGGGGTCATCTATGCGGCGGCGAAGGTCGTCGCGCCCGGCGTCGTGCACGTCACCGACACCCTGCGCTTCATCATCGGCGAGCCGGACGGCAGCGCCTCGGCGCGCACGGCGGAAATCGCCGATATGTTCAACCGCACCGGCTTCAGCACGGCCGTCAGCACCGAGATCCGCTCCGACATCTGGACCAAGGTTTGGGGCAACTCGTCCTTCAACCCGGTGAGCGCGCTCACGGGCGCGGGGCTCGCCGGCATCGCGCGCGACAAGGGCGCCTGTGACGTGGTTCGCGCCATCATGAAAGAGGTGGAGGAGGTCGTTAATCGTCTTGGCCTGAAGATGAAGATGGGATTGCAGCAACGCATCGACGTCACCGAATCCCTGGGAGATCACAAGACCTCCATGCTGCAGGATATCGAGGCCCGGCGCATGCCTGAAACCGATGCAAACATGGGCGCGGTCGCGGAGATCGCGAAACTCGTGGGCGTACCGACCCCGATGCTCGAGACAATTCACACGGCCACCCGGCTGTTGGGCCGGGCCGTGACGGCGTGAGAGCCGCGGCTCTTTCGTTCCTTTTCTTCATCGGCGCCGCCGCGCCGGCAAGCGCCTGGGGCCCGGACGGCCATCGTATCGCCTGCGCCATCGCGTGGGACGAGATGGCCGCGCCCGCCCGGACAAAAGTCGGCGCCTTTCTCGGCATATCCACAAAAGATGCGTTCGCGGGGCGTTGCGCATCGTTCGCCATGCCGCCGGAAACCGCGTCCTTACATCACGTCTTCATCCCGAAGACGGCGCGCGCCGTCGACCTCGCCCGCGATTGCGCGCACGGCTGCGCCCTCACCGCGATCGATCACAGCATCGACGTCTTGAAAAGCGGCGCCGCCACCCTCGAGAAAACGCGGGCCCTACAAACCCTGACCCATCTGGTCGCCGACATCCATCAGCCGCTGAACATCGGGTTCGCGGAGGACGGCGGCGGCGCGGAGATCAAAGGAACGTTCCGCGGCGCGCCCGTGACCCTGCGCGCAATGTGGGAGCGGGAAATGATCGCCACCCTCATCAAACCGAATTCATCGGGCCCGTTTTACGACTTCATGTCCATCGCGGGCCGCGCCCCGAAAGCGGCGGCGAACAGGCCGTTCGACTGGGCGAACGAAACGCTCTGGATCATGCGTTCGCCCGCGACCGGTTATCTCGGGACCCCGGGCGGGATCGATTACGATGAGACCTACGTGCAGCAGAACCGCCGCGTCGCCCTCGAACAGCTCGACAAAGCCGGCGTGCGGCTTGCGGCCCTTTTGACCGAGATCCTCGGTGGGACCTGAAGCGATTCGCGCCTGCCCAAAAGGCGTACCGACAATCAGGCCGCCTTCGGCTTGTTGATGCACTCGATCCGCGTGCGCGGCAAGCCACATGTCCCGAAAGAGCTAGAGGCCGCTCTTCAGGAAGGCCGCCGTCAGGTCGAACACGCGGGCGGGCTGCTCTTTATAAGGAACGTGGCCGCAGTTCGTGAGGATCGCGAGTTCGGCCGGGCCGCCGGCGAATTCACGGATCATTTCCGGGTGACGGAGCGACCCGTATTCATCCTTGTCGCCGTGCATGACGAGCACGGGGCAGCGCAGATTCGGCAGCACGGGCTTCAAGGACCAGTCCGCGAACGCCGGCTGGGTCCAGGTTTCGATCCAGGCCGCGATCACCCATTCGGTCTTCGCGCCGTGATATTTGCGCAAGCGCTCGACCCGGTCGCGGCCGGGGCCGAGGGTGGCACGGGCGGCATAGATCCCTTCGAGGGTCACGCTCTCGACAAAAGCCTGGGCCGCCATGGAGACGACGCCTTTGCACCGGTCCGGGAACCGCGGCGCGGCCGAAAGGGCCATCCCGCCGCCGACGCTGTGGCCGCACAAGACAAAGGTGTCCACGCCGAGGGCTTGAAGCACGACCGGCAGCGCATCGCGCCCTTCGGCGGCAATGAAGTCCAAGGCAAGCTTACCGGGATGAGCTTCGGAGCGCCCGAAACCCAACCGGTCATAGGCGATGACCCGGCGGCCGGTGGCCGCCCCCAGCGCGGCGGGGAAATCCCGCCAAAGATCGATGCACCCCAACGAATCGTGAAGCAGGACGATGGGCGGCGCGCTGCCGGCCGAGGGCCATTCACGGGCAAAGACCCGGCCGCCCGGGACATCGATGTGATGGTCGAGGGGAGCGGTCATGACGCTTCTATGAAGTCGGGGGGTAACAGGAGAGGGAGAATGGCGCGCCCGGAAAGACTCGAACTTCCAACCTTCTGATTCGTAGTCAGATGCTCTATCCAATTGAGCTACGGGCGCGCTGTGGACCCCATTTCTCCGCCAGGGACCCGTTCGGCGGACCGAACGGGCGCTTGGGATACTAAGATCATGGGGCCTATGCAAGAAAAACCTCCAGAAATTCCAAGGGGAAGTTTTGGAGGGGGTGGACCCGGGGGCCGTCTCCCGGCTTGTTTGCGCTGGGGGCATCGCGTAAAGTCCCAAGCGGTGCGGGGCGATGACGGATTATGATGCATCGCCAAGCCTTTGGGGCGACTTCTCTAAGGTTTGAGTTCGGGAAAGACCGGAACGGCTCTAGGCGCAGTTTTCACCCGGCGGATTCTTACGTCCAAATTCAGGGGCCGGGTGGGATACTCACGAAGTGATTGCAGCCCAACAGGGGTGCAGCGCCGACCAGGCCGGTTGTGGGGAATGAGAGAGTAAGAATGCAGGTATTGGGGCTGTCCATAGTACGTCACGGACAAAGCAAGCTGGGCCATAAGCGCTCTCTCTTAAAGCATGCAGCCGTCGCCGCCTTGGCCATTACATTGGCTGGGTGCGCGGGCCAGGGCGCACGCACGGCGAGTGCGGCTGAGCCCATGGCCGGCACGGCACAAGTCGCCGCGGCCATAGATTCGCAGAATTTGGCGCCGGCCGCGTCCTCGTCCAGCCGCTTCGGACCGACCGCCGTCGGCCAGAAAGCCGCGCAATTGCGCACGGATTTTGAAAAGCTGCGCACGAATACGACGACGCGCAGCGAACAGCTTGCAACCATCCGCAAGCAGACCATCGCCAACGTGAACGCCTATCACACGCTGGTGGGCAGCATCCGCTCGCGCCTGCAGATGGGCTCGACCCCGGGCAACCCGGAACTCCTGGCGAACTGGAGTTCGGCCCAGACGCAGCTGACCCAGATCGACGCGGATATCGCCACCCTCAATCAATTGTCGGCCCAGGTGTCCAGCGACGCCGGCGCGTCGGCCTTCATTCTCGAGAACATCCGCGCGGCCTACGGCCTCTCGGGCGCGCTCGAAGACGACCACCGCCAGCTCCGCGTCCTGGAAGACGAAGTGAACCAGAACGCGATCGTGATCGACCGCGCGCTCCTGGACCTCAACGCCGAAATCGGCCGTCAGCAGGCTTATGTGAGCAGCGAGCGCAACTCGCTCGTCGAACTCGCCGCCGAGATCAACGCCGGCCAGTCCTATCCGGCCGCCGCTTCGGCGGGGCCGCGCCGCGCCGTGCCGGTGCGCAACGTCGCGACCGTGTCGGCCGAAGCCTTCGCGCAGAAGAAGCCGCTGGTCGTCATCCGCTTCGACAAGCCGGACGTCGCCTACGAACCGCAACTCTACCAGGCCCTGTCGCGGGCTTTGGAACGCCGCCCCGACGCGGTGTTCGATCTGGTCGCCGTATCGCCGCAGGGCGGCAATCCGTCGGCCGCGCGCCGCAACGCCGATACGGTGTTCGCGTCGATGACCAACATGGGCCTGCCGGCCGAACGCGTGGCCATGGCGGCCATGCCGAGCGCCTCGGCCAAGACGCCGGAAGTGCACATCTACGTGCAATAATCGGCGTTTTTCGCGCATAAAACGGGCGGGACTGAAAAATCGGTCCCGCCCGTTCCGCTTTTAAGGAACGGAGCTTTTTAAGCGGCCGCGGCTTCCGGCGCGATCTGCGCGGCGGCGTCGGTTTCCAGGGTCACCGCAACGGCGTGCACCACGGCGGCGATCCGGACCGCCTGCTGGACCTGCGCCGCCGAAACGCCGGCCTTACGCAGCACCTTCTCATGGCTGTCGATACACGCGCCGCAGCCGTTGATGGCCGAGACAATCAGCGACCAGAGTTCGAAGTCGACTTTCTCGACGCCCGGATTGGCGAGCGCGTTCATGCGAAGGCGCGCCGGCAGCGTGCCGTACTCCGGGTCGGAAACCAGATGCACGAAGCGATAGTAGATGTTGTTCATCGCCATGATGGCGGCGGCGGTCTTGGCGGCAGTGAAAGCTTGCGGGGTCAGGACAGCAGCAGCATCGGCGGAAACCGCCGCGATGACGGCGTCGTTGCGCGAGGCGATGGCCGCGGCGAGCAGGCCGCCGAAGGTCTGTTGCGGCGTCAGGGTCGTATCGGCCGCGACGGACGACAGGTTCAGCCGCAGATCCTTCGCGTAGTCGGGAATGGAGTTCTTCAGGGCTTCGATGTGAGTGGTCATGGCGTCCTCGCGTGTCTTGAGAAAGGGGGCGCCGCTCCGCCTGTGTGAGGGGATGTACGGAGCGGCGCCGGTCGCGGCTGGAGGGGGGATCCAGCCGCATCGCAGCTGCTAGTGGGGGGACTAGGCTGCTTTCAGGGTGTCTTCGCCCTTCTTCCAGTTACACGGGCAAAGTTCATCGGTTTGCAGGGCGTCGAGCACACGCAGGACTTCCTGCGGATTGCGGCCGACGCTGAGGTCGTTCACCGCGACGTAGCGGACGATATTGTCGGTATCCGCGATGATCGTGGCGCGGAAGGCGACGCCTTCGTTCGGCTCGAGCACGCCCAAAGCAGAGGCGAAGTCCTTCTTGATGTCGGCCAGCCACGGATACTTCACGGCGGCGAGGTCTTCGCGGCTCTTGCGCCAGGCAAGGTGCACGAAATCGCTATCGGTGGACGCGCCGATCAGCTGGGCGTCGCGGTCGGCGAATTCGCCTTCGACATCGTTGAAACCGATGATTTCGGTCGGGCAGACGAAGGTGAAATCCTTCGGCCAAAACACGAAGACCTTCCATTTGCCGGCGAAGCTCTGCTCGGTAAGGAGCGGGAATTCGCCGCTGGTGTCGGCAACGGACTTCAAGGCGAAAGCGGGGAGTTTTTGTCCAATCGTAATCATGTTCTTAAGCGTCCCTCGTGATGGGTTGGCGGTGGGGTGTTGGGCGTCTGAGGAGAAATCTAAGGGACGATTATTATTGAATCTAACGATTAATAATGATTATATTGATCGATTATGTCACTTAAACCACTGCCCTCCGCCCGCCAGCTGAGTTATCTGATCGCCCTCGTGGAAGCGGGGCATTTCGGCCGCGCGGCCAAGACGTGCAACGTCACCCAGTCGACCTTAAGTGCGGGCCTCAAGGAGCTGGAAGCCACGCTCGGCGTCACCCTGATCGAGCGCACCCGGCGCCAGGTGGTCGTCACACCCCTGGGCCGCATGATCGCGGCGCGCGGACGCGAGGCGATTCGCTATCTCGAGGACCTGGTGGACCTGGCGCAGGCCGGGCGCGGCGAGCTCGCGGGCCCCTTGAACCTGGGGGTCATCCCGACCATCGCGCCTTATGTGCTGCCGCGGCTCGTGACCGAAACCGAACGGACGTTCCCCAAGTTGAAGCTGTTCGTGCGCGAGGAGCAGACCGCGCCGACCCTGGCCCGGTTGCGCAAGGGCGAACTCGACCTCGCGCTCATCGCGCTGCCTTACGACACCGACGGCCTCGACGTCGCCGAGATCGGCGAAGAGGACATGGTGGTGTGCATGCCCGCCAATCATCCGCTCGCGGCCCGCAAGACCGTGCGCGAATCCGATCTCGCCGATGTTCCGCTTCTGCTGCTGGAAGGCGGCCACTGCCTGCGCGATCATGCGCTGGCGGCGTGCAGGCTCTCGGACCGCGCGCTGAAAGAGGTGTTCCAGTCGACCAGCTTGCCGACCCTGGTGTCGATGGTCGCGGGCGGGCTGGGCCTTACGTTACTGCCGCGCATGGCGGTCGCGCGTGAGCTGGCGGGACGCACGGATCTCGTCGTGCGCCCGATCGAGAAATATCACCCGATGCGCACAATTGCCCTGTGCTGGCGCGCGGCGGCGGCGCAGGGCGAGAACTACGCCCGGCTCGCCAAAGCCTGGGCCGACGCGAAGATTACCGACAAGAATTAGGCCTTCGGGATCGCGACGTTGTCGATCAGACGCGCGCGGCCCATATGCGCGGCGGCAAGGACACGTCCCGGTTCGGCGTTGGAGCCGAGCGGCGCGAGCGTCTCGGCATGACGCGCCTCGACATAATCCACCTTGGCGAAACCGGCGGCGAGGATCTGTTCGCGCGCGGCGGCCGTTGCGGCGGCAATGCTCTCACCCTTCGCAATGGCCTTGGCCGCGGCGTTGAGCGCGGCGTTGAGCGCCGGCGCCTTGGGGCGCTCTTCGGCGCTCAGGTATACGTTACGCGACGACAGCGCGAGGCCGTCCGCCTCGCGCACCGTTTCCACGCCAATAATATCGACGGGAATATTGAGATCCGCGACGAGGCGGCGGATGACCGCCAGCTGCTGGTAGTCCTTTTCACCGAACAGCGCGATGTCGGGGAGCGCCTGCAGGAGGAGCTTGGTCACGACCATCGCGACACCGTTGAAGTGACCGGGGCGGTGCGCCCCGTCCAGTTGCTCGCCGATGCCCGCGATCTGGATGCTGGTGGCGAAGTTGGCGGGGTACATGGCCGCGACATCCGGGGCGAAGAGAAGGTGCACGCCGGCGGCGTTCAACATCTCATAGTCTTCGTTCTCGCGCCGCGGATAGGCGGCAAGGTCTTCGTTCGGCCCGAACTGCTTTGGATTGACGAAGATGGTGGCGACCACCCGGTCCGCCATTTTCTTCGCGCGTTCCATGAGCGTGACGTGACCCTTATGGAGCGCGCCCATGGTCGGCACGAGCGCCACGGTCAGACCCTCGCGGCGCCAGCCCTTGATACGGCGGCGCAGGTTCTCGACGTCGCGCACGGCGACAAGACTTACATTCGCTGGGGTCATGAATTAGCGCTTCTTGGATTTCTTTGCCGGTTTCGCTGGAGCCGCGCCGTACGTGTTCTCAGGCGCGGGGAACCGGCGTGCGCGCACATCGGCGGCATAAGTCGCCACGACCTTCGAGACCTCCTCGCCCAGGAGCGCATAACGCTTGGCGAACTTCGGCATGAAGGCGCTGTAGAGACCGAGAATGTCCTCGGCGACGATGACCTGGCCGTCGCACCCAACCGAGGCGCCGATGCCGATGGTCGGCACACTGCAGGCCTTGGTGATTTCGCGCGCGACGGGTTCAACCGTGCCTTCGACAACGATGCTGAAGGCTCCGGCGTCGGCCAGAAGCTTTGCATCCGCGACCAGGGCCTTGGCTTCCGCGCCGGATTTACCCTGCACCCGGAAACCGCCGAGGACATTGATCGATTGCGGCGTAAGACCGATGTGGCCCATCACCGGAATGCCGCGCGCGACGAGGTACTCCACGGTGGGCGCCATGACGGCGCCGCCTTCGAGCTTCACGCCGGCGCAGCCGGTTTCCGACATCACGCGCGCCGCCGCCTTGAAGGCATCGACGGGTGAGGCTTGATAAGAGCCGAACGGCAGATCGACGATGACACAGGCCTTGGCGCTGCCGCGCACAACGGCTTTGCCGTGCGCGATCATGATATCGAGCGTGACGCCGACGGTCGTGTCGAGGCCGTAGACCATCATGCCCAAGCTATCGCCGACCAGGAGCAGGTCGACGTGCGAATCCATGAAGCCGGCCATCGGCGCGCTATGGGCGGTGATGCAGACGATAGGATCGGCGTTCTTGCGCGCCTGGATGTCGCGCGGCGTCAAACGCTTGGTGATGGGCGAACCGCCCTCACGCTTCGGAGGCTGTGGGATCGTGCTCATGCGTTGGTCCTCATGGGCGGCTCTCTACCCCATTTCGCTTACTTGCGGGAGCGGTAATACCACAGGACAGCCCCGATGGCGGCGAACAGCACGAACAAACCAGCCGTCTCGGACATCGTCACTTTAAAGACTCACTTTAGACTTACAACGGCAGGCGGATGACGAAGGCCGTCCCGGCGCTCGACGTGGAGGCCAGTTCGAGATCGCCGCCTTGCACGCGGATCAGTTCGCGGGCGATGGGAAGACCTAACCCAGCCCCGCCCGCGCGGGTAGAGCCCGCGAACGGCACAAACAGATTTTCCAGGGTCCGGCGCGGCAGGCCGGGTCCGTTGTCGGTGATCCGGATCACCGCCTTATCCTCTTCACGCCCCGTTTCGAGGGTTACAATCGTCGCACCGGCCTGCGCCGCGTTACGCACGAGATTATCCGTCGCACGCGTCAGCAGTTCGGGGTCGGCCATGAACGTGAACTCATCGCCCGCCACGCGCAGATCGCATCCGTTACAAACTTTTTGCAAAGCGTCCTTGATGCTTTGAAGAAAGCCGCCGCTGCTCAAAGACTGCTTGTGGACGTCGGGCAGACCTTGTTTCGCGAAGCTCATGGTGGTGGTGGAGAGCTGCACGGCGCGGTCGACGGCCTTCATCATGCTTGCGGTCATGCGCCGCACGTTGGGATCGGGCGCGGCTTCGAGGCCGTCGAGCTCGAGGCTCGCGGTTGCAAGGATATTGCGAAGATCGTGCGAGATTTTCGTAACAGCCGTGCCGACGCCCGCGAGACGCTCTTTTTCCAAAAGCGCCTGACGCAATTCCTGCTGCATGGCCGCCAGGGCTTTCTCCGCGACGCCCACTTCGTCCTTGCGGTCGGAGGGCTCGATGATGCGCGCGGGATCCTCGGGCGCCTGTTGGAACGACGTGATGGCTTCGGTAAGACGGCGCAAAGGATGCACGGCGAGCCATTGCAGACTGACGTACACCGCCGCCGCGGCAATGACCGAGACGATGAAGCCGATGAACAGAATGCGGCGGCCGGAGCTGTACATCTGGGCGCGCAAAGGAGATTCGTCGAGATACACTTCGACCAGCACCTCGGGATCGCGCAGCGAATATCCGGTGACGGCGACGGGAACCTCGCCCGAGCGCGCCATCATGCTGAAAGCGTTGAAGATCGATTCCCAATAGTTCTCGCCGCGCAGGTCATAGACATGCGGAAGCACGGTCGGGATGCTGGGGCCGAGCGTACGCGGCGCCTGGCCGGGACGGAAAATGGTCATCCCGAACATGCCGCTTTGGAACAGCAAGGTATCGCGCAGCAGGGGGTCGATCTCGCGGGTCGCGACTTCGAGGGCGACCAGGACGAGATGCGCCTGCTCCAGCTTTTGATTGAGGTAGGCGATCCGCGCCCGGCTCATCGTGGGCGCGAACACCGCCACCTGGGCGACCATGACGAAGGCGATGGTGAGGATGAGCAACCGCGCCGAAAGGCTGGAGGTCCGCTTGGGCGGAGCGGGCGGGCGCGCTTCGCGGGCACGCCGGCCCCTGGCGAGCTCGGTCTCGCCGCCGTCCAATCTGATCTGCCTGCGGTCCGCCGGCGCCATCGGGTCTCCCATGCGCGCGGCCTCCTTTTAACGAGGAAGCCGCGAAAGCCCTGTCCTAGCACACCTTTGGCGCTTCCCGATGACTCGGGTGGCGCTTCCCGATGACTCGGGTGGCGCTTCCCGATGACTCGGGTGGCGCTTCCCGATGACTCGGGTGGCGCTTCCCGATGGCTCGGGTCGAGCCCGGGGAGAGCTCTCCGGTAAGGCCCCCCGATTCTAGGCCTTCGGGCCCGGAATCGGGGTTTTGCCCGGCCGGGCGCGTTCCAAGGGGGTGAAATAGTTGAAAAATAAGGGGTCCTTGCCATTGACTTGGCCGCCCGGGGGCCGCTATACACCGCCCGCAATTGAGCCCGGTCCGCCGGGCCCTTTCTTTTTTGACGAACCGGAGTTGGTGACGTGAAACGCACCTATCAGCCCAGCAAACTCGTGCGCAAGCGCCGCCATGGTTTCCGTACCCGCATGGAAACGGTCGGTGGCCGCAAAGTGCTCGCGAACCGCCGCGCCAAGGGCCGCAAGCGCCTCTCGGCGTAATCGAGCGGCTTAAGTCCGACCGCTCCTTCCCGGAGCCGGAGGCGCCCCACACAGGTGGAGCTATGTCTCGGGACACAGCCATTGGACCAGCACGCCAAGCTTCAGACGATGAAGTACGCCGTGGCCGGCAATGGGTGTCCGTTGAGCGCCGCCCTGATTTCTTGAGGATCGGAAGTTCCGGCCTCAAGCGCGTCACACCCGCATTTATCCTACAAGCCGCGCCTCGTGACATTAAGAGGGGCGACATCGACGACGGCGTTGCGGCGATCCATGTGGGCTTCACCTGCAGCCGGAAGGTCGGCAATGCCGTCGCGCGCAACCGTGCGAAACGGCGCCTGCGCGCCCTCACCGACCGCCTGATCGCTGAAGCCGATTCCGCGTTCGACTATGTGCTGATCGGCCGGACAGAGACTCTGACCCACGACTTCGCCGCGATGGAGAAAGACCTGCGCGCCGCCTTCAAGAAAATCGCGCAGCCGCGCGGCCGGGAGCCGCGCTCATGAAGCCGTCACCTCTTAGTCATTTGCTGCGCGGCTCGATTCGCGTTTATCAACTCACCGTGTCGCCGCTTCTGGGCCCGCGCTGCCGCTTCCACCCGAGCTGCTCCGAATACGCCTGTGAAGCGATCGGCGCGCACGGGGCTGGAAAAGGCGCGCTGCTGGCGGCCAAGCGGCTTCTTCGTTGCCACCCCTGGGGCGGATCGGGCTTCGATCCCGTCCCCACACCTCCCTCTTCGTAAGCAGGATCTGACGCGCCTATGGATCAACGTAACCTGATTGTCGCCGCCGCCATCTCGATGGTGATTCTGCTCGGCTGGGAATTGTATTTCGCGCCGAAGCTGACGCCGCCGCCGGTTGAAGTCACCGAAACCGCGCAACCGGCCGCGCCGCCGAGTGTGGACACCAACGGCCCCGGCGCGCCCGTGGCCGCGCCGTCGCCCGAAGGCCAGCCGGTGGCCGCGCCGGCCCCGACCGCGCCCGGCGTCGAAGCCCCGCGCCTCAAGATCGCGACGCAGTATGTACAAGGCTCGCTCTCGCTGGCCGGCGGGCGCGTCGACGACATCCATCTGACGCGCTACCGCGAGACCACCGACCCGAACAGCCCGGCGATCACGCTGCTGACGCCGGCCAATTCGCCGAAGCCGTACTACGCCGAGTTCGGCTGGATCGCCTCGGACACCTCGCTGAAGCTTCCGGGCGCCGGCAGCCTGTGGACCGCCGAAGATCCGAACGCCGTGCTGACCGATACGACGCCCGTGACCATCACCTTTGACAATGGTGAAGGCCTCGTCTTCCGCCGCACCTACCGCGCCGACAAGGACTATCTGTTCCGCGTCGAGCAGACGGTGATCAACAACAGCGGCCGTCCGGTGACGATCTATCCTTACGCGCTGATCGCGCGTGTCGATACGCCGACTCTCGCGGGCTTCTTCATCCTGCATGAAGGCCCGATCGGCGTGTTCAACGGCACCACTTTGCTGCAACCCAAGTACAAGGACCTGGTTGAAGACGGTCCGCAGACGGTGGCCGAGTCCACCGGCGGCTGGATCGGCATCACCGACAAATACTGGCTGGCGGCGGTCGGCTTCGACCAGAAGATGAAGGTCGCGGCGAGCATGGCGCACACGGCGCCGAACGGCCGTGACCGCTATCAGACGGACCTGCGCGGCGAGCCCCTCTCGCTCGCGCCCGGCGAAGAAAAGAGCGTGAACGCCTATGTGTTCGCCGGCGCCAAGGAACTCGAGCTTTTGGACAGCATCGCGACCGACCCGGGCCTGACGCAGTTCGACCTCGCCATCGACTTCGGCTGGTTCTACTTCCTGACCAAGCCGTTCTTCTATGCCCTGCGCTGGCTGCACGGCCTCATCGGCAACTTCGGTCTGGCGATCATCGCCTTCTCGACCTTCCTGCGCCTTCTGATGTTCCCCATCGCCAACAAGCAGTTCAAGGCGATGAACAACATGAAGCGCCTGCAGCCGGAGATGAAGAAGCTGCAGGAGCGCCACGCAAACGACCGCGTGAAAATGAACGAAGAGCTGATGGCGCTGTACAAGCGCGAGAAGGCAAATCCGTTGTCCGGCTGCCTTCCCATCCTGCTTCAAATTCCTATCTTCTTCGCGCTGTATAAGGTGCTGTTCGTGACCATCGAAATGCGTCACGCGCCGTTCTACGGCTGGATCCACGACCTGTCGGCGCCCGATCCGACCGGCCTCCTGTGGCTGTTCGGTTTCGTGCAGTGGGACATCCCGTCGTTCCTGCACTTCCTGAACATCGGCATCTGGCCGATCATCATGGGCGTGACGATGTTCCTGCAGCAGAAACTCGCGCCGCAACCGGCCGATCCGGCGCAGGCCAAGGTGATGATGTTCCTGCCGGTGATCTTCACCTTCATGATGGGCACCTTCCCGGCCGGCCTCGTCATCTACTGGGCGTGGAGCAACCTGCTCGGCATCCTGCAGCAGGCGGTCCTGTTGCGCAGCGAGCCGGAACCCGTAAAGAAATAACGCCCCCTCACCCCGGCCCTCTCCCTTAAAGGGAGAGGGAGTGGAGCATCCTTGTGGCTGAGACTTTGAACCCGAGCTTCGATCCGGCGGTCATCGAGAACGGCCGCCGGCTGTTCGCCCAGCAGTGCAACTTCATGCTGGGCGTGCTCGAACTCGCGCAGATGCCGAACGCCGATGTGCCGGAGATCACCTTTGCCGGACGCTCCAACGTCGGCAAGTCGAGCCTGATCAACGCGCTGACCAACCGCAAGGACCTGGCGCGCACGTCGGTCACGCCGGGCCGCACGCAGGAAATCAACTTCTTCGACTTGGGCCGGCGGCTGACTCTGACCGACCTTCCAGGCTACGGCTTCGCCCAGGCGCCTAAAGACAAAGTCGAGATTTGGACGGACTTCATCCGAAAATATCTGAAGGGACGGCCGAACCTGCGCCGCGCCCTGGTGCTGATCGATTCCCGTCACGGCCTGAAAGACACCGACCGCGAGATCATGAAGCTGATGGACGACTCGGCGGTGAACTATCAGATCGTCATGACCAAGGCGGACAAGGTGAAGCCCGGGCCGCTGGCCCAGACCAAGGCCGCCATCCAGAAGGAGCTGGCCGAGCATGTGGCCGCCCATCCGGAGATTTTGGTCACAAGTTCGTTCGACGGCTTCGGCATCCCCGAGGTGCGCGCCGCCATGACCGAACTGGCCTTACCAGGATAGTTGCGCTGAAGGCCGGTTGGCCTTATGCGAGTGATTGAGAAAACATCAACGCGCAGCTCACCCGAGGGCCATGACCGTAGAACGCAATCCCAACGCCGACCATGAGATCTGGCTGGAGAAAGCCGGCATCCTCGCGGAAGCGCTGCCGTTCATGCGCGAGCATTCCGGTGAGACGGTTGTTGTGAAGTACGGCGGTCACGCCATGGGCGACGAGACCACCGCCGCGCGATTCGCCAGCGACGTCGTCCTCCTCAAACAAGTCGGCATCAATCCCATCGTCGTGCACGGCGGCGGGCCTCAGATCGGGGCCATGCTGGACCGCCTGCGCATCCAAAGCTCTTTCATCGACGGCCTGCGCGTCACCGACGCCGCGACCGTGGAAATCGTCGAGATGGTGCTGTGCGGTTCGATCAACAAAGCGATCGTCACCGCCATCAACAAGGCCGGCGGCTTCGCGGTCGGCATGTCGGGCAAGGACGGGAACCTGATCAAGGCGCGCAAACTGCGCCGCTCGAAGAAAGATCCGGGCTCCAATATCGAAAAAATCCTCGACCTCGGCTTCGTGGGCGAACCGTCGGAGATCAATCCGCACATCCTCGACACGTTTGAAGAATCGGACATCATCCCGGTCATCGCGCCCATCGGCGTGGGACCGCACGGCGAGACCTTCAACATCAACGCCGATACCGCGGCCGGAGCGATTGCAGCCGCGGCCGGCGCGACACGCCTCCTGATGCTGACCGATATCGCCGGCGTTCTCGACGATACCGGCCGCCTCATCAAGGAAATGACCGTGGAGCGGGCAAAAACGCTCATCCAGTCGGGCACCATTTCCGGCGGCATGATCCCCAAGGTCGAGACCTGTCTCGACGCCGTGGACCAGGGCGTGGAAGCGGCGGTGATCGTGGACGGCCGCGTGCCGCACGCGGTGCTGCTGGAGTTGTTCACGCCGCACGGGGCCGGGACGTTGATCCGGGCGAGATAGGACGCCTTTGAAAGCACCGAAGCGCGAGGATTTCGCCGGGATCGACGTTTGGGTGTTTGATCTCGACAACACGCTTTATCCGGCGAGCACCAATCTGTTCGCGCAGATCGACGTGCGGATGAAGACGTATATCGCGCAGCTTCTGAATATGCCGCTCGAAGACGCCTTCAAGCTTCAGAAGCGGTACTACCATGAATACGGAACGTCGCTGCGCGGCCTTGTCCTTCATCACGGCATCGATCCGGACGCCTTCATCGACCATGTGCACGACATCGACCACAGCGTGCTGAACGCCGATCCGCGTCTTGACGCCGTCTTGGCGGCTCTGCCCGGCCGCAAGCTGATCTACACCAACGGATCGGCCTACCATGCCGAAAGCACGGTGAAGCGGCTCGGCGTGGCGCACCACTTCGACGACATCTTCGATATCCGCGCGGGCGACTACATCCCGAAACCCGACCCGGCCGGCTACGCGGCGCTGATCGCCAAACATGCCGTGACGCCCAAGAAAGCCGCCATGTTCGAGGACAGCCACAAGAACCTCGGACCCGCCGCCGCGCTGGGCATGAAGACGGTGTGGGTGCGTCACGAGGGCATGCTGGCCAGCGAAGACGAAGACATCAGCCATTGTCACTATGTGACGGACGATTTGCTCGCCTGGCTCACCGCGCTCACGGACAAAGCGTGAGCGGGAAAGCCGCGCTCGCGGGACTTCTGCTCGCCGCAACGCCGGCGCGCGCCGATGACGGCGCGGGCATCGATCAGCTGCTGAACTTCGTCGCCAACGGATGCGTGCGTTTCGTCGTTGACGGCGCTTCGCCGCAAACCTTCGCCAAAGAGCAGCGCGCGCAAGCCGCCGATGAGAAAACCGCGCGGGCCTTTCTCGGCGCCGACACGGGCGCGGTCTATCTCAAGGAAGACCCGCAACATCCCATCGCCCTCGTGGAAAGAACGGGCCGCGTGTGCACGGTCAACGCACGGTTCCCCGGCGATCTTGCGCCCATCATCGAGGCCGCGGACGATTATTTTGCCGGGCCGGGCGGCCGCTTCTATCCGGGGCGCGTGTTCGAAGAGGCGTCGGCGCACGGCGGCTGGGTGACCCAGCGCGTGTATCTCGGCGCGCGCGCCGGCAAGCGGATCACGATCCTGTTCTCCAGCGATCCGAAGGCGCCGGGGCTGGAACAGATCGCGGTGACGGTGGCGGCGGAGAAGCCATAAAACAGCAGCCGTCAGGGCTATCGCATATGCGCCGCCGGACTCCGCGATCGCACTCCAAACTCGGGCGCGGGAGGGAATAAACTTCTCCCATTCTCGGGATTTTCGCCTTTAGAGGGAAAATTCCTCCCCACGACCCCCGAACCAGCCCCTAAGCCGGGACCTCAACTTTTTCTCTGAGGGGCTTCCATGCTTGTTTTTCCGGCACTTGCTTACCGCCACTTTTTCTCCCGCCGCGTCCGGCTGACCGGCACCGCCAGCGTCATCGCGCTACTCGCGGCCGCGAACGTTCATGCCAGCGACGGCTTGGTCCAAATCGCGCAGGCGGCCGACCCGCAGCTCGCCCAAGCCGCGCCCGTGGACGAAATCGTCGTCACCGGCACCCGCGTCGTGCGCGACGGCTACGAAGCGCCGACGCCGGTCTCGGTCGTCTCCACCGCCGACATCCTGGCGCAGGCGCCGGTGAACATCGCCGACGTCGTCAACCAGCTGCCGGCCTTCGCGGGCAGCCGCTCGCCGCACTCGGGCAACTCGGGCACCGGCAACGGCACCGTCGGCACCAACAGCTTGAACCTGCGCGGCCTCAATGCGAACCGCACCCTCGTCCTGCTCGATGGACACCGCCTGGTCGGCGCCAGCGCCAACGGCGCGGGTGAAGGCAACGCGGTGGACGTCAACGCCGTGCCGAATGCGCTCGTCAGCCGGGTCGACGTGGTGACCGGAGGCGCCTCGGCCGCTTATGGATCGGACGCGCTGTCGGGCGTCGTGAACTTCGTGCTCGACCGGGAATTCACCGGCCTCAAGGGTTCGGTGCAGGGCGGCATTTCAACCTATGGCGACGCGCCCACGTATGGCGTCGATCTCGCGGGCGGCACGCCCTTCGCCAACGGGCGCGGCCACATCCTCGCCGCCGGCGAATACAGCTACAGCAAGGGCGTGCGCGGCAACCCGCGTCCGAACCTCGACCAAGGCTGGAACACCATCCAGAACCCGAATTACGTGGCCGGCAACGGTCAGCCGGACTTCCTGATCCTGCCCAACGTCGGCATCGCCAACGCCGCGCCGGGCGGCCTCATCACCGCCGGTCCTTTGAAGGGCATTCAGTTCGATGCCGATGGGAACCCGTACCCGTTCCGCTACGGCCCGCTGGGGTATCGCGGCAGCCTGATGTCCGGCGGCGATTGGGAATTGACCCGCACGGACCGCACCTCCGATCTGCAAGCGAAGGTGGTGCGCAAGACGGTGTTCCTGCGCACGAGCTATGACGTGACGGACAATGTGACGGCCTACGCGCAGCTCCATTGGAGCCACACGTTCGGCTACTCCCACAACGCCTACGGCTACAAGCTGGGTTCCGACACCATCCGCATCGACAACCCCTATATCCCCGCGCCCATCCTGACGCAGATGCAGTCGCTCGGCCTCACCACCCTGACGATGGGCCGCAACAACAACGACCTGCCGATCGCGCGCCCCAACAACAACCGCACCTTCCGCGGGTATACGGCAGGCCTCGACGGCGCCTTTGATGCTTTTGGCGCCACCTGGACGTGGGACGCTTACATCCAGCGCACCACCACCCACAATTCGGTGCGCGTGCTCACCAACATGATCAACGCGAACTACCTGCGCGCCGTGGATTCGGTGCGCCGCGCCGACGGGGTGATCGTCTGCCGCGTGAACGCCGATGCCGTCACGGCCAACGACGATCCGTCGTGCAAACCGTTCCCCTATTTCGGCTACGGCAAGGTTCCGCAGGACACGATCGACTACGTGTACGGCAACAGCTACCTGCTCGCGAAGCTGGGCCAGAACGTGGCCGCGGCCAGCGTGAACGGCGAGCCGTTCGCGACCTGGGCCGGCCCCGTCTCGGTGGCCTTCGGCGCCGAACATCGCAAGGAAACGCTGTTCGCGTTCGCCAGCGCGCTCGACAAGGCGACCTCGTTCTTCTCGGGCAACTACAAGGACTCCGCCGGTGAATTCAGCGTGACCGAAGGTTTCGTGGAAACCGTCGTGCCGCTGGCCAAGGACGAGAGCTGGGCGAAGGTGCTGGACTTAAACGCCGGCGCGCGTTTCACCAGCTACTCGACGTCGGGCTACGTGACCACCTGGAAGGTGGGCGCCACCTGGTCGCCGATCGACGACATCCGTTTCCGCGCGACGCAATCGCGCGATATCCGCGCGCCCAACCTGGGCGACCTCTATCTGGGCGGGCGCTCCAACACCAGCTTCATCACCGATCCGTTCAACAACAACGCGCCGGTATCGGTGTTCACGGTGACCAGCGGCAACCCGAACCTGCAGCCGGAAAAGGCGAATACGACCGGTCTCGGTGCCGTGTTCTCGCCGTCCTTCCTCGGCGGGTTCAACGCCTCGGTCGACTACTACCGGATCAACATCAAGAACGCGATCGCGACCCTGAACAGCCAGCAGATCATCGACCAGTGCCGCGACGGCCAGACCGCGGTCTGCGCCTTCCTGGTGCGTGACCCGGCGACGAACCTGCTGACCCAGGTGAACATCCGCCCGGCCAACGTGATCGCGCAGGAAACCAAGGGCATCGACATCGAAACGAGCTACCGCTTCCCGCTGTCGTCGGTGGTCGAGAGCTGGGACGGCGACGTCACCCTGCGCGGCCTCGGCACGCATGTGATCTCGCGCAAGACCAACAACCCGGCGGCGATCCCGGCCATCACGGACCAGGCGGGCACGCCCGGCTCGCCGGACTTCCGCTTCACGGCGTCGGCGACCTACGATCTCGATCCGGTCGCGGTCACCTTCACGGCCAACGGCGTGAGTTCGTCGGTCTACAGCAACGAGCGCGTGGTCTGCACCACCGGCTGCCCGGTCTCCACGGCGGGGAATCCGACCTACAACCTCAACGCCATCCCGGCGGCTTATTCGTACGACCTCTCGATCACCTACAAAGTCCTCGAATACGGCAACGGCGCGGTGGACGCGTTCTTCTTCGTGAAGAACCTGACCAACGCGATGCCGCCGATTGTCGCCGGCGAAGTCAGCGGCGGATTGTTCCAGTCCCAGTCCACGCAGGACTATGCCGACTGGCGCAACGGCCGCACCTTCCGCGCCGGGATCCGCTTCAGACTCTAACGCCTGCCGTGAACCGGGAGGGCCGGCGGCCGGCGGCCCTCCCTCTTTTTCGCACCGGAGCCCATCATGCTCGATCCCACCGATCGCAAGATCCTCGCACTGCTTCAAAACAATGCCGGTCTTTCCATCGTCGAGATCGGGCAGAAGGTGGGGCTTTCGCAAACCCCCTGCTGGAAGCGCATCCAGAAGATGGAACGCGCCGGTATCATCAAGGCGCGCGTGGCGCTTTTGGACGCCAAGCGTCTGAACCTCGGCCTGACGGTTTTTGTCATCATCCGCACCAGCCAGCATGACGACATCTGGCTGCAGAAGTTCGCGCGCACGGTCAAGGAGATGCCGGAAATCACCGCCATCTGGCGCATGGCCGGCGATATCGATTATCTGTTGCGCGTCGTGGTGAAGGATATGGACTCTTACGACTCCTTCTATAAGCGCCTGATCAAGCGCGTCGCCTTGAGCGACGTCAGCTCCACCTTCGTCATGGAAGAGATCAAGTATTCGACCACCGTGCCGCTGGATGCATTGCCAACAGTGACGGCCGAGCGCGGGCTGAATTAACGGCCCAGCTCATCCGCATGTCGTCCGCATCGCGTTCCGCATGAATACGATCGCGTAAACCCATCACGGAATTAGGCTTTTCGCCCGTCCGCATCGTCCGCATCAACCGCAGGCGATTTTTTCGGACTCAGCTTTTTTGCGTGAGTTCCCAAGCCTCTCCGCCGCGCTTCCAGGTGGCGGCGAGACGGACATGTCCCGCGTTCTCCAGATCGCGCAGAAGCGCGCGGGCCGCGCGCGATGTCCGCGCGAAGGACGGCCCATCGCTATAGACATCGGCGAGCGCAAAGGGCCCCTTGGAATGGGAACGCTGGAGCCAGGCGAGAACCTCCCGGCTTTGATCTTCCGCGACGTTTTGCTGGGCTGCTGGGGCGAGACGCAAGGCTTCCGCACCGTACCAGCGGGCGAGCGCAATGCCGCCGTCGGCGGCGCCTTCCTCAATACCGGCGACGTTCTCATAACCCGCGATCAGCGCCGCGAGGCGCGCGGCGTGCTGAGGAAGTTTGGCGGCCAGCGCGCGCGAGGCCGCGAAATCGCCGCCCGCAGCCATGCGGCCCTCCATCTCGCCGGCGAAAGCCGACCAGCGGTCCCGCGCGGCCGGCGAGAATTCCGCGACACGGGTCATCACTTGCGAAACATCGGCGGGTGTGCCGGCCGCCGGATCGAGCCCGGCGCCGATTTGGCGCGCGTAATCGCCAAGACAAGGATCGAGGGTCGGCGGACACCAGGGACGCGCGCCGATCCGGGAGGCAGGGCCGGCGACGAGGAAGCGCGCGAGCACCCCTTCGCGCGCGAGGACGGGGTCGGCAAGGAAGGCGCGGCCTTCATCCGGCGGCGCGGTGAGATGGACGCTGAGACGGCGCTCCACGATGCGCTGCGCGCCGCGCCCGCGTCCCACGATGAACGACCCGTTATCCCAGACCTCACGAAGAAAGGCGGCGCCCGTCAGCTTCGCGGTCCGGAGCAGCGGCGCGGCCGTGTCCGAGAACAAAAGAAGATTGGGGCGCGCCTTCAACTGATCGATGAGGCCGGCGACCTGCGCCGCGGAGACCGCGAGAAACGGCGGCGCGGGCGGCAGCGGCTTGCGGGCCAGCATCTTGCCGTCCGCGTGCGCGGCATCGCCCTCGCCGCGGGCGCCGGAGTCGGAGGGCCATTCCTCCAGAACCGCCCGCGTCATGCGCGTCCGGTAAAGCCGCCAGGCTTGAAGACGCGCGCGGTAGTCCAGTTCGTCCACGGGCTGCGCGCGCGCCAACTCCTCTTCCCGCGCGCGGACGGGCGCGAGGGCGAGGCCCGCGACCGCGCTTTTACGTTCGCCGCTTTCGGCCAGGGTCAGGAAGAAACAGGACGGGGGGCGAATCTCGCCGGTGGGAACGCGCACGGAGAGGCGGTTCTGCACGGCCAGCGAAACGACGGAAAGGACAGCCTGCGCGGCGATTTCAATCGGCGCCTGGGTGGCCGAAACGACGGCGCGCACCACGGCGGACAGACGAACGCCAAGGGCGTCCGCTGGATAAGGAGCAGCGAGCATGAGGCACCTGAAATGTTGGAGAGGGCGCCCGCGAAGGCGGGGCACAAAAAAACCGCGCTCACGCGGGCGCGGTGCAGACAAGGGGTAGGGTATATTTAGAGTGTCGCGCCGCCGGGCATTTTTTGTCAAGAAATCCCGGCGCGGCGCTTCCGCCGCCACCTCCGCGCCCAGGCCTCACCGCCCTATTCTTGTTTAAAGTCAAAGCCTCCGCCGCACCGGCGGCGCGAGGGGTGAATGAGGCCGCGGATGCTCAAATCAGGCGCCCGGCGTACAACCGCCTTGCAATATGCATGGACTCGGGCGCCGTCATCCGGCCAACAGGTCATAGGCATAACCCATGAACATGAACGCCAAAGCGATCAGCACGCAGACGCCGACGCCGATACAGAGGTAAAAAATCGCGGCGAAGATAAAGGCAATGCCTCGCGCCCCATAAGCGGTCACCCGCCGCCCGAGACCGGCGGCGGTGGAATAGCGCAGGTAATAGCCGTAGGCGCTTTCACGCACGGCGGTGCTGACGGTGAAGCCGATGAAGAGACCGGCCGCGAGCATGGCGAAGTAAAGCATGACGCCGCCTTACCTCCCCGCCTCCTCCTGGAACATGTCGAGCTGCCATTCGAGCTCGGCTTCGGTGGCGTCGAAGCCGCCGCCGGCGCGGGGACGGATCACGGATTCGGGCGGGACACGGCCGACCTTGAGCTGGAGCTGCGCCGATTCTTCGGCGGTGAAGTCGCCGGCCCAGGCGACCGCAAGCATGCCCTTCGCGCTCGCGGTGCGCACGACCTCCGCGACGGCCCGGAGCGGAAGATCGGCAAGGTGCGCGAGCGCGGCGACGATCATCGGCGAGGGGCCGTCCGCCGCGAACTGCATGACCGAACGTGTCGTCAGTTTGCCGGCGCGGGCCAACACCTCGATCTGGCGCTGCGCCATCGCAAGCGCTTCATTGGTGAGGGTCTCGCCGGGATCGTCGGCGGCCATGCCGGCTTTCTCCTCGTCTTTCCTCAGCTTGTCTTTCACCAGCTTGTCGAGGGTCGTGATGGTGGTCGGATCGAGATCGGCGCGGCGCGCGAGTTCCTGCACCAGCGAGGCCGCGACAAATTCGGCGATGCGGAGCGCCGCCTTGGAATTGAGATTGGGACGATGCACCAAAGGCTCGTGCCACCACACCTGACGCGGCGCGGCGTCGATGATGGCGTCCAGGGTCTCTTCGCGGATTTGCGCGCTTTTATTCTTCAGGAGCGACGTTATGGCGTCGACGTTGCCCGCGCCGACGATGGCGTTACACACTTCTTCGCCGACGTTGATGCGCCGGGAAATCGCGACAAGCTGCGCCGTGAGCGGGCTGGCCTGGATGACGGCGTGAAGATCCTCGTCCGTGAGAACGGGCGAGAACTCCAGCACCGGCGTCGCGACGGTGGCTTCGGTATCCGTGGCAAGCGTGAACACCACGTCATGCGGCGCGTTGGGCACCGCCTTCAGCGCCTCGGACAGGGCCCGGCGCACACGCGGCAACTGATCGCGCGCCAAGAGGATGAGCACCTGGTGGATCGTGCGCCACGCCTTTTCCTGGTCGATGTTGCTGAGGCCCGGCAGGAGCTTGCCGACGCGGTCGGCAAGCTCGGAGCGCACATCGGCATCGTCGTCGGCCGCGAGCAACAGCGACGCCTTCTCAGGCGTCATGGCGTTGGCCGCGATGGACCGGCGCACCACCGCGTCCGAATCGCGCGCCAGGAAGAACAGAATCTCCGGCTCAAGATCGGCCCGCTCCGCAAGCGCGCGGCGCACCTCGACCTCGGGATGATCAAGCAGGTCGCGCGCCTGTTCATAGGTCACTTTTTGCCCTGGAATACCCAGAAGATGGATCAACCGATCCTTGGCCGGAGCGCTGGCTTTGGAGCCCGGCATTACAGTCCACCGCCGGCCGGAGGAGGGGCATCGGGCGCGACGGTGAACGTGCCCTTGCCGCCGCGCTTGGCGTCGTACATGGCGGCGTCGCCGCGCGCGAGCAGACCGTCGAGCGTTTCCCCGGTTTGGCGGTCCCACACCGCGATGCCCACCGACATGCCAAGCGGCCGGTGCGCGCCGGCCGAATAGGGACCGAGTTCCTTCATCCGCTCGAGGAACTGGCCGGCGCGGGTTTTCGCGATTTCAAGATCGGCGCCATTGAGCCAGATCGCGAACTCGTCGCCGCCGAGACGCGCGATGAGATCCGTGGGGCGCGTATGCTGCACGAGAATATCGCGCACCTTCAGCAACGCATCGTCCCCCGCCTGGTGACCCTTGGTGTCGTTGACGGCCTTGAAGTTATCGAGATCGACATACATCAGCACGCCGTGGCCGCCGTCGCGGGTCAGGCGCGCAAGGAAGCGTTGCAGGCCCTCGACGAAGGCGCCGCGGTTCAAGAGGCCGGTCAGGGCGTCCGTGCGGGAAATCTTGAGCACATGTTCATGGTGGGTGAACTGTTCGATCGTGATGCCCACCTGGTTGGCGATGTCGCCGATGAGCAGGCGGTCGTCGTCGTTCCATGTGCCGCGCTCGACCGTGCGCCATAGGATGACGGCGCCGTTGGAGGCATTCTGATACCGCGCCGGAGCGGCGAGTACCTGCATGCCGCCCAGCAGGAGTTCCACCGCCGCCGCGCCCTCGCCGATCGTTTTCAGGACCGGCGCGCCCTCGCCGGCTTCGAGATCGCCGTAACGCGCCGCTAGCTGGAAACCCGGCGTCACCGGGCTGGCCGGCGCGTCGTCCGAAAGCGCGCGGAAAATATGGCAGTGTTCGGCGCCAAGACCGCGCGAAAGCGCCTCGGCGGCAACACCGAGCATGGCCTCCGGATTCACTTCGTCGCGGAAGGCGCGCACGATACGCGTCAGCACACGTTCACGATTGCGCACACGGGTCAGCGTGGCTTCGCGGTCGCGCGTTTCGGTGACGTCACGGCAGACACCGCGCGCTCCGACCCATTTGCCGTCGCGGGCGATCAGCGGCATCGCCGAGACGATGACGCAGGCGGTCCGTCCGTCGGGACGGCGCAACCATAGCTCCTCGTTCTCGATCCGCCGCTTGGTGAGGAACGGCGTCTCGGCATTCGGCGCATCGCCGACAAGAAGCTGACGCGGCTCCATGGCCACGAGGCCGTCCGCCGTGTAGCCCAGCGCGCCGCGCGGCGGGACGAACGCAAAACGTTCATCCGGTCCCGTCTCCCAGGCGAAGTCGGTCGAGATTTCGATGAAATCCTTGTAGCGGCGGCGGCTGTCGACAAGGGCGAGGCGCAGCGAGTTGTCGAGGGTGAGGTCGCGCACGAACAGAAGCGTGCCCCCGTTGTCGCGCAAGGGAATGAGACTGACCTGAAGATTCTGCTGCTTGCCCTCGGGGCCAACGTCCACCATGTCGACGAGCGCGCGGTTGGCCGAGGTGGATTTGTCCGCCGCCGCCTTCAGCCGCTCCATATCCTCGGGCGCAAGGCGCGCCGCGAACTCGAGCGCCACCGGATTCGCAGGTTCGATAAAGCCGGCGGGAAGAACGCGAAACACGGGTTCTTCGTAACGCTCAAGCGCCGCAGGGGAGACTTCGAACGATAAGACTTCGTTTTGACCGTCAAAGGCCGACACCGACGATGAAGCGCCGCCTTCGCGCGCCAGATCTTTACCCACGGATATCCCCACCACTTACGACCGGACCACTTTCTGTTGGGCCCGTTAATTGTCCTAAAAGGTTACATGACCGAACTAATTCTCGCCAAGCCTTAGCTGGCGCGATTGACTCACCCTTTCTAGTAGCTATGTTCGGGCACGCGGGCCGCGTTCCGCTCTCGAAATTTAGGAATTGATGATGGATATCAAGGCATTACAGGATGCGGTCGAACGCGCCTGGGACGATCGCAACGCCCTTTCGCCCGCGACGCAAGGGCCCGCGCGCGAGGCCGTCGAGACCGCGCTCAACCTGCTCGATGCCGGCACGGCGCGCGTGGCGCAAAAGGGACCGAACGGCTGGTCGGTGAATCAGTGGCTGAAGAAGGCCGTGCTGCTGGGCTTTCGCCTGAACGACATGGCGCAGATGCCGGGCCCGGCCAATGCCGCTTACTGGGACAAAGTGCCGCTGAAGACGCAAGGATGGACGGACGCCCAGTTCAAACAGGCCGGTTTCCGCGCCGTGCCGGGCAGCGTCGTACGCCGCTCGGCCTATGTGGCCTCGGGCGTGGTGCTGATGCCGTCTTTCGTGAACGTCGGCGCCTATGTCGACTCGGGGACCATGGTCGACACCTGGGCGACCGTCGGAAGCTGCGCGCAGATCGGAAAGAATGTGCACCTCTCGGGCGGCGTCGGCATCGGCGGCGTGCTTGAGCCGCTGCAGGCCGGCCCGGTGATCATCGAAGACCACTGCTTCATCGGCGCGCGCTCGGAAGTCGTCGAAGGCGTGGTGGTCGAGGAAGGCGCGGTTCTGTCGATGGGCGTGTTCATCAGCGCCACCACCAAGATCGTCGACCGCAACACCGGCGAGATCTTCGTCGGGCGCGTGCCGGCCTATAGCGTGGTCGTGCCGGGCGCGATGCCGGGCAAGGCGCTGCCGGACGGCAGCCCGGGCCCGAGCCTCTCCTGCGCGGTGATCGTCAAGCGCGTGGACGCGCAGACCCGCTCGAAGACCTCGATCAACGAACTGTTGCGTGACTAAGTGAACGCCGCCGCGAACATCGACGCCCTTCAGCTCGCACAAGAGCTGATCAAGCGCCCGAGCGTCACGCCGAAGGATGAAGGCGCGCTCGATGTATTGGCGCGCGCACTGGACGGCATGGGCTTTGCCTGCGAGCGCATGGCGTTCGCCGACCAGAGCAAGCCGCAGGTGGAAAACCTGTACGCGCGTCTCGGCACCAGCGGGCCCAACTTCTGTTTCGCCGGGCACACGGACGTCGTGCCGGTGGGCGACGGCTGGACGACCGAGCCGTTCAAGGCCGAGGTCATCGAAGGCCGCCTGTTCGGCCGAGGCGCCGCGGACATGAAAAGCGCCATCGCCGCGTTCACGGCGGCCACCGCGCAGTACCTGCAAAAACACGGCGCGCCGAAGGGCTCCATCAGCCTGCTCATCACCGGCGATGAGGAAGGCGACGCGGTCAACGGCACGGTGAAGGTGCTCGAGCGCCTGAAGGCGCGCGGCGAAAAGCTGGACGCCTGCGTGGTGGGCGAGCCCACCAATCCGACCAGGCTCGGCCAGATGATCAAGATCGGCCGGCGCGGCAGCTTGACCGCGAAGCTCACGGTCCACGGCACGCAAGGCCACAGCGCCTATCCGCATCTCGCCGACAATCCGATCCCGCGCATCCTGAAGATGCTTTCGGCGCTGATCGCCCAGCCGCTCGATGGCGGCTCGGCGCATTTCCAGCCCTCGACCATCGCCGTCACCACGGTCGATGTCGGCAACGCCGCGACCAATGTGATCCCGGCCATCGCGCGCGCGGGCTTCAACATCCGCTTCAACGACCTGCATACGGGCGAGTCCTTGCGCAAGTGGATCAGGGAAACGTTCGATCGGGCGGCCGAGGGCGGTCACTATGAGCTTGCGGTCTCGGTGTCGGGCGAAAGCTTCATCACCATGCCGGGGCCGCTGACGGAGCTGGTTTCAAACGCGGTGCAGAGCGTGACCGGCGCCGCGCCGGAGCTGTCGACCACGGGCGGCACCTCGGACGCGCGCTTTATCAAGAACGCCTGCCCGGTCTGCGAATTCGGCCTTGTCGGGCAAAGCATGCACAAGGCGGACGAGCATTGTCTCGTCGCGGACCTCGAAGCCCTCACGCGGATCTACCTCGCGATCCTCGAGGGATATTTCAACGGGGGATACTTTAACGGGGAATATTTTAAATAGATGTCCCCGCGGGAACTCGCGAGCGCGCTGTACGGCCTGGCTCTGCTGTTCAAGTTCGACGGGCGCGCCTGGGAGTTCTTCGACCGCAGCCCGCAGGGTTTCTGGTCGTCCTACATCGTCGCGGTCATCGTCGCGCCGTTTCATTTCGCGCATGTGGTCCTGACCTACGGCAAGACGCCTTCGACCCTCGGCCCGGTGGCTTACGGTATCGTCGAAGTCCTGGCCTATGTCCTGACGTGGACGCTGTTCCCCTTCGCGATGATGTATGTGTCGCGCTTCCTCGGGCGCGGCAACCGCTACTTCTGGCACATGGTGCCCTACAACTGGTTCCAGCTGCCGGTCGCGGTGCCGCTGTTCAGCCTAGCGCTGTTGAGCGACGTGGGCTTGATTCCCATGCAGGCCTACAGTTTCTTCAATCTGTTCGCGATGCTCGCCGTTGCGGTCTACACCACCTTCATCGGCGCGGTGGGCCTGCGCGTGCCGGTCGCGACCGCCATGAGCATTATGGTGCTCGACTATACGCTGACGTTCCTCGCCGGCGCCCTCATCGCGCGCATATAGCCCTCCCGCTGCCGTCATCGCCCGGATAAACCGGGCAATGACAGTGTGGCGGAGAAAATGCGCTTCACGGCGCGCGGCGACCGTCAATTAAGTATACTGTCCCCGAAACTAGTTTTGGAACTAGTTTCGGGGACAGTATACTTAATTAGGGCGCTTCGTATGTGACACGGGCGAAGTAGAGGCCGCCCGGCGGGGCGGTGGGGCCGGCGGCGGAGCGGGTCCTGGCTTCGAGCGCGTCCGTCACGTCGCGCGGCGACCATTTCCCCTCGCCCACCAGCTTCAAGGTTCCGACCATGTTGCGCACCTGATGGTGCAGGAACGAGCGCGCCCGCGCCGTGACGACGATCATGTCGGCGTGTCGCGCGACATCGAGCTGATCCAAGGTCTTCTGCGGCGACTTCGCCTGGCATTCGGCGGCGCGGAAGCTGGTGAAGTCGTGGTTGCCGACGAGCCGCTGCGCGGCCTCATGCATCGCGCGCGCGTCCAGGGGCTGCGCCACCCACCAGACCCGGCCGATGTCGAGCGCGGGCGCGGCCCGGCGATTGAGGATGCGGTACTCGTACGCGCGCTCGAGCGCCGAGAAACGGGCGTGAAACTCTTCGTCCACCTTCTCCGCGCCCAGCACCGCGATGGGGTGCGGCCTCAAGTGCGCGTTCAGCGCGTTCACCACGACGTGGGGACGATCGTCGCGCGGGATGTCGACGTGGGCGACCTGGCCGAGCGCGTGCACGCCGGCGTCGGTACGGCCGGCGCCGTGCACGACGGCCTTCACCTGGCAATAGCCGCGCACGGCGTCCTCGAGCGCTCCTTGCACGGACGGGCCGTTGTCCTGGCGCTGCCAGCCGACATAGGGCGCGCCGTCGTATTCGATGATGAGCTTAAAGCGTGGCATGAGGATGTTTTAGGCGAGAATTGGAGTCTGACGCGCGGCGCCCGCGGCGTTGTGCACCGACAGCCACTCCTCGCCGAGGATCGCCCAGCGTTCGTGGTCCCGCCAGACGCCGCCGATCTTGAGGAAAGACGGCGAGAAACCTTCTTTACGGAACCCAAGGCGCGTGATGAGGCCGAGCGAGCCGGCGTTATCGGGCTGCACATTGGCTTCAAGGCGGTGCAACTCCAGGGCCGTGAAAGCATGATCGAGCACCAGCGCGAGGCCTTCGGTCATATAACCGCGGCCCGCGAACATCGCATTGCCGTAGTAGCCGAGCGAACCGCAGCGGAAGCCGCCCATGACGATGTCGTTGATATTGATGACGCCGGCCAGGGTCGTGTCGTCGTTGCGGTAGACCAGGAATCCGAATGCCGCGCCGCGTTCCAAACGATCGAGATAGGCCCGGTAGCGGCGCTCGTCGGTGGCCGGATAGACCCAGGGTTCGTGGAAGTTGCGGCTGCCCACGGTCATGGCGACGAACTCCTCCGCCTGATCTTTCGTCGGCGGGAGCAGGTGAACCATTTCACCGCGCGCTATGACTTTTGGCCGGCGTCCGAACATCGTCCCTATCCCCTGGTTGCGGAGGATTTTAGGCGAGCGCGGTTGCCTTGGGCAACGCATAGCCCCTGAGGAAGGCGTCGGCGGAGGCCGGGCCCTTGCCCGCCCGCTGCACGGATGTGAGGCGCACAGCCCCCTCCCCGCACGCAATCGAAAGCCGGTCATCGAGGGTGACGCCGGGCGGACCGGACCCCGGGACGAGTTCGGCGCCAAGCGCTTTGATCCGTTCGGCGCCGTGGGCGAACCACGCGCCGGGAAACGGCGAAAGGCCGTGAATATGCCGCAGCACCTCGCGCGCGGGCCGTGTGAAGTCGATATGCGCCTCGGCCTTGTCGATCTTTTCGGCATAGGTGACGCCCTGGTCCGGTTGCGGCGCCGGCAGGAGCCGCCCCTGGGCGAGGGCGTCCAATGTTTCGACGATCAAGCCCGCCCCCATGGCGGAGAGCGTGTCGTGCAGCGCCTGCGCGGTCGTCGCGTCGGTGATGGGCGTCTCGCGGGCCATCAGCATCGCGCCCGTATCGAGCCCGGCATCCATCTGCATGATGGTGACGCCGCTGACCTTGTCGCCGGCCATGATGGCGCGCTGGATCGGTGCCGCGCCGCGCCAGCGCGGCAGGAGGGAGGCGTGGATGTTGAGACAGCCGAACTTCGGCGCATCGAGGACGGCTTGCGGAAGAATGAGACCGTAAGCGGCCACGACGGCCACGTCGGCCTTGTGAGCGCTGAAAGCCGCTTGCGTGTCCGGCTTCTTGAGGCCCTTCGGCGTGAACACGGGGATGCCGTGTTTCTCCGCGAACATCGCAACGGGGCTGGGGCGCACTTGCTGGCCGCGGCCCGCGGGGCGCGGCGGCTGTGAATAGACCGCGACGATCTCGTGGCGCTCGGCGAGACGCGCGAGCGCGGTGACGGAGAAATCGGGAGTGCCCATGAAGACGATACGCATGTTGCTATCCAACGATCATCGCGTCCGCGAAATTGGCGTCCGACCCCAATCTCGCGCGCGCCGGTTAGGCTTCGACGGGCGTGCGCTTGCCGCTTTTCTGTTCGAACTTTTTGATCTTGGTGAGGCGCTTGATGATCATGTTGCGCTTCAGGGCCGAGAGGTGATCGACGAACAGCGTGCCTTCGAGGTGGTCCATCTCGTGCTGGATGATGACGGCGAGCAGGCCATCCGCATCGAGAGTGCGAATTTCATTGTGCTCGTCGAGATAGCGCACCTTGATGGACGCCGGACGGATCACTTCCTGATATTCCTCGGGCAGGGAGAGACAGCCTTCCTCGTGCGGCTTGGTCTCTTCCGAGGCCCAGACGATCTCCGGGTTCGCCATCTTGAGCGGCGCGGGCTTTTCATCTTCACCCGCAGGGTCGATCACGATGATGCGCCTGGAGACACCCACCTGCGGCGCGGCAAGGCCAACGCCCGGCGCGTCGTACATGGTCTCGAGCATGTCATCCATGAGCTTGCGCGTGGCCGCGTCGACACGCTCGACCGCCGCGGCTTTCTTCTTAAGCCGCGGATCGGGAGCAACGATGATGTCCAGGAGCGCCATGATGGGGGTGAGATAAGGCCCGGGGACGGGGCCGTCAACAAAAGAGAGATCTAAAAAACGCCTACATCGTGATCCGGGCGCTGTATTCCAGGACCGTCTTGCCCTTGGCCGGGATGTCCAGAGTCCACAAGGCCGCGCCCGCGTCCTGCTTGGTATGGGGATGGGATTCCTTGGCGATTTCCCAGGACCCCGGAATGAGCTCAATCACCCGCACGGTCACGGGCCGAGGCTTGGCGTTGGAGATCGTCACGCGCCAGGTGGTGAGCGAGATATTATCGGTGGCGCGAACATAGTTGAGCTGCTCGCGCTGGACCGGAATGTCGAAGTCGTTGCCGAGGTTCAAGGTGACCTCGCCGCCGACGGCGGTATGGTCGATGCGGTCCTCGCCCAGGAACTGCGGCGCGCCTTCCGAATCCGATCCATACACACGCACGACACCCGCCGGAAGCGGCATGCCGAGCTTGGCGGCCGCATCGTTCTTGAACATCAACTCGACATTGGCGCGGCTTTCCGGCTGTACGCCGCGCATGGCCTGCGTGAAGTAATACGGTTCGGACCGCACCGTGATCTGACGGCGCACCGGGATCGACTGGCTATTCAAGAGACCAAGCTGCTTGGTCTCGAACGGGCCGAGGCTGGTGAGCTTGGGGATGGTGTAGACATGCGTGGCGAGCCCCGCGGTCGGCGTCATGCCGCCGCCGAAGGATTGCGTCCTGTCGGCGGCTTCGGCCTTCATCGCAGCGCGCGCCATGGTCTGCATCGGGGGCATCGGCGGCGCTGAAGGACGCGTGCGGTTCACCTCGCCCGCGATCAGCTTCATCTTGGCATTGGGAAAATCCGAACCTGTCCCGTTGGTGACCGTCGCCCACGCCAGAAGAGTCATGCGGTTACTGTCGGAATCGTACTGCGCGACATAGTCGGGATGCCACGACAGGCCGCCGGTGAGATAGCTGAGCTCGGCTTCGACGTCCTGCGCCCCCTTGGCGGTCGCAGACATGAGGAGTGTCGGGCGGGCGCGCACGCCGGCCGGAACGCCGTCGACCACGACGCGGCCGGGAGGATTGGTGTGGACCTAGCCGTTGAGCTCGAGGACCAGCCCTTCGTTGACGCTGAGAATGCGCGCGC
>JADZAK010000207.1 GCA_020852595.1 Rhodospirillaceae bacterium
CTGATGGCATCGCATCGCGCGCGTTAGTGGCTAAGTTGATAATGCAGCTTTCGAGCTGCGCCCGATCCACCAGCACGTCCCACGGCCTGGATTCAAGGTCGAGTTCGAGCGTGATATCTTCGCCCAACGTGCTCTTCAACAATAGGGACACGGACGCAAGAACGCCGTTCACGCAGATCTGCTTTGGAGACAACGACTGGCGACGCGCAAATGCCAGCAAGTTCTGAGTGAGCTCTGCGGCACTGGTCGCCCCCCAGACCGCGTGCTCAATGAGATTTGTCGTCGCATCGTTCAACTCGCGCTGAAGCAGCAGATCGAGGTTGGCAATGATGATTCCAAGATAGTTGTTGAAGTCGTGAGCCATGCCGCCAGTAAGTTTGCCGATGGCGTCCATTTTTACGGAATGGGCCAACTGCTCTTCCAAGGCGCGCTGCTGCGTTACATCGCGCACGACCGCGGCGACCATCAATCCTTGCCGCGAGGTTACGGGCGCCAGATCGATTTCAGCGGGAAACTCCGTCCCGTCTTTCCGCCGCCCCTGAAGCGATCGCAGCCCTGCCGCCATTTGCCGGCGGGCCGAAACCTTGAAGAAGTTTTCGCGGTACTGGTTGTGCATGTTTCGCGCGCCCATCGGCATAAGCGTCTCGATGGGCTGCCCGAGAATTTCTTCCCGCGGCCAACCGAAGATAATCTCGGCTTGCTGGTTCACAAGTTTGATAATGCCCTGACGGTCCGTCAGGACGAGCCCGTCCGGAGCAAACTCGAATAAATCGATATATTGTTGTTGCGCTTCAACCAACTTTCGCTGCGTCTCCTGCAATTCCTCTTCCGCACTCTGGCGCTGGCTGAGATCGATCACGAACGCCATCGTCGCCGCTTTGCCGTTCCACGCGATGGGAGCGGCCTTAACTTCCACAGCGATAGCACGGCCGTTCTTCGCCACCAGATGCGCCAGGAACACCTCCGGCGCCAAGCCCTCGGCCCCGGATTTCCCGAAGGCTTGCAGGAGCTGAGTGCGGCTGTCCTGATGCATGATCGCATCCATGGGCAGGCGCCGCATTTCGTGAGAGCTGTAACCCAGCAATTCAAGAATATGGAGATTGGCGAATAGGAAGCTTCCGCCGCTAATGATCAGGATGCCAACGAGGGAGTTATTGGCAATAGCCCTTAGATTCGTTTCACTGCTGATCAGTGCGGAGGTCTTCTCCGCGACCGCCGCCTCTCGATCCATCGTGGCGACGATCGAGAGCGAATAGATTTGTAAAACGCTTTTTATGAGGTCCACATTACGCACGGCCGTCCGGGACATGACGCCGGCGACACCCAAGAACTTACGGTCGTGACTGACCAGGGCGATAGCAGCGCAGGCGGTAATGTCGTGCTGATTTATGAAGTTGGCCGCTGGATAGCGCTCGGCGGCATCGCGCGAAACGACGACAAAGCCACTGCGCCGTGCGTCGGCACAAGGCGAGTGTTCGATCGGATAAGTTATATTCGGGACGATGGCCCCATCCACGAGCAGCGTGATGGTGCGCAGGTGCGAGCCGCATGGAGAGTCAGCGACGGAGATAAACGCAAACTCCGCCTCCAACAGTTCGGCGAGTTGACGTACGGCCGCTTCGTAGTAGGCTTGTCCGTTGGCGGAGGCCAGATCGACGGCCACCCAGCGGAGAGCCTTGTCGATTCTCCGCCGTTCCGAGCTCTGCGTCAGGACACATAACCAGGTTTCGCCGCGCAGCGGATGCGTAAAGGTGGACGCCGAAAAAAGGCACCCCGTCTGCTCACCGCCTTTGGTTAAGATACTGACATCACCGCGCCACTCGCCCCTACGCTTGAGGATCGCAATGACGTTGGCGCAGGATTCGTAAGTCGATGTCTTGGACCCATTGATCAGGTGGGAGAAATGCTGTGCATCCATCTCCCCGGCCCCATAGCCGAAGAGGCGTTCGGCGCCCGCGTTCACATAGGCGACGCGCTGATCGGCCATGCTGATCAACATCACCGCTTCGTTCATGCCCTCAAGGATGTGCGCCTGAAGGCGGACATCTAAACCTCCGGCGGCCTGCGCACCCGCGCGCAAATGTTTATACTTCGCGGGCAAATCCGGCTCGATGGCGCCGAACGGCTGAACCATCCGAAAAACGCCGTCCGCGCCACAGCGTGTCAGATACGAATTGACCTTCGCGTAGTGGTGCTCGGATCTCATCTGCACTTCGCCCTGCGGCGCGGCGAGTGTCACGCGGCCGAGCGCGGCCATCAGCGGTTGACGATTCAGCGAACCAGCGGCGTTCGCCGCCGCCGCGAAGGCTTTTACGCAGATGTATGCGCCCTCGCCGAAGTTCGTGACGATGCCGTTCCCGGCGGGCCACAGACCCGTCACATTGGGATATGCCTCGACGCGCTTGAGCAGCGCCGCGTTCGCTGGGGTGTTCACCGTCATGAAATAGGTATTGCTGGAGTAACAGCCTTCGCGCACAGCGGGCGGAAGTTTACTCGCCATCATTTCGTCGAAGTGGCCCATCACGACGGCTATTTGCTCTTTCAGCCCGCGATTTGAAAACCGCGTGAGCAACGCCATCTGATCCGCACCGACGAAGTAGGGAACGAAGACGTCCGGGCAAACGCATGCGACCTGATCGAGTAGACGATCGATGTCAGCATCGCTAATCCCGATTGCAAAATACTCCTCCCCCACGACGGTTCCATTAACCTTGGCGAGTATGGACTTTGCAGCCGCGATGGAACCGCGCGGCCATTCGTAGTTGTTGCCCGCGAAGAACATGCGAGGCCCATACCGCTCGCGCATGTACGGAATCATCCGGTCGATCTGCTGATTGGGCAGCGCTGCAAAGTGAAAGAAATAGGGACTGGCGATGCTTCCTTCATAGAACGAGAAATTCAGATACGGAATTTGCCGCGGCTCGGAGACCCGATATGCGACCGATATCCGGGAATTGGAAAGAAGATTGCCGATCAGGGCTACGCAGCCGGCGTTCGCAAGCTGCTCCGCGGCCGCGACCGCGCTTTCCGGCAAACTGCCGTCGTCTTCGATGATCAACTCCAGAGGCTGGCCAAGAATACCCTCGGCTTTGTTGACCTCATCGCAAGCTATCGCAGCCACGCGCACTATCTCCGCCCCATAGATCCCGGCAACGCCGGTAATGGGCGGCATAAGTCCAAGCCTAACGGTCCTCACTGTGTCCCTCTGTCCTTGCTACCAACATCGTGACCGCAAGGTTCCGCACGGCAAGCCCCATGCCGATACCAGGCGAAATCCCCGGGGCGGCATTAGGACACAACGCGATAAGAAAGCGACTGACAATTGCGCTATATGGAATGATCGGAGTTTGCGACTATCCGCGGGGTTCGCAACGTAACAGTCCAAACGCGCACGTAGGGTGCGCGCGACATACGTGCGCGAATATCCGCGTCTTCGTCCGAGCGTTCGGTCGATTCCGGCACCGCCTATTTGCCGAGAACCAGCGTGGTCCAGGGTGCGAGGCGGTAGCGCTTCACGAGGCGCAGGCCGTGCATGCGGTACGGCGCCAGCACCATCTGTTCGTGGTGGCGCAGGAAACCCGCGAGGATGAGCGTGCCGCCGGGCGCGAGCAATTCGGCAAGATCGGCCGACATGGCCGCGAGAGGGCGCGCGAGGATGTTGGCGGTGATGACATCGTAGGGTCCGCCGCGCGTGACCTCGCGCTGGCCGCACCCTTCGCTGAGGACCGCATGGATCAACGGCGTGACGCCGTTGCGGGCCGCATTGTAGCGGCTGACTTTCACGGCCACGGGGTCGATGTCCGCCGCGACGATCGGCGCGCGCCAGGCTTTCGCCATGCCGATGGCCAGGATCGCGGTGCCGGCCCCCATGTCGAGCCCGCGGCGGATGGTCTTGCGGCGATGACTGAGGTCGTCGAGCGCGAGGAGGCAGCCCATGGTGCTGGCGTGATGGCCCGACCCAAACGCCGTCGCGGCGTTCACGAGAATACGGATGGCGCCGGGCGGGAATGGGCCCTGGATATGGTCGCCGTGGATGTAGAAACGCCCGGCGCGCAGCGGCGGGAACGCCATGGCGCTTTCGGTCAGCCAATCCTTCACCGGGATTTTCGCGATCTCCAGGTCAGGTTCCGCGACACCGAGGCTGGACGCCGCGAGCGCGACACGTTCGGCGAGTTCCGCGCGCGGCGGCGCTTCATCGAAGGTGCCTTCGACGGTCCACGTAAACCCATCCGGATTGGCCTCGTACATGGACACCACGCCGGCAAGCCCCGAGAAGGCCTGCTCAAAGGCGTCGGCGTGTTCGGTTTTGACGGTGACCTTGGCGCTCCATGCGGAGCCGATGTCGTTCATTTCGAAGGTTCCACGAAGCTATCGAGCACTTTTTTGCGGCCCGCTTTCTCGAAGGCAATGTCGAGCTTGCTGTCGTCGATGCCCTCGACGATGCCGTAGCCGAATTTTTGATGGAAGACGCGGTCGCCGATGCGGAATTCATTGGCGCCGACACGCTCCTGGGTTTCCCACGCGCCGGTCTTGCCGAATTCACCATAGTCGCTCCCGAGGCGCCTGCTGATACCGGCCCCGCTGCGCGCGGCGGCGGACTCACCGAAACCGGACCAACCGCCACCGCGGCTACCATAGAGGCCCTGATCGGCGTCCTGTTCGATATTCTCTTTCGGCAGTTCATCCACAAAACGCGAAGGGATGCTGGACTGCCACTGGTTGTAGACGCGGCGGTTGGCGGCGAAGGAAATGAACGCGCGGCGGCGCGCGCGCGTGATGCCGACGTAGGCGAGGCGACGTTCTTCCTCGAGCGCCTTCTCGCCGCTTTCGTCGAGCGCGCGGCGGTTCGGGAAGATGTCTTCCTCCCATCCGGGCATGAACACGGTGTCGAATTCCAGGCCCTTGGCGCTGTGCAGGGTCATGAGGGTGACCCCCGCCTCGCCGGCGTTGGCGTCGTTCTCCATCACCAGGCTGACGTGATCGAGGAAACCGCCGAGGTTTTCCCACTCGTCGAGGCCGGAAACGAACTCCTTCAAGTTGTCGAGACGCCCCGGCGCTTCGGGCGATTTGTCCTTCTGCCACATCTCGATGTAGCCGGACTCCTCAAGCACCTGCGCGGCGATCTCGGCGGGCGGCACGGTCTCGCGCAAGGAACGCCAGCGTTCCATATCGCGGGCGAAGCCGGCGAGCGCGGTGCGGGCCTGCGGGCGAAGTTCGTCGGTTTCGCTCATGCGCATACTTGCTTCCATCATCGAGACGCCTTGCGCGCGCGCCAGGATATGGACTTTCTGGATCGTGGTCTCGCCAAGGCCGCGTTTCGGCTTGTTGATGATCCGCTCGAACGCGAGATCGTCCTCGGGCTGCTGGATCAGGCGCAGGTAGGCCACCGCATCGCGGATTTCCAAGCGCTCGTAGAAGCGCGGACCGCCGACCACGCGGTAAGGAACGCCCGTGGTGATGAGGCGCTCTTCGAATTCCAGCATCTGGAAACCGGCGCGCACCAGGATCGCGATCTGGTCGAGCGGATGGCCGGCGCGTTGCAGCGCTTCGATTTCACCCACCAGCCATCGGGCTTCCTCGGCGCCGTCCCACACGCCGCGCACCTTGATGGGCGCGCCCTGCTCGATGCCGTCGAGACCCGTGCGCAGCGTTTTGCCGAGACGGCCTTCGTTGTGGGCGATGAGATGAGAGGCCGCGGCGAGGATCGTCGGCGTCGAGCGGTAGTTGCGCTCGAGACGGATCACCTTTGCGTCCGGGAAGTCTTTCTCGAAACGCAGGATGTTGCCGACTTCCGCGCCGCGCCAGGAATAGATCGACTGGTCGTCGTCACCGACGCAGCAGAGGTTGCGGTGCTTCTGGGTCAGGAGGCGCAGCCACAGATACTGGGCGACGTTGGTATCCTGATACTCATCCACCAGGACATAGTGGAACTGCTCCTGATACTCCTCGAGGATATCGGGGCGCGTTTGGAACAGGGTCAGACAGTGCAGGAGGAGATCGCCGAAGTCGGCGGCGTTCAAGGTCTTCAAACGCTCCTGATAGGCCTTGTACATCGCCACGGCGCGGCCGTTGGCGTAATCGGAGCCGCCTTCGCCGCCGACCTTGTCCGGCGTGAGGCCGCGGTCCTTCCAACGCTGGATCACACCCATGAGGCCCTGCGCCGGCCACTTCTTGGAATCGATGCTCTCCGCTTCCATGATCTGTTTCAGGAGGCGGATCTGGTCGTCGGAGTCCAGGATGGTGAAGTTGGACTTCAGCCCCACGAGTTCGGCATTGCGGCGCAGGATGCGCACGCTCAAGGCATGGAAGGTGCCGAGCCAGACCGCTTCGGCGGACGGCCCGATGAGCTGCATCACGCGCTCGCGCATTTCGCGCGCGGCGCGGTTGGTGAAGGTCACCGCCAGCACCTGCCAAGGCCGGGCGCGGCGCTGCAGAAGAATCCAGCCCACACGCGTGGTCAGCACGCGGGTTTTGCCGGTGCCGGCGCCCGAGAGCACGAGCACGGGGCCTTCGGTCGTCTCGACGGCCTGGCGCTGCTCGGGGTTCAGTTTTTCGACCCAGACCGGCGGCGCGGTCGGCGCGGCAGGCGCCGCGGGCCTGGGGGCCAGCGGTTCAAACGGCGGATCGTCGGAGAGTTCGAAAGGATCGGACATTTTATCGTTTTATCTGGTCATCCTGGCGCTTGTCGCCAGGATCCAGGGTGACGGGCGGAGTGTGGGACGACTCAAGAGTTTACGGCCTCACGCCCAGGATATGGCAGATCGTATAGGTCAGCTCGGCGCGGTTGAGGGTGTAGAAGTGGAAATCCCTGACACCTTCGCGCACCAGAGAGCGCACCTGCTCGGCCACGACCGTCGCGGAGACGAGGCGCCGGGTTTCCGCATCCTCATCCAAGCCGGAAAACACGTCCCGCAACCACGCGGGCACGCTGGCGCCGCAGCGCGCGGACATCTTGTGGGTCTGGGCATAGTTGGTGACCGGGATGAGGCCGGGGATGATATCGGCCTCGATGCCGGCCTTCGCGGCACGGTCGCGGAAGCGGCAAAAGACCGCAGGGTCGAAGAAGAAGTTGGTGATGGCGCGGGTCGCGCCGGCGTCGAGCTTGCGTTTCAGATTGTCGAGATCGGCCTCGGCGCTCTGCGCCTCGGGATGGATCTCAGGGTAAGCGGCCACGCTGATCTCAAAATCGGCGACGCGCTTGAGGCCGGCCACCAGGTCGGCGGCGAAGGCGTAGCCGCCGGGGTGCGGCGTGTAGCGGGTCTCGCCTTCCGGCGGATCGCCGCGCAGGGCGACGATGTGACGGATGCCGGCCTCCCAATAGGTGCGCGCGACCTCGTCGATTTCGCCGCGGGTGGCGCCCACGCACGTCAGGTGGGCCGCCGCGGCGAGGTTCTTCTCTTTTTGAATACGCACCACCGTGTCGTGGGTGCGTTCGCGAGTCGAACCGCCGGCGCCGTAGGTGACCGAAACGAACTTCGGTTTAAGCGGCGCTAAACGTTCGACCGCCTGCCACAGCTGCTCGTGCATCTTTTCCGTCTTCGGCGGAAAGAACTCGAACGACACCCGGATATCGGGCGGCGCCGTCGTACGTTCGGTGACGCTGAGATCAAGCAGGGCGGCCACGGGTGATGAATCCTAAAAATGTTTGGAGAACCGGGTGAACCGAGATTCAACCCGAAGGAGGCCGGCGCCCCAAAATCCGGCAGCCCGCCATGACGAAATACATATATCCTTCTTGAAATCGGTATGATACCCGTCTTTCATGCCGGTGGGGGCTAAGTCGATATAAATACGATAGAAAATAGACCCTATTGCATGTCCCTTTCTTCTCTCCTGCGCATTTCCATCGTGCTTCTGGCGGGCCTTTCGGCCGGCGCCTGCGCGACACGTCCGCCCGCGACGAACCCCGACGCCGTGGCCGCCTATGAGGAGGCCAACGATCCTTTAGAGCCGTTCAACCGCGCCATGTTCCGCACGGACCAGGCTTTGGATAAGGCGCTCGTGCGCCCGGCGGTGAAGACTTACCGGTTCATCGTTCCCGACGGCGGCCGCCGGAGCGCCGGCAATTTTCTGCGCAACCTGCGCTCGCCGATCACCCTTGTGCATGATGTGCTGCAAGGCCAGCCGAACCGCGCCGGCATCACGATCTCCCGCTTCTTCGTCAACACCTTCATCGGCGTGCTCGGCCTGTTCGACGTGGGCGAGGAAATCGGCCTCCCGTATCACGCGGAAGATTTCGGCCAGACCCTGGCGGTATGGGGCATCGGCGACGGCCCGTTCATCTATGTGCCGCTGTTCGGCCCTTCGACCATGCGCGATGGGACCGGCTTCGGCATCGACGCCTTCTTTGTCGACCCGCTGGCCTGGTACAGCCGCGGCAACGGCGCGGAAACCTGGATCCAATGGGCGGTGCTCGGCGGCACCTACATCAATCTTAAGGACGAGACGATGTACGCGACCGACGAACTGAAGGCCTCGTCCATCGACTATTATGCCTCGCTGCGGTCGGCCTACAGGCAGATCCGGGCGAGCGAAATCCGCAACGGCGCACCACCGCCGATGGAAGATTTCGATGAGTTTTCAAGCACTTTCGAGACCCCTGTTTTGGCCGCGCAAGCCGCCTCGGAAATGCCGCAGACGCCCCTTACGTCTGAGCATTAGACCTTCACGGAGCCGCCATGATTTCCCGCCGCCATCTGTTGGCCCTTTGTCCCTCGCTTCTGATTGCACCGCGCATGAGCTTTGCCCAGGCCGCCGAGCCGGGCCCGTTCGTGTCCGAATTCGCGCAGAAGGGCATCGTCGAGATCCTGGCGGCGAAAATCGCCAACGCCGAAAAGCAGACTCGCTTCCGCGCGATGTTCACGAACTACTTCGATTTACCTGCTATCGGCCGTTTCGTGCTGGGCCGCTATACGCGCACGGTAAAGCCCGAGGAGATGAACTCCTTCTCGCCGCTGTTCGAGGACGTGATCGTCTACACCTGGTCGCGCCGCTTCTCGGAATATAACGGCCAGACCTTGAAGGTCGGCGCCAGCACACCGGACGGCGACGACGGCGCGATCGTGAAATCCACCATCGTCGGCAATGCCGGCGAGAGCTTCGCGGTGGATTGGCGCCTGCGTAAGCGCCCGGACGGCTGGAAGATCGTGGACGTGATTGTCGCGGGCGTGAGCATGGCGATCACCTATCGCCAGGAATACACGACCCTCATCGCCCAGCAGGGCGGCTTCTCGGGGCTGCTGGCGCAGCTCCAGAAGCAGGTGGGCGAGCTGAAGGCCGCTCAACCCGCCTAAGGCGGGAACCTTTTTACGCGTCCGGACTCCAATGCTTAGACCGCGATCACGCGGCCGGCACAGGAGGGAACGCGATGAACGAGAACGCCCGGCGGCCATTGCCCGGACATCCAGGCCTTACCACGGAATGCCCACATCCCGGCGCGCGTCCGCCGCGGGAAGCCGCCGAAGCGGCTGTGCGCACCCTGATCGCGTGGGCGGGCGACGACCCGGGCCGCGAGGGTCTGCGCGATACGCCCGCGCGTGTCGTACGGGCGTACGAAGAGCTGTTCGCGGGGTATCGACAGGACCCGGAGGAGGTTCTGGCGCGAACATTCAGCGAGACCGACGCCTACGAGAACCTTGTCGTGCTGAAAGACATACGCATCGTCAGCTATTGCGAACATCATATGCTTCCGGTCATCGGAAAGGCGCATATCGCTTACCTGCCCGACCGCCGCGTGGTCGGCATATCGAAACTGGCGCGCGTCGCGGGCCTCTTCGCCCGCCGCCTGCAAATTCAGGAACGCCTGACGGTGAATATCGCCGAGGCCATTCAACGGGCCGTGAAACCGCGCGGTGTCGGCGTTATGATCCAGGCCGAACACAGCTGCATGACGATGCGCGGGGTCAATGCGCCGCAAAGCACGATGGTGAGCACCCATTTGACCGGCGAACTGAAGACCGACGCCGCCCGGCGCGCCGAATTCATGCGTTGCGTTGGAGGACCGGGATGAGCCCGTTGCCCGCAGGGGAGCGCACGGAAGAAGCGGCGCTGGCCGCGCGCCTGGCGCGGCGCGACCGCGCGGCGCTTCAGGCCGTCATGGCGAAGTACAATCAGCGCCTCTTCCGTCTCGCGCGCGCCGTGGTCGAGTCGAACGAGGACGCCGAGGACGTTTTGCAGGAAGCCTACTTCCGCGCCTTCTCCTCGATCGATACGTTCCGCGGCGACGCAAGTCTTTTCACCTGGATCGCAAGCATCACCCTCAACGAAGCCCGCGGACGGCGCCGCAAGCGCCGCCGGTGGACGAATATCATAGACCCGGCCGGCCTCCCTGAGACTCTTCGGCCGATCTTCGCGCCGCCGGTCCAGCCCGACCCCGAATCCGAAGCCGGCCGCGAGGAAGCCCGGCGATTGATGGAAAAGGCCATCGACGGCCTGCCCGCCATCTTCCGCATCGTCTTCATGCTGCGCGACGTGGAGGGGTGCAGCGTCGAAGAAACCGCGATGCAATTGAATCTGGCGCCCGCGACCGTCAAGACGCGGCTCCATCGCGCCAGGCGCCTGCTGCGTGAGCAGCTGGAGGCAAAACTGGCGGCCGGTATGTCCGACGTGTTTCCGTTCCTCGGCGTGCGCTGCGCCGGCATCGCGCAGCGCGTGCTCGCGCGGCTTGCGAAATAAGAGCTAAAGAGCCGCGTGCGCCGTCGAACCCTTCGGCGCCGCGCGCAGGTATTGCGCCGGCCAGGTCGTGGCGTGGCCAAGCGCTTGCGCGGCATGGAGCGGCCAATAGGGATCGCGCAGGAGTTCACGCGCGAGCATGACGAGGTCCGCCTGCCCCGTGCGGAGGATATGATCGGCCTGCGCGGGATCGGTGATCAGCCCCACGGCCGACGTCGCGATGCCCGCCTCGCGGCGCACCTTTTCGGCAAAGGGCGTCTGATAGCCGGGCCCGACCGGGATCTCGGCCTTCTCGACATTACCGGCCGTGGAAACGTCGATGAGATCGACGCCGCATGTTTTGAGCTTGCGGGCGAGTTCCACGGTCTGCTCCGCGTCCCAACCGCCGGGCACCCAATCCGTCGCCGACAACCGCACGAACAGCACCGCGCCGTCCGGAAGCTTCGCGCGGACCTCGGCCGCCGTTTCGGTGAGGATGCGAATACGATTCTCGAAGCTGCCGCCGTATTGGTCCGTGCGCCGGTTGGACAGCGGCGACAAGAATTCATGGAAGAGATAGCCATGTGCCGCGTGGAGTTCGATCACGCGGAAGCCCGCTTCATAGGAGCGCGCGGCCGCGATGACGAAAGCCGCGCGCAAGTCCGCGATTTCAGCGAGAGTCAGTTCCTTCGGTTGCGGATAGGCTTTTGAGAACGGGATGGCCGAGGGCGCGACAACCTGCCAGCCGCCGTTCTCGGGCTTCACTTCGCCTGTGGGCTCGCCCGGGAATGCACGATGAGTGGAGGCTTTGCGGCCGGCGTGCGCGAGCTGGATGCCCGGCACGGCACCCTGTCCGGCCATGAAATGGTTAAGGCGCGCGAGCGGCTCGAAATGTTTTTCGCTCCATACGCCGAGATCCTGCGGCGAGATGCGCCCGTTGGGCGTCACGGCGGCGGCTTCGGTGAGGACGAGCCCCGCGCCGCCCACCGCACGGCTGCCGAGATGAACAAAATGCCAGTCGTTCGCGAAGCCGTCCTCGGAGCTGTACTCGCACATGGGCGAGACGACGATACGGTTACGCAAGGTCACGCCGCGTATCGTGTACCGATCGAACAGGTGGGGCATGGGGATCGCTTCCGTAACGGTGTGGAGGGCGCGCCGCGCGCGATGACGGTGTTCGTATCCGAGTTAGGTAAGAGACGAATCCCCGAGCGTGGCGTCGAGGATGAACGCCGCCATGTCCTTCGGTTTGATCTTCGGGACTTTTGAATCGCGCCCTTCCATCGTGCGTTTGATGACGATGTTGGCTTCGACCTTGCGCTGCTCGACCTTCACGATGTCCTTCGCGCCCTTGATCTTGGGATAATAAAGCGGGTCGATCACCTTCACCCGTTCGCCGAGGCGGGTCATGAGGGCCGCTTCATCGATGGTGTCCGTTTCGCGCGCGCCCACCAGCGTCCAGTCCTTCTGGCCGCCGTATCCGGTTTCATTCAGCTCCTTCACCGCCTCTTCGGGCGCGTCCGCGGTGAAACCGACCCGGTAGAGATGCTTGCTGATGCCCGCATCGTTGCCCCAGTCCTGCATGGTTTGGCTCATGGCGATGTAGACGGACGGCATCTTTCTCTCCTAGGCTCGATCGGCAGCGAGGAGGCTTTCATACATGATCGATCTGCGCAGCGATACCGTGACGCAGCCCACGGCGGGCATGAGAAAAGCGATGATGGAGGCCCCTGTCGGCGACGACGTCTTCGGCGACGACCCGACAGTGAACCGCCTTCAGGCGATCGCGGCCGAGCGCGCGGGGAAAGAGGCGGGATTGTTCCTGCCGACCGGGACGCAGAGCAATCTCGCCGGCCTGATGGCCCACTGCGAACGCGGCGACGAGTATATCGTCGGCCAGAACGCCCATACCTACAAGTACGAGGGCGGCGGCGCGGCGGTGCTGGGCAGCATCCAGCCGCAGCCCCTGGCCAATGCCGCCGACGGCACGATCCCGCTCGACCTGATCGCCGCGGCGATCAAGCCCGACGACACGCATTTCGCCAGGACGCGCCTGCTCGCCCTCGAGAACACCATCGGCGGCAAGGTCCTGCCGGCGCGTTATGTCGCCGATGCGACCGTGTTCGCGAAGTCCAAGGGGCTCGGAACCCATCTGGACGGCGCGCGGATCTGGAACGTGATGGCCGCGTCCAACGCACCCCTCGCCGGTCTGTGCGCGGGTTTCGACAGCGTCTCCATGTGTTTCTCGAAAGGGATGGGCGCGCCCGCCGGCTCGGTGCTCGTGGGGCCGAAGGCGCTGATCAAACGCGCCGCGCGCTGGCGCAAGATGCTCGGCGGCGGCATGCGCCAGGCCGGCGTGCTGGCGGCGGCGTGCCTGTACGCGCTGGACAATCACCTGGCCCGGCTGCGCACGGATCACGAAAACGCCGCCAAGCTTGCCGCGGGACTGGGCGAAATTCCGGCATTGAAGATCACGTCCCAGAGCACAAACATGGCGTTTGTCGCCGTGCCGGAAAGCGACTGCGCGCCGCTGGCCGCCCACCTCAAGGAACGCAACGTCCTCACTCTGATGTCGCCACACTTAAGACTGGTGACCCATGGCGACGTCACGGGCGCCGATATCGCGGCGGCGGTGGACGCCTTCAAAGCATTTTACGTCAGGAAGTAGCCCGCCGCGCTCACGGCAATCACGCCGGTAAAAAACAAGGTGTAGGCATTGATGAGACGGCCATGAGAGTCGAGTGTGAGATAGACCGCCACAGCAAGAAAGACCGTCATCAACCACGCCATCAATAAAAACCCGCGATCGAAAAATCCAACGCCGACCGCTCCGCCCACATAAACCGCGCTGCTGGCGGCAATCATCAGGGGCGACGGGACCGTTTCCCGGTGGTGGTGGTGTGCAAAACCGACTCTCGCTTTCATCGGAAACTCACCTTCAGCACGCTTCTACGTGCGGAGGTATGTTAGCGCGCGGGGGTGCGATTCCTCGTGATTCCCCGGCATAGGAGGCATGCTGGAAGCACTGCGGAAGCCGCGCAACCCCTTGGAATCGTTGAGAACGTCTAGCCGCGTTTTCCGCAGCGCATCCTAGGCTTATTGCGCTTTTGCATAGGTATCGCGCAGGCCGACGGTCCGGTTGAACACCAGGTCCGTCGTCTTGGACTCGCGCACGAAGTAGCCCAGGCGCTCGAACTGCACCGTGGTCTTTTCGTTACGCGCCGCGAGGACAGGCTCGAGCTTCGCGTCCCGGATCACTTCCAGCGAGTTCGGATTGAGATCCTTCACCACATCGCCGTCGGCGCCCGGATCGGGGCGGCTGAAGAGCGTGTTGTAGATGCGCACTTCGGCATTTACGGCATGCGGGGCCGAGACCCAGTGCATGGTTGCCTTCACTTTGCGGCCGTCGGGCGCGTTGCCGCCCTTGGTGGCGGGATCGTAGGTGCAGCGCAGCTCGACGATATTGCCGGCCGCGTCCTTGATCGCTTCCCGGCAGGTGATGAAATACGCGTAGCGCAGGCGCACTTCCATGCCCGGCGACAAGCGGAAGAACTTCTTCGGCGGATTCTCCATGAAGTCGTCCTGCTCGATGTAGAGTTCGCGGCTGAACGGCACCTTGCGGGAACCGGCGCCGGGATCTTCAGGATTGTTCACCGCGTCGAGCTCTTCGGACTGGCCTTCCGGATAGTTCTCGATGACGACCTTCAAGGGCTTCAGCACCGCCATGTAACGCGCGGCGGCCTTGTTGAGATATTCACGCACGGCGGCGTCGAACATGGCGATATCGACCACGCTGTTGGCGCGCGCGACACCGGCGCGCTTCACGAAATCGCGGATCGCTTCGGGCGGTATGCCGCGGCGGCGCATGCCGGCGATGGTCGGCATACGCGGATCGTCCCAGCCGTCCACATGGCCTTCCTTCACGAACTGCGTCAGCGAACGCTTCGAGAGGACCGTGTAGGTCATGTTGAGACGCGCGAACTCGTATTGCCGCGGACGCGCCGGGACCGGCAACTGTTCGAGCAGCCAGTCGTAGAGCGGACGGTGGTCATCGTATTCAAGAGTGCAGAGCGAATGGGTCACATGCTCGATCGCGTCCGACTGGCCGTGGGCGTAGTCGTACATCGGGAAGATGCACCAGGTCGTGCCGGTCCGTGGGTGGGGTGTGTGGATGATGCGGTAGAGCACCGGGTCGCGCAGATTGATGTTGCCCGAGGCCATGTCGATTTTGGCGCGCAGGGTGCGGGCGCCGTTCGGGAATTCGCCCGCCCGCATGCGGCGGAACAGATCGAGGTTCTCGGCGACGGCGCGGTCGCGGAACGGGCTCGGCTTGCCGCCTTCTGTCAGGGTGCCGCGGTTGAGGCGCATCTCGTCGGGCGTCTGGTCGTCGACATAGGCGAGCCCCTTCTCGATCAGGGTCTCGGCCCACCGGTAGAGCTGCTCGAAATAATCCGAGGCGTGATAGAGGTGCTTGCCCCAATCGAAGCCGAGCCAGCGCACGTCGGCTTCGATGGCGTCGATGTATTCCTGCTCTTCCTTCGCGGGATTGGTGTCGTCGTAGCGCAGGTGGCAGCGTCCGCCGAATTCCTCGACGAGGCCGAAATTGATGCAGATCGCCTTGGCATGGCCGAGGTGCAGGTAGCCGTTCGGCTCGGGTGGGAACCGCGTGACGATTTCCTTGTGCTTGCCCGCGGCGAGATCCGCGCTGACGATATCGCGCAGGAAATTGTTTACGACGGGGGCGGCCGTTTCGTTCTCGGACATTCCAGTTCTCTATTCTTACTGTCATGCCCCGGCTTGACCGGGGCATCCATCATTCATCCGCAGGGACTGGAGTTTATGGCACGATGGGTCGCCCGGGGTAAGTCTGGGCATGGCGACTCTCCGCGTCGCGGGCCGGGCGATGACAATTATTGGGGATCGTCGTTAAAGCCATTGGTAATCGGATAGCGGTAGTCGCGTCCGAAGGCGATTTTGCTGATTTTGACGCCCGGCGGCGCCTGGCGGCGCTTGTATTCGGCGTTCTTCAGCATCTTGAAGACCCGGCGGACGGTCGCCTCGGCAAAGCCCTCGGCGGTCAGGTCCTTGATCCCCTTCTGGCCCTCGATCAGGCCTTTGAGGATTCCGTCCAGTTCCTCGTAGGGCGGCAGCGTGTCCTGGTCCTTCTGATTGGGCTTCAGCTCGGCCGTGGGCGGCTTGGTGATGACGTTTTCGGGCATCACGGGGCCGCTCGGACCAAGGCCGCCGGCGGGCTTGTGCGCGTTGCGCCAGCGCGAGACGGCAAAGACGGTCGTCTTGTAGAGGTCCTTCAGCACCGCGTAACCGCCGCACATATCGCCGTAGAGGGTCGCGTAACCGGTGGACATCTCGCTCTTGTTGCCGGTGGAGAGCACCATCTTCCCGAACTTGTTTGAGATGGCCATCAGGGCCATGCCGCGCGCGCGGGACTGGAGATTTTCTTCCGTGATGCCCGCGTTGGTTCCGGCGAACAACGGCGCAAGCATCTCGTCATAGGCCTTCATGGCCGGCCCGATGGAGATGGTATCGAGACGCACGCCCAGAAGCTTCGCGCAGGCGGCCGCATCGTCGAGGCTTTCCTGCGAGGTATAAGGCGACGGCATCATGACGCAGTGGACTTTGTCCGGGCCAAGCGCATCGGCGGCGATGGCCGCGGCCAAGGCGCTGTCGATGCCGCCCGAAAGACCCAGCACCACGCCCGGGAAGCGGTTCTTGCGCACGTAGTCGCGCAGGCCCATGACCGTGGCCTGATAGATATTCTCGGCGCGCGCGCACGGCGCGGCGGGCGCTTGCGGCGTGCAGACCCAGCCCTTTTCGCTGCGCCGCCATGTGGTGACGAGAAGACCGGTCCGCCACCAGGGCATCTGCGCCGCCAGCGCGCGGTCGGCGTTCAGGACAAAGGAGCCGCCGTCGAACACCAAGTCATCCTGCCCGCCGACCTGGTTCACATAGATCAGCGGCAGATTGGTTTCGAGGATGCGGCCGACGGCGTGATTGAGGCGCCCGTCGTGTTTGGAAAGTTCAAAGGGCGAGCCGTTCGGCACGATCAGGATTTCCGCGCCCGATTCCTGGAGGGTCTCGGCGATATCCTCGAACCACATGTCCTCGCAGACCATCGCGCCCAAACGCACGCCGCGGAACGGGATCGGTCC
>JADZAK010000208.1 GCA_020852595.1 Rhodospirillaceae bacterium
CAACCGACAGAAGATCGAAGCGAGCGTTGGCCGGACGCATGAGGACTGGCTCGCGCTCCTTCCACCCCCTGAACCTTGGAAGCCGCCGGCGGACGGAAAATGAAACGACAGGCGCTGGACCGCGGCATCCGCGAGGCGGTTGACCGTGCGATCGCCCGCGAAATCGCCCATATGGACGCCGTCGCTCGCATCGCGATGGAAGAGGAAACCTGCGCTGAGTTCCGGGAGCGCATAATTACCGCGCTCGCTCATCACAGCGGGGCGCTGCGGGGCAAGGAGCCTGGTAAGTACCAGCGCTGGCTGGACCTGCTGAACTGAGTGAAGACGCGGTCTCAAAAAAGGGCCGCCGCTTTGAAAAACAATCAAAGGATATCAAACGTGGCCAGGGGTGGAGCGCGCGCGGGTGCGGGCAGGAAGAAGGGCGCGAGAAACCGGCGCACCGCTGATATCGAAGAGCGGCTTCAGGCACTCGGTTGCGATCCTATCGAAGGTATGGCTCGGATTGCTCTGAATCCGAAAAACCCTGTCGCATTGCGCGGCCGGATGTTTGCGGAAATCGCCCAGTTCGTGGCGCCGAAGTTGCGCGCTATCGAACATGCAGGACAGATCGATATCACAGATCTCGACGAGGCGAAAATTGACGCTGAGCTTGCGAGCCTACTCAAGGAAAGCCGTAGGGGCGACCCGTAGATCGCCCCTCGGTGGACGGCCTCATTCTGCCGAGCAATAGGCAATGACGTCGGCCGGCGATAGATCGAACCTTTCGCCTGCAACGACGAAATTGCTATCGGGGTTCACCAGCATGAAGCCTCCGAGGTTGTCGATGGAATCGCTACGACAGCGGCTCTTTCGAGCCCAGAGACCAATGCGCCGTGCGGCACGGCGAGCGGCAGCTTCAATACGTTGTTCGTGACGGTTTCGAGATGGCATGGCTTGGGCCTCCTAGATCGGGAGTATTCGCCCCATGCTGCGAAGCGAGTGGCCGGCTGGCGTTTGTCCGGCGGTCGCCGCCTACCTTATCGGCTGCAGGGCGGACTGTATCAAACTGGTCCAGCCCATCAAGAAAAAGCGACGCAGCGAGCGTCCGGAAAGCTCCTCACCGCGTTAAGCCACCGGCGACACGGTCGCCCATCCAGAAATCACGTTAAGGAGCATGTAAAATGACTGAGATCAGTGCCGACGACTTCGACCGGGCCGAATTTGACCAGAGCGAGTTTCGCTACGGGGGAGAGGAATACCGAGAGAACGTGTGCGACGGAGCGCCGCATGAACGGCTGGCGGCCTACATCATGGACTGGATCAGAGGCACAGCGATCGAGAACCTAGACGACCTGCCCCGCCAGATCGCCTACTTCAGCGAAGGCTTCTGGGATGCGCACCGCGCACATCAGGTGAAAGTGCAGAAGGCGATGATCGATGGGCGGCATCTGCTTTGCGCACGAAAGCCGAGCAGTCCGACGCCGATCCGACCGCCCGGCATTGCAGCGGCCGCAGGATCTTTGCCGGTTTCTCGGCCGGCTACTATTTCGAGCGCTTCCCACGCTTCTTGAGGCGGACGCCGGCGCCGCCGCCATTCTCTGGAATGAACTCGACGCCGGCGCTTTCCATCGCCGACCGCAGCTTCGAACGGCTGTTGCCGCTCGGAGTGCGGAGACCCGACTCGAAGAACCGAACGGTGCCCTCGCTGAGCCCCGTCTTCAAAGCGAGATCGGCCTGAGACCAGTCCAAGAGCGCGCGGGCAGCGCGGCACTGCTCTCTCGTCAGACCTTTATCGTCAATGTCCATGGAGACCTCCACAACCTGAAGTACGGATATCGTACTGTACGATTTTCGTCAATTGATCATTGACTGTACGAAAAGCGTACATTAGGTTCGGGGCGCGATGTACGGAAACAGTACACGGAGAGGAGATGTATATGGACCCATTAATGCTTGGCCGCCGGCTCCGCGCGTCACGGATCGCCAGCGGATTTGATGATCCCGACTACTTCGCCCAGTTCTTGGGCGTCCGGCCGCAGATGTATCGAAGGGCGGAAGCCGGGACAGCGAAAGGCGCGGACCTACTCTCGCTTTTGATCATGGTGGGCGAGATCACAAACCGGTCGCTCGATTTCCTCGTGCGCGGCCGGGAATGGCACAGCCAGCGATAAGAGGGAGTTTTGTCGCCGCTTTCATGGGTAGATTTGTGGGCTGTAAGACTGATATTGGTAAGGCTCGTTGAGAATAAAGCATAATTTTGGCCTTGCGGCGGACTCCCTCTCCGCCAGAGGCTCCTTGGAGCCCCGTAAATCCGAGATAACCGCAGTCTACTTGGCTTTCTCTTTGTCCGATTGGTACAAAGGGCAGGCACAAAATGGTCTGCGCGATGGCTCGTCCCTTCAAACATCCCGTAACGGGCGTCTACTGATTCCGCCGAGGCGTCCCTGCTGCGATCCGCCACATCATTGGCGAGCGCGAGGGGAGGCATTCTGGGTGACTCATGGCGTCCGATCTCATTCGCTGAAATTGCCGAAGACGACCAAGCGCTATTTTTCGCTGCAGGCGATGACGACAGTCGCTCATAAAGCATGGGCATTGTCGCAAACGCCGCGCCAGGCGTTGGCGCATCAACGCCGCATCTGGACTTCACCGTCACTCTCTATGGTGAGACCGTTCAATTGGAGAACGGTCAATTGGATGTCTCGGCAATTCTTACGGCAATCAAAGCCCGGACCGACCGCCAAATCAGGTAAGGGGTGTGTGTAACAACACTCCACCGTATGACGAGGAAAACTTTTGACCCCCGTAAATAAATTCGATTGTCCCCCGGGGATGGCCGGGCGCATCCTATGATGTCATTCGTCTGCATATGCTTTAGGGAGGCGCTGCATGAAGGCCAAGACCGGTGTAAGGACGGCGATGTGTTGGACCGGCTTAGTGGCCGCGGTTGCGGGATATTCCCAGCCGGTGCTCGCGGATGCGCCCGGTCTTCAAAATCGATCCATCGCGTTCGCAATGACATATCGCGCATGGGCCGTTCAGCAGACGCCGGATAAGTCCGAGTGCCCCAATGGCCTGAATGATGGCCCCCGAGAACAGTTCAAAATTCAGTTTCCAGACGATGGCGTTAAACGCACGGAGAAGGAGACCCGGCTGCACCGTGAAGGTGACCAATGGTTTCCCGCGGCCGGTCCGGATGGCTTTGTGTTTCATGAGGCCGGCGGAAAGATATCCAAGGGCCTAAACCTTGACGGCAGGGTTGACGCGAACGACTTCACCAGCCCGGACGGCCTGAGGGGGGTGGACAATCAGCTTCATCGCGCCATCGGCTGCGTTGCAAATTATCGGGCGCCTGACGGCTCATTTTATATGTTCGAACTTCAAGACCTGAGGGGGTTGAATTTCAATCGCACGCTCATTGAATTGACCGAGGTCGATGACTTGGTAAACGACGACGATGTGACGTTAACCACCTATCGCGGTCTAGACAGTCTGCTGAGCGACGCGTCGGGAGAAATTTACCCAGGCGGTACGCAGCGGATTGACGGTCGATTTGCAAAGGATTTTGTTCAAACGTTCAAAGCCAAAATCGTCGACGGCGTGCTCACGACTGAAGCGAAAGATCTCGTGTTGCCCTGGTCCGGTGTGTTCGACACCAATTCGATTCAGGTTCTCAAGGGCGCGCGGTTCGAACTCCGGCTGAACCAAAAAGACGCGCAAGGTGTCATTGGGGCATACGTTGATATCGATGCTTTTCGCAGGCATCTCAATACGACGTGGTCCACCCACCATCAAAGCTACGGGCAAACGTCCTCGCCCTCGCTCTCGCGCGCAATGCGCCGACTTGCCGATGGATTCCCCGACCCGAAAACCGGTGACATGACCGGTATCTCCGCGGCGATTGACGTAAAGTTTGCGCAGGTATTTCTTATCCATCCACCCAAACGGGTTGCGCAAGACGACGGTCGCAATGCGCATGAACCGAAGCGTTCGGAGCTAAGTAGATAGCTGGGCCTCGCGTCCCAATACATCTACGTCATATCGCAAGAAGATTTGCGGCCCCTTCAAACGCGTTTGAGGGACGGTGTCTCCGCGTGCAGCATTCATCGAAGCGTTTCCAAGGGATTGAAACCATGACGCCTGTGATATGCGGAATAGCGCGAGCTGGGGTTCCGGTGACATTGGCAGTTGCCACTTTGCTTGCCCTAGGTTTACCCGCCGCGGCGGCCGAAAAAGGCGGCCTCGATCAAACGGGCCCTTACGAAGCGGTCGCTGGATGGTTCAAGCCTGGTGTCGACCGATGGGCGCAGCCGCCGACGAGCATACTGATAGACACCCCAAATCGTATCATTGTCACGACGGCGGATCAGAAGCGCGCGGCGCCGATTAGTCCTATTCTGACGGCCGCCGGGAAGGTGCTGCCTGAGAAGTCGGACTTGTCAAAACTCAATCGGGATATGCTCCCGCATCTGCACCAAATCCTAGTGCTAAACGCGGAAGGAGAGGTGGTCGAGGACTGGGCGCAATGGAACGATCTCTTCGAGATGCCACACAGCGCCTTCATCAGCCCGTATGATGCGGAACGCCACATCTGGATCGTGGATCTCGGTCATCAAATCGTTAAGTTGACCAACGACGGAAAAAAGGTGGTGATGAAGCTGGGGGAGAAGGGCGGCCCCGGCTGGGATAAAACTCACTTCAACATGCCTTCATCGCTCGCATTCTTGCCCGACGGATCGTTCCTGGTCGCAGACGGCTATGTGAATGGACGCGTCGCCAAGTTCGACAAAGACGGAAAATACATTTCGGAGTTTGGCTCGAAGGGAAGCGGTCCAGGCCAGTTCGACCTTGTTCACTCGCTTGCGATCGATGCAAAGGGTCGAATCTACGCCGCCGACCGGCGCAATCATCGCATCCAGGTTTTTGATGCTTCGGGGAAATTTGTAGAAGAGTGGAAGAACGTTGGTAGCCCAACGCGACTCTTCGTTTCGCAGGATCAATACTTGTGGATGTCAGACGCTGATTACGAGCGCATGGCCAAGTTTGACTTGGATGGCCAACTCGTTACTTACTGGGGGGCTATTGGCGGGAACCCAGGCGAGGTGGATAACCTTCACAACTTTGACGTCGACAAAGACGGCAATCTGTTTGTCGTAGATGGCAACAATAACCGTGCGCAGAAGCTCGTTCCAAAACGGAATGGCGATCCGAAGCGCATGGTTGGCCAACAGTATTTTCTGCCGGCGAACTCTAAGTAAGCTGCCATAGCGGGCTCCATGGTTGAGGAATTCTAAGGCCCCCCTCAGACAAACTCGATTGCACGCGCAGGCCTGAAAATTAAGAATTTTGGCGTCCAAAATTCCGAAAAACCAGCGTGCGCAAGCGGCAACAACATATTCGCGCCTCCGAACAAGCTCCCGCGCCGCAGGATGCTCCGGCAGGTGCGAGCTTGCCGACCGCGGTTAGTACGTCGCGGCGGAAGGACACCAGCGAATTTCCCGTCAGAGTGCCGGGTTTCGGCGCGTATCCGGCGGAGGCCGTCGAATGAGCAAGGCCGGAAACGGCAACGTGCCGAACATAAGGCGCCGGCAATTGCCCAATCCTGACGGTGTGGCGCTTTTCGAAGCGGCCTCTCAGCACATTTCATTTGCCAATGCCGCGGAAGAACTGGGGATAAGCGCCAAGAAAATTCAGAAGAGCCTGGCCTCATTCCAGCGTGATCTGAAAGCGGTCTTGTTCGACGGAGGCGGCGCCCCCATCAAGCTGACTGAAGTGGGGCAAATATATAGCGGGCAGCTCACAGAGATATTTACCGATCTGAGGCGCGTCACCGGGTCCCTTCGAAAACAAGGAACGAAAGGCCGGTTGTCGATCGCCGTCGGCGCGACATTAGGATCGCTTTGGCTTATGCCGCGTCTCAAGCAATTCGAGCAGCGATGGCCCGACATCGAACTCATCTTGCTACCGCGATCCGATAGCGGCGTGCCGTCCGGCGACTTGCAAATGATCCTGTCCATGCATCGGCCCAGGGATCGTATGATTCACTTGTCGGCAAGTATCGAGCTGTTTCCGGTCTGCAGCCCGGCCTTGCTCAGTAGTCGGCCATTCAACGTTATCGGCGATTTACAACGCTTCACGCTCTTACACTGTGACCAGGGTGAGGAATGGCGGAAGTGGCTCCGGATCGCGGAGGGCGGTCCTCTCGACGGCTACCGCAGCTTCAAGCTTTCCAATGCGTCACTGGCCGTTCAGGCCGCTGTGCAGGGCCATGGTGTGGCGCTTGCCAGCCATATCACTGCGTCGCATCTTTTAAACGCCGGCAAGCTTACCGTGCCGTTCAAGGAAAGCACTTTCTCGCCGCATCGGATGTATATCACGAGCGGCCGCGAACTTTCGCCAAAGGCTCTGCCGCGCACATTTCTCTCGTGGGCGGCAGAGCAATTGAGGGACGGTAGGAAAACTCCGCCCTTCGGTCCTCGCGGGTAGGATGGGTATAGACGTTACGGTCGATCGGCGCGCGCGAGCACGGCGTGAAGCAGGACATTGAGCCCTGGCTCCATCATTGCCGCGGTCGCGAGCTCATTGTTGTTATGCGTAATGCCATCCTTACAGGGCGTGAAAATCATCGCTGTTGGAAAGTGGCGCGCGAGGAAATAGGCGTCGTGTCCCGCCTGACTCGGTAGGTCCCAACTGTTGTAGCCTAGGTTGCCGACCGCCTCACGCACCGTCTTGACCATCTGCTGATCGAAGATATCGCCACCCCAGCTCCAGGTGTTCAGCACCCTGGCCGCGCAGCCTGTGCGCCCGGCGGCGTCGTTGATGGCGTTCATCATCTTCACGCGCATCTGGTCGGCGACGTCGGGATCGTTGTGCCTCACGTCGCAGACGGCTTCCGCCCAATCGGAAAGGATACCCGGCTTATTCGGTGAAGCGATGAGCCGTGCCGCGGTCGCTTTGCCGCTGGTGCTCGCATACTCCCAGCCGATGTCGTCGACGGCCGTCAGCAGGCGTGCGCCCGCGACGAGCGCGTTGCGGCGACGTTCCATCGGCCATGGACCTGTATGGGCGGTTTCGCCGCGGTATTCGACGAGCACGCCGTGCGACTTATAGCCGTGCGTGACGACGCCGACTTCACGGTTGTTGCGGTCGAGTTCATCGCCCTGCTCGATGTGGAGTTCGAAGTAGCCGTCGACTTCACGCTTTCCGACCGGAATGGCGCCGCGATAGCCGATGGAATCCAGAGCTTCACCGATGCTCACACCGTCGTCGTCTTTGATGTTGAGGGCCCAATCGAGGTCGTGGTCGCCGACGAAACAGCCCGAGGCGACCATCGGCGGCGAGAAGCGGGCGCCTTCTTCATTGGTCCAGTCCACCACCTCAATCGGGCGGCGGGTGGTGATGTTGAGATCATTGAGACGCCGCAGAACTTCGAGGCCGGCGAGTACGCCCACGATCCCGTCGAAGCGGCCGCCGTTTTCCTGCGTATCGAGGTGGCTGCCGATCAAGATCGGCGGAAGGTCTTCACGGCCTTCGCGCCGGCCGAAAATGTTGCCAATTCCGTCGACCGAAACTTTGAGACCGCTCTCGCGGCACCATTTCACGAACAGATCGCGCATGTCGCGGTCGGCTTCCGACAATGCGAGCCGGCGCAGGCCATTTTCGCGGCCGATCCCGATCTGTGCCGATGCTTCCATCGTCGCGAGGAAGCGGTCGAGATTTGCACGAAGGTTGGAAGATTGAATCATGAAGTCCTCACCGGCGGTTACGCTGATCTCACGAGAGCGGCGAATTGATCAAAGGTGCGCACATAACGGCGCGTGTACGGTCTCCTAATTAATTACAATCGCGTGATCCTGCACGCTAGAGAGCGTTTCTCACCGTGGGTACAGAAAATCTCAGTCGCGGAATAGCGGTGCGTATGGCGCGGAAGATATTCGGCGCGGATATCCCTGAGCTTGCGGCCTGGAATCGTCCTCGCCGTTTGCCCGCTATCTTAAACCGGAATCCAAGGAACGCGGCGCCAAGCGGGGGATGATAAGGGCGATACACGCTCGCGGTGCGTGACGTTCCGGCACAATAGGCAGGACGTTCCTAAGGATTCCGTGAGCTGTCGGCTCAGGTGGGGGGGGGAGGCAAAAGGCGGCCCAGCCGGGTTGCCAAAAGAGAGCCCCGGAACCGGCCTCCTGTCGTGACGGTCGGTTTCGTGCTTTTTCGCGGGGTGCCATGTGTAGCATTTGGCCGCGAGAGATAGTTAGCTAAGTCTTTAGAATATTTAAGAAAAGTGCCTGAGAATTTCTCATGGAGGGGTAAAATAAACTCGGTTGCTGGCATAATATGCCAACTTCACACTCCCTTCATAATTAAGGGCGGTGCAGCGCTTTGAGTTCGTATCGAATGAAGAAAAATTCCTTTCGGCGCGGTGTCGCCGGTATTGCCCTTCGGTCTCGGCATGAATCTCGACGGTAAGGCGCATGCCAACGACGTCACGAACCCAGCGGGCGAGAAGGGCATCGACACTGAATTATTCCGCGTGCTCGGTTGTATTGAGTGCTTCCGCGGTCCGGACACCGACAACAATTTTTACGACACGAAGCTCATCATCACTGACCGTTATAACCGTATGCTCATAGAATTGACTGGACTGGACGGTCTTGAGAACGATGATGATGCCACAGGGGTGATCTGCCGCGACGCCGGCCGTCTCTTGAGCGATACGGTCGGCAATACCATCGGTTCCAACGGGATCCCGGTGGCTCGCAGTGGATCGATATGAAGAGGGGCAAAGCGTACATTCAGACGTGCAAGGGCAAGATCGTCGATCATGTGCCGACGACGCAACCTGCCGACCTCGCGCAGGTCTTTATCGTCCGCGATGAGGAGAAGCCGGTCGCGCAAGGGGCGCGCTTGGGTGACCTCGCGCGCAGCGCCGGGCAATAACGAAGCGGGGAGCGGGGTGGGGGCGTTAACGGCTTAAATTTCGATAAAACGACCAAGGGAAACTGATCCTGTGGCGTATCGCCAAGGGCGTGCAGTGCCGGACCGTCAAAAGTATTAAGCAAAAGAGGGGAACTAATGACCAAGACCATTACGACACGCGATGCCGCTCACGCCGCAACGGGAGCCCCGCGCCTGAGAAGCCGCATTACGGCTTCCACGTCCGTGCTCGCCATTGTCCTGTCCTCCATGGCGGCCGGCGGCGCCTGGGCGCAGCAAACGGCCGCGGAACCCGGCGCGGCTGAAGAGATCGTCGTCACCGGCACGCGCATCGTGCGCGACGGTTACGAAGCCCCGACGCCGACGACAGTGGTGGGCGTCGAGCAGCTTGAACAACAGGCCGCTCCGTCGGTCATTGAATACCTCAATACCGTCCCGACCTTCTCCGGCAACTACACGCCGGCCAGCAGCACGCGTAACAGCGGCGGCGCCCCGGGCACGGCGTCAGTCAACTTGCGCAACCTCGGCACCAACCGCACGCTCGTGCTGGTCAACGGCCAGCGCTCGGTCGGCTCCACGCCGGCCGGCGTGGTCGACATCGCGACCGTGCCGGAGCAGCTCATCACGCGCGTGGACGTCGTCACCGGCGGTGCATCGTCGGCCTACGGCTCGGACGCTGTGGCGGGCGTCGTCAACTTCGTGCTCGACAACAAATTCGTCGGCGTGAAGGGTGAAGTCTCGGGCGGCATTACCACCTACGGTGACGATGCGGCCTACAAGGTTGCGCTGACGGCCGGCACCAGCTTTGCCGGCGGTAAGGGGCATTTCGTCATCAGCGGCAATATCAACCGGAACAACGGCATCCTGCTCGCGCACCGCGATTGGAACGAACAGGGTTGGCAGATCGTCACGAACCCGAACTACACGGCCACCAACGGCCAGCCTGCCAACCTGCTGCTCGATCATGTGTCCGCGTGGAACATGACCAAGGGCGGCGTGATCGCGAGCGGACCGCTGAAGGGTATCGCCTTCGGACCTGGCGGCACGCCTTATAATCTCAGCTTCGGCCCGCTCATCGCAGGCGCGCTGATGCAGGGCGGCGAATGGAAGGCGCAGGACGTTCACATCGATCTCGGGGCGACTCTTGAGCCGCGCCTGTCGCGTCAGAACGTGTTCACGCGTCTCAGCTACCAGGTCACCGACAACGTCGAAGTGTTCCTCCAGTCCAACTGGTATCACATCGACAGCTTGACCTACGCTTACGGCAACCTGTTCTTCGGCGGCATCAATGTGTCGGCGCAGAACCCGTACCTGCCGGCGGAAGTTGCCTCGCGCGCCGCGGCGCTCGGTCTGACAAGCCTTACCATCGGTCACAGCTTCCAGGACATGGGCCGCAACGGCCTGCGCGACGGGCGCGACACCATCCGCAACGTCGTTGGCATCAACGGCGCCTTCGAAGCGATGAATACCGAGTGGACGTGGGACGCCTACTATCAAACGGGCGTGTCGCGTAACTCGAACCGTGTCGACCGCAGCCGCAACACGAATCTCTTCAACAAAGCGGTCGATTCCGTACGTAATGCGAACGGCGCCATCGTTTGCCGCGTGAACGCGGATGCCGTCACCACGAACGACGATCCGAACTGCGTGCCGTACAATCCGTTCGGGATCGGCGTGAACTCCGACGCCGCGCTCAACTACGTGCTCGGCATTCCCTACCGCTATCAGCGCTTCAAGCAGGACGTGTTCGCGGCCTCGATCCAAGGCGAGCCGTTCGAAACGTGGGCGGGCTCTGTCTCGATCGCCGCGGGCGCGGAACATCGCGCCGAAGTCGCCGATGGTTTCGTCAGCGCCGATAACTACGAGAATAACCCGTGGTACGCCGGCAACTATCGCCCGACCATCGGCGAGTACAAGGTGACCGAAGGCTTCTTCGAAACAGTCGTGCCTCTCGCGCGCGATCAAGCCTGGGCCGAAACGCTGGATTTCAACGGCGCCGTCCGCGCCACGGACTACAGCAGCTCGGGCTACGTCACGACGTGGAAAGTCGGTCTCACCTATTCTCCGGTCTCGGACCTGACCTTCCGCGCCACGCGTTCGCGCGACATTCGTGCTCCGAACCTGAACGATCTCTACAATGCGGGTTCGACCACCACGAACAACATCATCGATCCTGTCACGCGCTTGTCGGTCCAGTACCTCGGTACCACCAAGGGCAACTCGAACCTGAAGCCTGAAAAGGCGGACGCCACCGGTCTCGGCGTGGTCTTCCAGCCGACGTTCATCCCTGGCTTCAGCGCCTCGGTGGACTACTGGAACATCGACCTGACGGATGCGATCACCACCGTCTCGGCGCAGCAGGTCGTGGATGTGTGCTTCCAGGGAAACCAGGCGTTCTGCGATGCGATCAACGGCGGCCGTCCGCTGGTCTCCACCGGGTCGCCGTTCGACAACCAGATTTTCGTGCAGCCGTTCAACCTCGCGCAGCAACTCGTGCGCGGTATCGACTTCGAAACCGGTTATCAGCTTCCGCTGTCGAGCATCGTAGACGATTGGGACGGTGGTCTGCAGTTCCGCGTCCTCGCGACGCGTTACCTGAAGAACTACCAGAACAATACGCTCACGCCGCCAACCGATACCGCCGGCGAAAACAACGGAGGTGGCCCGCCGGATTGGCGCTGGTCGGCGTCTATCGGCTACGACAACGGCCCGTTCCACGCCAACTTCCTTGCCCGCGGCGTCAGCGCCGGGAAGTTCAACAACGCGTGGATCGAATGTACGACCGGCTGTCCGACGTCCACGACCGCCAATCAGACGATCAACATCAACTCCCTTCCGTCGGCCACTTATTACGATCTCTCGCTCAGCTATAATTTCCTGTTGGGCGCGGATGAAGAAACCTCGATCGAAACCTTCCTCAACGTCCGCAATCTTTTCAATACGGACCCTGGGATCGTTGCCGGTACGGGTAACTTCGCGGCGGACATCACGGTGTCCAACCCGCTCAACTACGACCAGAACGGCCGCGTGTTCCGTGCTGGTATCCGCTTCAAGATGTAAGTTGCGTTTAGCGATTTGACTTTCGAAAAGGGGCGGCGCGC
>JADZAK010000209.1 GCA_020852595.1 Rhodospirillaceae bacterium
CTTCACATCGATCGTGGCATTCGCGAGCGCCGGCGTATTCACGGGGCGGCGCAGCGCGTGCGTGGCCTGTTCAAACGCGTAGCCAAGCGCCAGCAGCTTCGGTTCGCTGAAGGCCGGGCCAAAGAATGAAACGGTGACCGGCAGATCGTCGGTGGTGAAACCCGCGGGCACGATCAGGTCCGGGAAACCCGCGAGGTTGGCGATTCCGGTCGGGCTCGGCGTGGAGCCGAGCGGCGGGCCCGGGGGCGCGGCGATCTGGGCCGGGCGGCGCGTCTGGGTCGGATAGACGATGGCGTCCAGTTTTTCCTTGGCGACAATGCCTTCGATCAGCGCCGAGGTCATCGGCAGGTAGTAGTTCTTCAAGGCCAGATAGCGCGGATCGGTGAGCGCATCGGCTTTGGCTTCCACGTTCTTGAAATACGTCCAGCGCGACAGGTTCGGCCCCGCGCCGTCCTTGCCCATGCTGCGGTAGTTCTCCGCCGCTTCGATCAGTTGATCGAGATTCTTGGGATACTTCGGCCCCGTGGTCTTCAGGTAGTCGGCGATCTGCACCTTGAACTCGGCCGGATAGAGCGTGAACACGGCCTGGTTCGAGGAATCGAGGAACCACTTCGGATAACGCACGTTCACGAGGGTCGCGCCGGCCTTTTCCATGGCTTTGAGCGCGGCCTCGAACACCCAATCCACATCCGGATCGGCGCCGGTGAAATCGCGCGCGACACCGATGCGGGCGCCCTTGAGCGCGTCGGCTTTGAGGAACTTGGTGTAATCCTTCTCGAACTTGCCCTGGCTCTTCTTGGTGGCGTCGTCCGCCGGATCGACGCCGGTCATGATGCCGAGAGAGACCGCGACGTCCGAGACGCTGCGGGCCATCGGGCCGCCGGTGTCGAGCGACAGCGCGAGTGGGATGATGCCGTCGCGGCTGAGGAGACCGTGAGTCGGCTTCAGACCGACGATGCCGTTCACGGACGAAGGCCCGCGGATCGAGCCGCCCGTATCGGTGCCGAGGCCGAGCGGCGCAAAACCGGCGGCGATCGCCACGCCCGTGCCGCCCGACGATCCGGCCGGCGTGCGGGTGAGATCGTGCGGGTTCAAGGACTGGCCGCCGAGCGAGCTCTGGCCGCCGTTGGCGAACTCGCCGAGGTTCACCTTGGCGAAGATGATCGCGCCGGCGTCACGCAGCTTCTTCACCATGTAGGCGTCATCGGGCGCCATATTGCCTTCCAGCAGCACCGAGCCGCCGGTGGTGGGCATGTCGGCCGTATCGTAGTTGTCCTTCATCAGCACGGGGATGCCGTGCAGCGGGCCGCGCACCTTGCCGGCTTTGCGTTCGGCGTCGAGCGCGCGGGCGATCTCCAGCGCCTTGGGATTGACGGCCATCACCGCATGCACCTTCGGACCGGCGCGGTCGAAAGCGGCGATGCGGTCGAGACACATCTGGGTGAGTTTCTCGGCGGTCAGCGTGCCGGCCGCCATGGCGGCCTGAAGTTCAGCGATGGACGCCTGGTCGAACTCGACGGGCTTGGCGTGCGAGGGCGTGGCGGCAAAGAGCGCGCCCGCGAGCGCACAGGCGAGCGCGAGTTTTGAAATACCGTGTTTCATATGGTCCCCACTGACTATGAACGTTACTTCGCCGACGCCATATCGCGGCCCGGCACTTCGATAGTTCCCCCGAAAAGCGCAGGTGTATTCACCGGGCGGCGGATGGCATGTGTGGCCTGTTCAAAGGCATACCCGAGCGCAAGCAGCTTCGGTTCGCTGAAGTTCGGCCCGAAGAACGAGATGGTGACCGGAAGGTCGTCGGTTGTGAAACCGGCGGGCACGATCAGATCGGGCGAGCCGGAGAGGTTGGCGATGCTGGTCGGAGAGCCGACCGAAGGGCCACGCGGCATCGGCGTGGACACATCGTCGGCGATGCGTTCGGGGCGGCGCGCGCTGGTCGGATAGACGATGGCATCCAACTTATCCTTGGCGATGATGCCTTCGGTGAGCGCCTTGGTCATCGGCATGTAATAGTTCACCAGCGCGAGATAACCCGGGTCGGTCATGGTGCCGTTCGCCTTGTCGCGTTCAACGAAGGCGCGCCAGCGGGTCGGGTTCGGACCTTTGCCGTCCTCGCCCATGCTCGTGTAGGTGTAGGATTTCTCGATCATCTCATCGAGCGAACGCGGGACCCCGGGCTTCAGGGTCTTGAGATAATCGCCCAGCTGTTTGTCGAACTCGGGCGGGAACAGCGTGTAGGTGGCGGTGCGGTTGGAATCGAGGAACCATTTCGGATAGCGCACGTCGACCAGCGTGGCCCCGGCCTTCTGCATCGCCTTCAGCGAGGCTTCAAAGATGAAGTCCACATCCGGGTCCGCGCCCATGAAGTCGCGCGCGACGCCGATTCGGGCGCCCTTGAGCGCATCGGCTTTTAGAAATTTCGTGTAGTCCTTCTCGAACTTACCCTGGCTCTTCTTGGTGGCGTCGTCGTTCGGATCGATGCCGGTCATCACGCCCAGAGCAACGGCGACGTCGTAGACGCTGCGCGCCATCGGGCCGCCGGTATCGAGCGACAGCGCCAGCGGAATGATACCGTCGCGGCTGATGAGGCCGTGGGTCGGCTTCAGGCCGACGATGCCGTTCACATTGGACGGGCCGCGAATGGAGCCGCCCGTATCGGTGCCGATGCCGAGCGGCGCATAACCGGCGGCAATCGAGACACCCGTGCCGCCCGACGAACCGGCCGGCGTGCGGGACAGATCGTGCGGATTGAGCGACTGGCCGCCCATGGAGCTTTGCGAGCCGTTGGCGAACTCGCCGAGGTTCACCTTGGCGAGGATGATGGCGCCGCCGTCCCGCAGCTTCTTCACCAGCGCCGCGTCGTCCGGCGGAACCGAACCTTCGAGCAGCACGGAACCGCCCGTGGTCTGCATGTCGAAGGTATCGATATTGTCTTTCAGCACGACCGGAATGCCGTGGAGCGGGCCGCGCACCTTGCCGGCTTTACGCTCGGCGTCGAGCTGCTTCGCGGTTTCCATGGCTTTCGGGTTCAAGGTGATGACGGCGTGAAGCTTCGGCCCCGCGCGGTCGAAGGCCTTGATGCGCGCGAGGCACATCTCCATCAGCTGCTCGGCGGTGAGCGAACCTGAGTCCATGGCGGCTTTCAGCTCGCCGATGGTCGCCTGATCGAACTCCACCGATTTGGCCGCGGCCGGCGCGGCGGCGAACAGGGCGGCGATGAGGGCGTACGCGCTGATACGGTTTTTCATGATCATCCCCTATTTGCTCGCGATTTCGACCGTGGCGCCCGCGATGCCGGGCGTGTTCACCGGACGGCGGATCGCCTTCGTCGCCTGTTCAAAGCTGTAGGCGAGGCCGATCAGTTTCGGTTCGCTGAACGCCAGTCCGAAGAACGAGACCGTCACCGGCAGATCGTCGGTGGTGAAACCCGCCGGCACGATCAAATCCGGAAAGCCGGTCAGGTTCGCGATCCCGGTCGGCGCGGGCGCCGAGGGGATGCCGCCGCCGAGCGGTTCGGCGATGCGCGCCGCGCGGCGCGTCTGGGTCGGATAGACGAAGGCGTCGAGTTTATCCTTCGCCATCAGGCCTTCGACCAGCGCGCGGGACATCGGCATGTAGTATTCGACCGCGGCCTTGTAGGCGGGATCGTCCATCGTGCCCATGGCGAGATCGCGGGTGATGAAGTTGTTCCAGCGGAACGGATTGGGGCCGGCGCCGTCCTTGCCCATGCTGGGCATTTCATAAGCACGCGCCAGCATCTCCTCGACGCTCTTGGGATACTTCGGACCCGTCGTCTTCAGATACTGGGCGAGCTGGGCGCGGAACTCAGGCGGAAAGATCGAGTAAGTCGCCTGGGTTTGTGAATCGAGGAACCACTTCGGATAGCGCACATCGACCAGTGTGGCGCCGGCCTTCTGCATCGCTTTCAACGAGGCTTCAAAGATCCAATCCACGTCCGGATCGTCCCCCTTGAAGTCGCGCAGCACGCCGATGCGCGCGCCCTTCAGCGCGTCCGCTTTTAGGAATTTCGTGTAGTCCGTCTCGAACTTGCCTTGGCTTTTCTTGGTGGCGTCGTCGGCCGCATCGACGCCGGTCATCACGCCCAGCGCAATCGCAAGGTCGGAGACGCTGCGGGTCATCGGGCCGCCGGTATCGAGCGACAGACCCAGCGGAATGATGCCGTCGCGGCTGATGAGGCCGTGGGTGGGTTTCAAGCCGACAATGCCGTTCACGAACGATGGACCACGAATGGAACCGCCGGTGTCGGTGCCGATGCCGACCGGCGCGTAACCGGCCGCGATGCCGACGCCGGTGCCGCCCGAGGAGCCGGCCGGGATGCGCGTCAGATCATGCGGATTGAGGGACTGGCCGCCCAGCGAGCTTTGCGAGCCGTTGGCGAATTCACCGAGGTTCACCTTGGCGAGGATGATGGCGCCACCGTCGCGCAACTTCTTCACCAGGGCTGCGTCGTCGGGCGCCATGTTGCCTTCCAGCATGACCGAGCCGCCGGTGGTGGGCATATCGACGGTGTCGATGTTGTCCTTCAGGATCACCGGAATGCCGTGCAAGGGCCCGCGCACTTTACCCGCCTTGCGTTCGGCATCGAGCGCCCGCGCGATTTCGATGGCCTTGGGATTGAGCGCCATGACGGCGTGCAGCTTCGGACCGGCGCGGTCGTAAGCGGCGATACGCTCGAGGCAGAGCTGGGTGAGCTTCTCGGCGGTGAGCGTGCCGGCTTCCATCGCGGCTTTGAGCTCCGCGACACTCGCAAGTTCCATGTCCACCGGGCGCGCGGCGGCATCTGGCGCCGCCGCGAAAAGCGCAGCACCCATCGCCGCGACCAGCGCGAAACGCGAAGTCCAATTTTTCATGCCGAGAGTTTTGGTCATTTGCGGTCCCCACCTCCTCATGACGATCAACCACGAACGTGGTTGAGGCATGAGCCTAGCCCAGGCGCCGCGCAAATTATTACCAAAATTTGGCGGCGGACGACCGCGCGCGACCTCGTGAAAGGACCCCTAGCGGTCGATCTTGGAGACCTTGGAGCCTTCGATGGATACGCCGGCCATCAGGCCTTGCTGGCCGAAAATGAAGGCGTAGGCATCGTCTTGCAGCGTCGTGGAGGACAGGTTCTTGGCGACGCCTTCGTTGACCACCACGACGGTAGGACCGACGCCGATTTCCCAGCCCTTGGACTCGCGCAGGAATTTCACCGCGCTGTCGTTCATCAGGAAAACCACATAGCCATAGGTCTGCGCGCCGATCTGAAGACCGAAGGAGCCGGAGACCGAATTGTAGTAGGCGACGTTCTTGCCGCCCTGGCGCAGTACGCCTTCGCCGTAGCTCCCGCCGAAGCCAAGGCCCGCTTTGACGATATTCGGGAAAATGAGCACGGCCCGCGCTTTCGCGGCGATGGCCGAGGCGATCTCATGGTCCTTGGTGAGGGTGCTCAGCGCCTGGTCGGCGTCCTTATTGATGTTCGCGGCCGACGCGGCCTGAACCGGCGGCGCGGCCATCGTGACGAACCCAAAGGCCAGTGCGAGCGTCAGGAATACGGTGCGTAGATACGTCATACGGGAAGCCCCTCTTCGAAGTTCGCCCACCATCATACAACAAAGATGAGACGGTGGTTGTTAGGAACGAGCGGCGCGGCCGGAAAGTTGCGGGCTTTAACCTCCTTGAGGCCCGCTCACGCGTCCGCGGCCACCGCCGCCTCTTCGGCCTCGCGCGGCCGTGTAACCCAGGCCGCGAGGCCGAACGCGAACCACAGGATCATGCCGGCCAAGAGGAAAGGCGCGCCGGGAAAAGGCGCCGCGCGTTCCGGCGCGATGGCATAGGCGAAAATCTGGGTGAAGACGATCGGCCCCACCATCCCCGTAATGCCGTTGATGCTGGAGGTCGCGCCTTGCAGGAGGCCCTGCTCCGAGGGCGCCACCAGGCGCGTCATCATGCCCTGCATCGCGGGCGCCTGGAGGCTCATCAGCGCGGCGAAAGGAACGGCGAACCAGAACAGCGCGGCCGTGTCGGCGAAGGCGTAAAACGTGACACCGATAGCTCCGCTCGAGAGGCCCGTCAGGATCGCGGCGCGTTCGCCAAAGCGCTTCACGACCGGCTTCACGAGCCCGCCCATCACGATGATGTTACACGCGCCGACGCCGGCGAGAACGAGGCCGACTTCCATGTCACCCCAGCCGTAGCGCATGCCGGCGTAGAGGACGAAGATGCTGGGGAACACGTTGTGCATCAGCGTCAGGCAGAAATGCACGGCGGCGAAGCCCGTGAGCTGCGTATTGGACCGCAAAAGAATAAGCGCGCCGACCGGATTGGCGCGCCGCCATTCGAACTTCACCGCGCGGCGCTCGCGCGGCAACGATTCCGGCAGGACGAAGATGCCGTAGAGCGCGTTCACGAGCGCCGCCCCGGCGGCGATGAAGAACGGCAAACGCAGATCGATGCTGGCGAGCACGCCGCCAAGCGCGGGGCCGAGAATGAAACCGAGGCCGAAGGCCGCGCCCAGCATGCCGTAAGCGCCGGCGCGTTTTTCCAGCGGCGTGACGTCGGCGATATAGGCGCTGGAGGTCGAAAAACTGGCCATGGTGAGGCCGGAGACGATGCGCCCGAGCCAGAGCCACCACAGGTTCGGCGCCAGCGCCATCATGAGAAAGTCGAGACCAAGACCCGTGCAGGAGAGCAGCAGCACCGGACGGCGGCCGAAGCGGTCCGACAACACGCCGGCCATGGGCGAGAACAGAAACTGCATCAGCGCCCAGCTGGAACTGAAAACGCCGAGGGTGCTGGCGGCGACCGCGGTGCTGCCGGTGAACTGTTCAACGAGCTTTGGGAAGACCGGAATGATCAGGCCAAAGGACAGCACATCCAGCACCACGAAGGCGTAGATGAATGCAAGCGCGTGTTTGGATGCAACGCGGCCCGAATAATCGGGCGGCGGCGCGGTTTCAGCGTCCCCAGCCAACATGGCCGGGAGAATACACCGGCAACTGTGGCGTCATAGAGGCCATGTTTACTTCAGGGTTGCGGCGATCTGTTTCAGCTCGGCCGGCGCGTGGACGCCGCCCAGGGGTTGGCCCGGCAGGAGGTGGCGGCCAAAGGCGAGGTTGCCCACGGTCACCGGTTCGAAGCCGATGCCGCGGATCAGGGTGGAGGCGATCTCCAAGGCCTTGGGATCATCCCCGGCGATGGGCACGCCGACCTTCTCGCTGCGCTCGGACAATTCGCCGACCGCGGCGAAGTTGATGGCGTTGAAGGCGCGGACCAGTTTCACGCCGGGCATCAAATCGGCGAGGAAGAGGCCGGGACCCTGTTGGCGCGCTTTTTCACCGACCGCGCCGTCGCGCGGGACGATGGGGTTGCTGACATCGATCACGAGTGGCTTCGCCGCCAGCGCGGTGCCGTGCACCTTGGCGATCTCCGGCATGGCACTATAGGGCACGAGCAGGATCGGCACTTCGGCAAATGCGATCGCCTCTTCCACCGTTCCCGCTTTGGCCTTGGATCCGAGAGCGGCGACCATATCTTTGAGTTCGCTGGGGTTGCGCGAGGAGAACATCACGTCGTGCCCGGCTTTCACGAACACGGATCCGAGCGCGCTGCCCATGCGGCCCGCGCCGACCGTGCCGATTCGCAGCGGCACCACGCCCGCATAGGCGGAGAAAGAGAAACCGAACCCGAGCGC
>JADZAK010000210.1 GCA_020852595.1 Rhodospirillaceae bacterium
AGCGGCGTAGATCGTCCGCTTCCTGCGCTTTCGAGAGGAGTTCCTGATAGGATTTGGCATCTTGCACGACCAACTCGGCCTGCCCGTTGACGGTCAGTACGGCGGGTTGCCCCGTCTTCTTGAGGCGCTGGGCATAGTCTTTGGCGTTTCTCAGGAAATCCGTCATCGGATGGATTTCACTCAGGTCTATGGTCGGGGTACGCATAAAAACCTCTCACACTTAAAGCATATAATTATATGATATGGTGGCTGCCCCGAAATGGCAACCTTTAGGACGGGATGATATGGTCTAGCGCGCCGTGCAGGGTCAGGAGCCCATTCCCATGCGCCAGCCCGACAACCCCTCGACCGTGCTCGTCAGGCCCTCGTGTTCGATGGTGAGGTTTCATCCTTGAAACGAACCGTGTTCTTGCGACTCTTACGGTCGGCGCGTTTTCTCGCCATCGTCATTTCTCCTTGAACTGAACCACCGGCGCGTGACCGCGCAACGTGGTTTTGATATGGGCATCTTTCCTAAGCGGTGTCGGCGCGATTGACGTGGCCCGTATCCTCATCATTGACGATGACGAAGATTTCCGTCTCCAGGTGCGTGCCGTCCTTGAAGAGGAGGGGCACGAAGTTGAGGCCGCGCACGACGGCGGCCACGGCCTCACCTTGCAGCGCCGCACGCCGGCCGGCCTTGTGATTCCCGACATCATCATGCCGAACAAGGAAGCATCGAGATCATCAGGGACTTTCAGCAGGAATACCCGCTCACCCGGATCATTGCGGTGACGGCCGGTGTCCGGCCCTGCCTGCAATAGCGGACCAGGGGCGGCTAGGAACAAAATCGCGATCGGGGGCGTTGTTGGAGTAATTGACAACGTTCTGACTTGTTGGTATAAACTCCAACATGAAAGCCGAACTGTTGTTCCATAAACGTGAGGGCTTGTCGGAGACGGCGTTCGTGGAAATGGTGATCTGGCGCGTGCCTGATGCCGCGCGTGGCAGCAAACACGGCTTCAAATATCGGTTGGCCTTAGTGGCGGACGGCGTTTGCTTGCTGCGCTACGACAACGAGGCCGGCAAGGGCGATCACAAGGGCGATCACAAGCACGTCGGCGAACGCGAGGTGGCCTACCGCTTCACCGATCTGGCGACCCTGCAAGCAGACTTTTGGAAGGACGTAGCGGAATGGAGGGCAGGACGATGAGAACCGTAACACTCGGCGTCTCCTCGATTGAGGAGACCCAACGTCAGGTGGCCGCCGCCTTTGGCGGCGAGAAGGTTGGCGAGTTCATCAGCTTTGCCACCATCGAATTGCTGTGGAAAGTGCTGACCGCCAAGCGATGGGACATATTGCAGGCCATGACCGGGCAGGGCGAAATGACCATCCGCGAGATTGCCCGCCGCGTTGACCGCGACGTGAAGGCCGTGCATGGCGACGTGCGGGCGCTTGTGGTTGCGGGCGTGCTGGATCGCACCGACAGCGGACGCGTGGTCTTTCCCTATGACGCGGTGCATGTGGACTTCACGCTGCGAAAAGCCGCGTGATGCGTGACCGGCGCGCCAAGGTCCACGGCGTACAAATTCCGTGGCCGGTCCGAACGCGGCCGGTCAGTGCCGGGCAAGCGCGGAGTTCGTATTGCGGAGGCGATGGCTGAACACCGCGCACATCTGGTAAAGCGCCGCCGGATTGCCGCGCAGGAACGCGCGGAAGGCGTCGCGGTCGATCCTGAGCGCCACGACGTCCGTAGTTGCCGACACGTTGGCCGAGCGCGGATAATCGTCAAACACCGACATTTCCCCGAAGTACGATCCGGGGCCGAGATTGGTGATGTGAAGCCGCTCGTCTTTCTTGATCACGAACACCTCGACCTCGCCCGCGCGCACGATCAGAAGATCGTTGGTCGCGTCGCCCTCCTTCAAGATGATGGAGCCCGCCGCGAAGTGTTCGCGCTTCATCAGGCCCATCATGGTGACGAGCTGGTCCGCCGGCACTTCGCGGAACAGTCCGATGCTTCCGAAGAAAGCGACATCGTCTTGATCGCCGGCGGGCGGCGTCACTGTGGCGCTGTCCATTTTTAGTCCCCTTGTGGTGCGCGCTTCGCCCCGCCGTATCGAACCCGTTCGGCCACGCGGAGTCACCTCCGCAGATTCACGATTGCGCTGAAGGGGCCGGGTATACAGACGTCCGGCGCGAGAGAAAAGACTGCGGACTGAAGAATCAACTGCGGGTTTTTCCGTTCTTAAAAATTCCAACCTGATACACGCAAGTTACGCAGCCCGAATGGGCCTCAAACGCAGCTCAATGGTACGCACTCGCAACCTCATGCCTTCGCCGCGCGGCCCGAAGAACAGGTTCGTACCTCTCCAACATCATCACGTCCAACATCATCGCCGCTCTCTCTCATCGCATTGATGCGGGAGACGCCATCTCTCGAAGCGCTAAACGCGAAAATCGTCTCTCACGTTCTCTTTTCGAAATCGTCCGCCATCGCGGGCTCTTTCTTTTTTGCGCCGCTTGCTCAATCCCGGAACAAT
>JADZAK010000211.1 GCA_020852595.1 Rhodospirillaceae bacterium
CGCCCGACCGTGAAGACCACCTGCACGGGTGTGGAGATGTTCAGGAAGCTCCTCGATGAGGGGCAGGCCGGCGATAACGTGGGCGTGCTGCTGCGTGGCACGAAGCGCGAGGAGGTCGAGCGCGGCCAGGTGCTCGCCAAGCCCGGTTCCATCACTCCGCACACGCATTTCGAGTGCGAGGTCTACGTGCTCACGAAGGAAGAGGGCGGGCGGCACACGCCGTTTTTCGACAATTACCGGCCGCAGTTCTATTTCCGCACGACGGACGTGACGGGGATCGTGAAGCTTCCGGAAGGCACCGAGATGGTGATGCCGGGGGACAACATCACGATGAACATCGAGCTGATCGTGCCGATCGCGATGGAAGAGAAGCTGCGCTTCGCCATCCGCGAAGGCGGCCGGACCGTCGGATCAGGCGTCGTCTCCAAAATCACGAAATAAACAGACCGCCGCACGAAGCGCTACGAAGGAAGAGGGCAGACGCATCGCCGTAGGAGTGTAGCTCAGCTGGTAGAGCATCGGTCTCCAAAACCGAGGGCCGGGGGTTCGAGTCCCTCCACTCCTGCCACCTACTGCGACGGACGCCTGATCGATCATGGCTGTTGATACGAAAGACAAAGAGAAGGACGTGAAGGAAACGAAGCCGCGCGTGAGCCCGGTGGAGTTCTTCCGTCAGGTGCGCACGGAAACGTCCAAGGTGACGTGGCCGACGCGCCGCGAGTGGGTGGTGACGACGGTGATGGTGTTCATCATGGTCGCGCTCTCCACGGTCTTCTTCTTCGTGGCCGACAGCGTCATCGCCTTCGCCGTGCGACAGTTGCTGACGGTTTGAGGAACGGCGCCATGAGCCAAGCCGCGACAGAGACCAGGCCGCACCGCTGGTACATCGTCCACACCTACTCGAACTTCGAGCGGAAGGTGGCCGAGGAGATCAAGCGGCAGGCCGAACAGAAGGGCCTCAAGGACGCGTTCGAGGAAGTCCTCGTGCCGATGGAGAGCGTCACCGAGGTCCGCCGCAATCAGAAGGTCAATGCTGAGCGCAAGTTCTATCCGGGCTATGTGCTGGTGAAGATGGCGATGAGCGACGAGGCGTTTCTGCTCGTCAAGCACACGCCGAAGGTGACCGGGTTCCTCGGCGGCGGCCACAAGCCGCAGCCGATCAGCGAGGCGGAAGTCGCGCGGATCCTGAATCAGGTGAAGGAAGGCGTCGAACGGCCGAAGTCCACCGTCAACTACGACGTGGGCGAGCAGGTCAAGGTCATCGACGGTCCGTTCCAGTCGTTCAACGGCACGGTCGAGAAGGTCGATGCCGAAAAGTCGAGGCTCGTGGTTGCCGTGTCGATCTTCGGACGCGCGACACCCGTCGAGCTCGAATACAGCCAGGTCGAGAAGACCTGATCTGGCTGGAAACCGTGCGGGAGGCCCGGCCAGGGTTGTACCGCGCACTCCGCCTATGAGGAGAGAAAGATGGCAAAGAAGGTAATCGGGTACATCAAGCTCCAGGTGCCGGCAGGCTCCGCCAATCCGTCGCCGCCGATCGGTCCGGCGCTCGGTCAGCGTGGCCTCAACATCATGGAGTTCTGCAAGGCGTTCAACGCCAAGACGTCGGGTCCGGACTACGAGAAAGGCATGCCGATTCCCGTGGTGATCACGGCATTCGGCGACAAGTCCTTCACGTTCGAGATGAAGACGCCGCCGGCGAGCTACTTCCTGAAGAAGGCCGCCAAGATCGACTCCGGCTCGAAGAAGCCGGGCCTCGAATCGAAGGGCACCGTGTCGATGGCCGACGTCAGGAAGATCGCGGAAGCGAAGATGAAGGATCTAAACGCCACGTCGATCGACGCGGCCGCGAAGATCATTGCCGGCTCGGCCCGCTCGATGGGCCTCCAGGTGCGCGGGGAGTAAGACCGATGGCCAAGATCGCAAAGCGCGTCGCGAAGAGCCGCGAAGGCATCGACTCCCGCAAGGACTACACGCTCGACGAGGCGGTGAAGCTCGTGAAGGAGCGCGCCATCGCGAAGTTCGACGAGACGATCGAGATCGCCCTGAACCTCGGCGTCGATCCGCGCCATGCCGACCAGATGGTGCGCGGCGTCGTCACGTTGCCGAGCGGCACGGGCCGTACGGTCCGCGTCGCCGTGTTCGCCAAGGGCGCCAACGCCGACAAGGCGAAGGCAGCGGGCGCCGACATCGTCGGAGCCGAGGACCTCGCGGAGATCGTCCAGTCGGGCAAGGTCGATTTCGACCGCTGCATCGCGACGCCGGACATGATGCCGCTCGTCGGCCGCCTCGGTAAGGTGCTAGGCCCGCGCGGCCTGATGCCGAACCCCAAGGTCGGCACGGTGACCCCGGACGTCGAAGGCGCCGTCAAGGCGGCCAAGGGCGGTTCGGTCGAGTTTCGCGTCGAGAAGGCGGGCATCGTCCACGCCGGCGTCGGCAAGGCGAGCTTCTCCGAGGACGCGCTGAAGGCGAACATCCGCGCCTTTGTCGACAGCGTCGTGAAGGCGAAGCCGACGGGTGCCAAGGGCACCTATCTGAAGAAGATCGCGCTCAGCTCCACCATGGGGCCGGGCGTGAAGGTCGAGACGGCTACCGTTTCGGCCTGATGAAGAATTCCGGAGCGAGGCGCGAGCCACGCTCCGGATGAGATGTTGTGGCTTCGGCTACGACATCTGCTGTCCGAGATTGCAGGTGGGTCAAGGCGTTAGCGGCGACCCTTAATGCGGAGAATTTTCTCCAGGCCCGCATGAGACAGGTGTCGAGATCCGAGGGGTAAAGCCTCCTCGTCGGCCCTGGGACAGAACCGCGCCGGCATGTTGCCGGTGCGGGTGCAACTGGCCTTCCGCGCCGCGAGGCAAGGAAGCCGATGAGTGAGAGGAGCGACGAGTGGATAGAGCTCAGAAAGCCGCTCAGATCGAACAGCTCGAAGAGGTGTTCGGGACGAGCGGGAGCGTAGTGGTCGCTCACTACACGGGCATGACTGTCGCCCAGATGACGAAGCTCCGCCGCGACATGAACGCGGCCGGCGCGACGTTCAAGGTGGCGAAGAACAATCTTGCCCTGCGTGCCTTGAGTGCAAAGGGAGCAGACGACGTCAGTCATCTGTTCAAGGGTCCGACCGGCATTGCGTATGCCAATGATCCGGTCGCGGCCCCGAAGGTTGCCAGCGCATTCGCCAAGACGAACGACAAGTTCGTCATCCTCGGCGGTGTGTTCGGCAAGCAGGCTCTGAATGCGGATGCGGTGAAGGCCCTGGCCGAACTGCCGTCGCTGGACGAGCTGCGGGCGAAGATCGTGGGTCTGCTCCAGGCCCCGGCGCAGAGAGTGGCCTCCGTGGTCGCTGCGCCGGCCGGACAATTGGCCCGAGTCGTCGCCGCCTATGCGCGCAAGGAAGAAGCGGCCTAGTCGAAAAACCCAACGGAATGCGGGTGTTACACCAGACCTCGCAATCGAGACCTGAAGGACTTAAATAGATGTCGAAGCTTGAAAAGATCGTCGAGGACCTGTCGGCCCTCACCGTGCTCGAAGCCGCTGAGCTGTCGAAGCTGCTCGAGGAGAAGTGGGGCGTGAGCGCCGCGGCTCCGGTGGCGGTTGCGGCGGCCGGACCGGCGGCTGGCGCTGCGGCGGCTCCGGCGGCGGAAGCGCAGACGGAGTTCACCGTGATCCTGGCCGAAGCGGGTGCGAACAAGATCAACGTGATCAAGGAAGTGCGCGCGATCACCGGCCTGGGCCTCAAGGAAGCCAAGGACCTCGTCGAGGCTGCCCCGAAGGAGGTCAAGGCCGACCTTCCCAAGGACGAAGCCGAGAAGATCAAGAAGCAGCTCGAAGGCGCTGGCGCCAAGGTCGAGCTGAAGTAATCGGAAGGCCCGGCCTTGCGCCGGGTCGCCGGCAGAGAGTGCTGAAGGCCGTGTGCCGCCTGGGAGAAAATCCCAGGCGGTGCGCGGTCATCGGCGTCTCAAAGGACTAAAACCCCACGCCGCCGCGTGGGGCGCGCGAAAGGGCAGGGTGGCCCGGCCCTCAGCGCGACGAAAGGCGGACCGAAATTCGAGCCCCGCATGGGCTGTACGTACTGGACGTCGAGAGGTTTCCCGCGATGGCTGCACTGTCCTTCACCGGCCGCAAACGTATTCGCAAGAGCTTCGGCAAGATCGCCGAGGTCGCCCAGATGCCGAACCTGATCGAGGTTCAAAAGGCGTCCTACGACCAGTTCCTGCAGATGGACGTGCCGGCGGCGGACCGGACCGACACGGGCCTCGAGGCCGTGTTCCGGTCGGTCTTCCCGATCAAGGACTTCAACGAGACGGCGACGCTCGAATACGTCAAGTACGAGTTCGAGGAGCCGAAATACGACGTCGAGGAATGCCAGCAGCGCGGCATGACCTTCGCCGCCCCGCTGAAGGTGACGCTCCGCCTCATCGTGTTCGAGGTCGACCAGGAGACCGGCGCCAAGTCCGTCAAGGACATCAAGGAGCAGGACGTCTACATGGGCGACATGCCGCTCATGACGCGTCACGGCACCTTCGTCGTGAACGGCACCGAGCGCGTGATCGTCAGCCAGATGCACCGCTCGCCGGGCGTCTTCTTCGATCACGACAAGGGCAAGACCCACTCGTCCGGCAAGCTGCTCTACGCGGCGCGCGTGATCCCCTATCGCGGCTCGTGGCTGGACTTCGAGTTCGACGCGAAGGACATCGTGCATGTCCGCATCGACCGTCGCCGCAAGCTGCCGGCGACGACGCTGCTCTATGCGCTCGGCATGGACCAGGAGGAGATTCTCGCCGTCTTCTACGACCGCGTGTCGTTCAAGAAGACGAAGTATGGCTGGGCGATGCCGCTCGATGCCGACAAGGCGCGCGGCTGGAAGCCGGTGGCGGACCTGCTGAACCCGAAGACGGGCGAGGTCGTGGTCGAGGCCGGCACGAAGCTGACCCCGCGGGCGGTGCGCAAGCTGGTCCAGGACGGCGTCAAGTCGGTCGTCATCTCGGCCGAGGACATGTCCGGCCGCTTCCTGGCGATGGACCTCGTGAACCCGGAGACCGGCGAAATCTACGCCGAGGCCGGTGACGAGCTCGCCGCCGCGACCATCGAGGCGCTGGAAGAAGAGGGCTTCGACGACCTGCCGGTGCTCGACATCGACGGCGTCACCATCGGGCCGTATCTGCGCAACACGCTGATGGCCGACAAGGTCCAGAACCGCGAGCAGGCGCTCATCGAAATCTACCGCGTCATGCGCCCCGGTGAGCCGCCGACGCTGGAAACCGCGGAGTCGATGTTCTCGGGGTTGTTCTTCGACCCGGAGCGCTACGACCTCTCGTCGGTCGGCCGCGTGAAGATGAACATGCGCCTCGGCCTCGACGCGCCGGACACGACCCGCGTGCTCCGCAAGGACGACATCCTGTCCGTCGTGAAGACGCTGGCCGAGCTGCGCGACCAGAAGGGCGAGATCGACGACATCGACAATCTCGGCAACCGCCGTGTGCGTTCGGTCGGCGAACTCATGGAGAACCAGTACCGCATCGGTCTCCTGCGCATGGAGCGCGCCATCAAGGAGCGCATGTCGTCGGTCGAGATCGACAACGTCATGCCGCATGACCTGATCAACGCGAAGCCGGCGGCCGGCGCGGTGCGCGAGTTCTTCGGCTCCTCGCAGCTCTCGCAGTTCATGGACCAGACGAACCCGCTGTCGGAAGTCACGCACAAGCGCCGCATGTCGGCGCTTGGGCCGGGCGGCCTGACGCGCGAGCGCGCGGGCTTCGAGGTGCGCGACGTGCACCCGACGCACTATGGCCGCATCTGCCCGATCGAGACGCCGGAAGGACCGAACATCGGTCTGATCAATAGCTTGGCGACCTTTGCTCGCGTGAACAAATACGGCTTCATCGAGAGCCCGTATCGTCGCGTGAAGGACCGCAAAGTCACCGAGGAGGTCGTCTACCTCTCGGCGATGGAAGAGTCGAAATATACGATCGCCCAGGCGAACGCGCAGGTCGACGGCAAGGGTCGCTTCGTCGAAGAGCTCGTGTCGTGCCGCAAGGGCGGCGACTTCATCATGACAAACGCCGACAATGTCGATTTCATCGACGTGTCGCCGAAGCAGTTGGTGTCGGTCGCCGCGGCGCTGATCCCGTTCATCGAGAACGACGACGCGAACCGCGCGCTGATGGGCGCCAACATGCAGCGCCAGGCCGTGCCGCTGATCCAGGCCGAGGCGCCGCTCGTCGGCACCGGCATGGAAGGTGTCGTTGCACATGACTCGGGTGCGGCGATCGCCGCGAAGCGCACCGGCGTCGTCGAGCAGGTGGACGCGACGCGTATCGTCATCCGCGCCACAGAAGAAACCGACGCCTCCAAGCCGGGCGTCGACATCTACCGCCTCTCGAAATTCCAGCGCTCGAACCAGTCGACCTGCATCACGCAGCGTCCGCTGGTCCGTGTGGGCGACCAGATCAAGGCCGGCGACATCGTGGCCGATGGTCCGTCCACAGACCTTGGCGAACTCGCGCTCGGCCGCAACGCGCTCGTCGCGTTCATGCCGTGGAACGGCTACAACTTTGAAGACTCGATCCTGATCTCGGAGCGCATCGTCCGCGACGACGTGTTCACCTCGATCCACATCGAGGAATTCGAAGTCATGGCCCGCGACACGAAGCTCGGGCCGGAAGAGATTACGCGCGACATTCCGAATGTCGGTGAAGAGGCGCTGAAGAATCTCGACGAAGCCGGCATCGTCTATATCGGTGCCGAAGTGCAGCCGGGCGACATTCTGGTCGGCAAGATCACGCCGAAGGGCGAAAGCCCGATGACGCCGGAAGAAAAGCTCCTCCGCGCGATCTTCGGTGAAAAGGCGGCCGACGTGCGCGACACGTCGCTGCGCCTGCCGCCGGGCGTCTCGGGCACGATCGTCGAGGTCCGGGTCTTCAACCGCCACGGCATCGACAAGGACGAGCGCGCGCTCCAGATCGAGCGCGACGAGATCGAGCGTCTGGCTAAGGACCGCGAGGACGAGCGCGCCATCCTGGATCGTTCGATCTATGGCCGCCTGGGCGAACTGCTGATGAACAAGCAGATCGCGAACGGCCCGAAGGGCATGCAGCCGGACAGCAAGGTCACGCAGGGCGTGCTCGAAGGGCTCAGCCGCGGCGACATGTGGAAGATCGCGCTGCGCAACGAAAAGGCGCAGGCCGAGATCGAGGCGCTGCGCAAGCAGTTTGACGACTCGACCGCACGCTTGGAAGCCCGCTTCCATGACAAGGTCGAAAAACTCCAGCGCGGCGACGAGTTGCCGCCCGGCGTTATGAAGATGGTCAAGGTATTCGTCGCGGTGAAGCGCAAGCTCCAGCCCGGCGACAAGATGGCCGGCCGTCACGGCAACAAGGGCGTCATCAGCCGCATCGTACCGATCGAGGACATGCCGTTCCTCGAAGACGGCACGGCGGTCGACATCGTGCTGAACCCGCTCGGCGTGCCCTCGCGCATGAATGTCGGTCAGATCCTCGAGACCCACCTCGGCTGGGCGTGCGCCGGCATGGGCCGCAGGATCGGCGAGACGGTCGCCAAGGTGCAGCGCGATGGCAAGTTCGAGCCGCTGCGCAAGCAGTTGAAGGGCATGTACGAAGGCACTGAGGGACTTGCCGAACTCAGCGACGGCGAAGTGATGGAGCTGGGCCGCAATCTCAGCAAGGGCATCACGATCGCGACGCCGGTGTTTGACGGCGCCCGCGAGAAGGACATCGAGCAGATGCTCGAGCTCGCAGGCCTCGACAAGTCGGGCCAGTCGACAGTGTATGACGGCCGCACGGGCGAGGCGTTCAAGCGCCCGGTCACGGTCGGCTACATCTACATGCTGAAGCTGCACCACCTCGTCGACGACAAGATCCACGCCCGCTCGATCGGTCCGTACTCGCTCGTCACGCAGCAGCCCCTGGGCGGCAAGGCGCAGTTCGGCGGTCAGCGTTTCGGCGAAATGGAAGTTTGGGCGCTCGAAGCCTACGGCGCGGCTTACACGTTGCAGGAGATGCTGACGGTGAAGTCGGATGACGTTGCCGGCCGCGTGAAGGTCTACGAGGCCATCGTGCGCGGCGACGACAATTTCGAAGCCGGTATCCCCGAGAGCTTCAACGTGCTCGTCAAGGAAATGCGTTCGCTCGGCCTCAACGTCGAACTGCTCAACGGTTAAGGAGATCGCTCCATGAACCAGGACGTCATCAACGTCTTCAACACGCCGGCGCCCGCGCAGGCGTTCGACCGGATTCGCATCTCGCTCGCGAGCCCCGACAAGATTCTGTCGTGGTCCTACGGCGAGATCAAAAAGCCGGAGACCATCAACTACCGAACCTTCAAGCCGGAGCGTGACGGGCTTTTCTGCGCCCGCATCTTCGGCCCGACGAAGGACTACGAGTGCTTGTGCGGCAAGTACAAGCGCATGAAGTACAAGGGCATCATCTGCGAGAAGTGCGGCGTCGAAGTCACGCTCTCGAAGGTGCGCCGCGAGCGCATGGGCCACATCGAGCTCGCCTCGCCCGTCGCCCATATCTGGTTCCTCAAGTCGCTTCCGTCGCGCATCGGCATGCTGCTCGACATGACGCTGAAGGACTTGGAGCGCGTGCTCTATTTCGAGCAGTACATCGTGCTCGAACCTGGTCTGACCCCGCTCAAGGAGCGTCAGACCCTCACCGAGGACGAGTATTACAAGGCGCAGGACGAGTACGGCGAAGACAGCTTCACCGCCGGCATCGGCGCGGAAGCCATCCGCAAGATGCTCGAGGCGATCGACCTTCCCAAGCTCAAGGAAGAGATCCGCGCCGAACTCGCCGTCGCCAAGGGCGAACTGAAGCCCAAGAAGCTGATCAAGCGCCTCCGCCTGGTCGACGCCTTCCTGGAATCGGGTAACCGTCCGGAATGGATGGTGCTGACGGTCGTTCCGGTCATTCCGCCGGAACTGCGTCCGCTCGTGCCGCTGGACGGCGGTCGCTTCGCGACGTCGGACCTCAACGATCTGTATCGCCGCGTCATCAACCGCAACAATCGACTGAAGCGCCTGATCGAGCTGCGCGCGCCCGACATCATCGTGCGCAACGAGAAGCGCATGCTCCAGGAATCGGTCGACGCGCTGTTCGACAACGGCCGCCGCGGCCGCGTCATCACGGGCGCCAACAAGCGTCCGCTGAAGTCGCTCGCCGACATGCTGAAGGGCAAGCAGGGCCGCTTCCGTCAGAACCTGCTCGGCAAGCGTGTCGACGACTCGGGCCGTGCGGTCATCGTGGTCGGCCCCGAGCTGAAGCTCCACCAGTGCGGCCTGCCGAAGAAGATGGCGCTCGAGCTGTTCAAGCCG
>JADZAK010000212.1 GCA_020852595.1 Rhodospirillaceae bacterium
CCGGCGGCAGCCTGTTTTTTTCGGCGACGATGATTATCTCGCCTACCGTGCGCTGCTTGCGCAAGGATGCAAAAGCGCCCGCGTCGCGGTATGGGCCTATTGCCTGATGCCCAATCATGTTCATCTGATCCTGGTTCCGTCCGATGAGGACGGCCTGCGCGCGGCGCTCGGCGAGACGCACCGGCGCTATACCCGGTTCATCAATGAGCGCGAAGGCTGGCACGGGCATTTATGGCAGGCGCGCTTTGCCTCGTTTCCCATGGATGAGAGCTACCTTTTGGCGTGCGCCCGCTATGTCGAACAAAATCCCGTGCGCGCGAAACTCGCGCGGCGCGCGCGCGATTGGCGCTGGTCGAGCGCGCGGGCGCATTTGGAACGGCGCAGCGACGGTCTTGTCGACGTGAATCCCCTGCTCGAGATCGCGCCGGATTGGGCCGCTGTGCTGGGCTCGCCTTTGGGCGGCGAGGACTACGAGTCCTTGCGGGCGGGCGAGCGGACCGGGCGGCCGCTGGGGGCGAAGCGCTTTATCGGTCAGCTGGAAAAGCGCCTCAAGCGGCCGCTGGCGAAGCAAAAACCGGGACCGAAGCCCAAGAAGTGAAGCCCAAGAAGTGAAGCCCAAGTAAAAAAGGCCCGCGTTTTTTCCGCGGGCCTTTTTGGTTTTGAGCGCCGGTCCTTACGGGGTGGCGATGACCCAGTACATGGCGGGGGCGCCGTCCATCCAGGTGCCGAAGTCGTACGTGGGTTTCGGCGCGTCGCTGGCCATGTTCGGCGTGTCGGCGAAGGCGTACTGGAAATCGTCGTTGCCGTTCATGTCGCCGGGCTTCTTGTCGCCGGCGTAGGTCCACATGGCGTAGCCCTGATAGACCCACTGGCGCCGGCCGTCGGCGCGCGCCGCGATATCCCAGAAGCCTTGCGGCTGGGCGTCGGCGGCGGCGAGGAACGGTTTCCACACGGTCAGACATTCGTCGGAGCAGTGCGGATTGGTGCCGATGTCGCGGCCCACGGCCGGACGGGCCGGGTTGCCGCGGCGCAACGAACGTCCGCCGCCCGACTGCAGGATGTGCCCGTCGCGGCGATAGAGGGTCATGCCTTCGGCCGTCGCGAGCACCTTGCCCTGGCCGGGGGTGTGCTGCACGCGCACGCCGCCGGGCATGAAGTAGCGCTCGACCGCAGCGACATCGAAATTCGCGTCGCGCCCGATCCCATAAGCGTCGCCCGAGGCGTTGTCGTATTCGTAGGTGTAAAGAGCCTGGCCCTTATAGGTCCACTGCCTGATGCCGTCGCCGCGGATGACGAAATCGAAGGCGCCGATCTTCTTGGCGAACTGCGGCGCGGCGGCCGGCTTCCAGCTTCCGTCGCCCGGCGCTTTTTTGGCGGAGCCGTTGAAGGTGTACAGCGTGCGGCCTTCGTGATTCACGAGGACGACGGCGGTGGCGTCGGGCACTTCACGCACCTGGATGCCGGTCGGGGTTTCGATGCCGCCGACCGGGAAGGCGTTGGCGGTGTGCCACTCTTTCGGAAGCGGCACGTCCGGCGCGGCCTTGACGCCGCCGCCGCGGTTGCCGCCGCCCACCACGCGGCCGGCGCCGTCGATGCGGCGCGAGCCGGTCTTGGCCGGGCTGTTGCCGTGCACGGACCCCGGATCGACGTCTTCGACGTAGGTGTAAAGGGGTTTGCCGGCGAGGGTGAGCTGCATCGCGCCGTCGTCACGCTTGATCTGGTTCCAGGCGCCCGCGGGTTTGAAACCGGCCGGCGGCGCGAAGGCTTTCCACTTCTCGGCGCATTCGGCCGCGCACATGGGCTTGCCCTGCCGGTCGAGATCAGTGGTGTACAGGGTCATGCCCTTGGCGTCGGCGAACACGATCTCGTCGCGGCCCAGGAACGCGGCGGTCTGTTTGCCGAGATCGTACCCTTGCGCCTTGCCGAGCGGCTGGAGGGTGATGCCGGGCGGCGTCCAGACGCTGCCGTCGGTCACCGCCTTGGCGCGGGCGGCGTCGGCGCCATGCGCCAACGCAACGGCCAGGAGAGAGACACCGAAACCTAACGTGAGCTTCTGAGACATCTTCATCGTTTGCTCCCTGATGATCCGCCGTTACGCGAACAGCTCGGTTATCGTCTTGGACGTGGTGTTCGACCCGCCGCCCCAGGTATTCACCGACACGCCCATGACCTGCTGCATGGTGAGGCCGACGCGGGTCTGCGGATCGCCGGCCGCGCGGATATGCAGGCCCGTCTTGATCCGCCCGCCGGCGCCGCCGACGACGAGGGTCGCGAGATCGTCCATGGTATGGGTGCGCGCATAGCCGTGATCCGTCTGCCAGAGGATCGCGGTGCGGTCGAGGACCGAGCGATCGCCTTCCTTCATTTCGTCCATGGCTTTGATGAAATCGAAGAAGCGCGTATTGGCCCATTCGACGAACCAGCCGACTTCGCGCTGATAACCGAGCTTGTCGTCGACGGGCTCTTCGTGCGTGAGCACATGCCACGAGAGCGGCTGCCCCGGTTTGCGCAGGCCGTTGGAGCCGAGCACGATATTGACCACGCGGGTCTGACCGCAAGCGATGGCGTTCGCGAGGAGCTTGCCGAAGATGGTGCCGTTCTTCTCGGCTTCCACGACGCTGTCGCCGGTGCCGCCGGATTCGGACTCGCCGGGGATATGGCAGGCCGGAAGCGGGTCGGGTTTTTGCATCTCCAACGCCAACTGGTTTTCGATATCGCGCAGCGAGGTGAAATACTGCTCGAGGCGGGCTTTATCGGACGCGCCCACCTGGCTCATGAGGTCCATGCGTTCGTCCTTGACGGCCGAGAGCACGCTCTGGCGGGCCATGACCATCGGATCGGGCGCGAATTCGGCGGCGTTCGGGTCGATGAATTCCGGCCCAAAAATACGGGTATAGAGCGCGGCCGGCGACGTCTCCGCCGGATTGGTGGTGGCGCCGACGCCCTTCGAGAAGCTGCGGCGGCCGCCGCCGATGGAGGCTTCGAGCGAACGGAAGCGCGTGCGCTTGCCGATCTGCTCGGCGATGATCTGATCGAGGGAGGCGCCGTACACGACGCCGCCGCGCAACGCGCCGGTGGAGGAAATCTGATAACCCGACGTGTGGGTCTCCAGCGGACGGCCGTCCATGAAATACTTCGTGCCGCTGATGATGTTGATCTTGTGTTTCATCGGCTCGAACATGCGCAGCTGGTGCTTGTTCGTGTAGCCGGCGCCGATCTTCTCGGGGATCCACTGGCCGGGATCGAAGCCGAGGCCCTGGTACCAGGTGCCGAAACAGACCGGAAGCTCCTTGCCGGTCGCGGCGAGCGCGGTGCCGTTCCCGTTCAGGAAACAATCGAGGAAGGGGAGCCCGACCGTGACGGCGGCGCCGCCGAGAGCGCCCTTAAGGACATTTCTACGATGCACCAAACGGGTCATGTGGAGGTCTCCTTCTCTAGTTCGTCGCCGACGCGGTCTGCGTCGGGGCTGTTTCGGGTTTCACGCGCGTGAAGCTTTCGCCGGTCGCGATCAGGCGCATCAGGGTGGGAATGCGATAACCGTTGGAGGCGAAGCTCTTCTCAAGGGCGGCGATCTGTTCGCGGTTCGCCGGCCGGCCCAGGGCGTAACCGAGCATGCGGTTCGTGACGCAAGCCGTCGTCGCCGGCATGCCGGCGAGAACCCGGCCGAGATCCTTCGGACCCGTGAAGGCGCGTCCATCCACGGTGCCGCTGGTATCGAGATTCACCCCGCCTTCCGTCGTGCGCCAGCCGCCGGCCGCGTCGAAGTTTTCGAGCGCGAGGCCCATGGCGTCGGTGATCTTATGACAGCCCGCGCACATCGGTTCGCGGGTATGCGCCGCCAGGCGGTCGCGCGCCGTGCGGTAATTGGTGGTGTCGTTGATCAGGTCGAAGTTCACGTTGCCGGGCGGCGCGGGGACCTTCTGGCACAAGAGAATTTCGCGCACGGCCTTGCCGCGCAACACCGCCGAGCCGCGGCCCGAAGGCGAGTGCAGGGCCGTGAAGCTCATGTGGGTGAGGATGCCGGCGCGGTTGTCCTCGGCGCTGAACTCATAGGGCTGCCAGGTATCGGGCGAACCGTTGGGCAGATAACTCACGACAGGCACCTGATAGATCGCGCCGAGTTCCTTCGTGAGGAAGGTCTTGCGCGTGGTGAAGACGTCGCGGTAGTCGCCCTTGTTGGTGAGGACGACGTCGATAATGGTGCGCAGGGTCTGTTCCTGGGCGTCCGCCGCGGCCTGGGTCGAGAACTTCGGGAACAGGGCGGTGTCCTTGGTGACGTTCTCGAATTCGTCGAAGCCGAGGAAGTCGACGAAGAAGGCGCGCACGCCGGATTCGACGCGCGGGGAGGCCAACATGCGGTCGACCTGCTTGGCCAGGCCGCGCGGCGAGGACAGCTCGCCCTTCTGGGCCGCCTGCATCAGGGTGGCGTCGGGGCCGGAGTTCCACAGGAAGAACGAGAGGCGCGAGGCGGTGGAATAGGCGTCGAGCTGGTATTCGCCGGCATGACCGCGCACCGGCGTCGCCGTTTCCGCCCGGAAGAGGAATTTGGGCGAGGACATCATGGACGCCAGGCTGAGCGAGAGCCCGGTGTAGAAGTCCTGGGTTTTGTCCGTCCCCAGCCGCGCGGCGGTGACGAAGGCGTCGAGTTCGCCGCCGGTCAGCGGACGGCGGTACAGGAGCAGGCCGACTTCGCCCATGATCTGGCGCACGCAGGCATCGTCGGCGGCCTTCGGGTCCTTGGGTTTGCAAGAGAGCATCATGTCGCGGTGCGCGGGGTCGACGATCTGGCGCGCGATGGTGCGCGACATGGCGTCGTACTGCTCCATGCCGGCGGCGGTGACGCCGACGTGGCTGGAGCCGATGGCGAGCAGGCCGTCGGTGCGCATGTCCGGCTCGAACCGGCCGCCGAAGTCGATGGTCGGGCCGAACACGTCGGTCATGATGTTCTTGTACTGCTCGCCGGTGAGGCGGCGCATGACCAGCTGCGAGGGCGCCTGGAGGTCGGCCGGCTTGGCGGCGGC
>JADZAK010000213.1 GCA_020852595.1 Rhodospirillaceae bacterium
AGAAAGGGAGGGCAAGATAAAAGCGCGCCCACTCGGGCGCGATTATCATGTCTGCACATCGGGTTGCGACGGCACACCGCGCGGTCCGCACGCCGCCGGGACGGCACACCGCATGGTGCGCGCAAACAAAGCGCCGCCGCACGCGCGAGAGTCGCATGAGCGACGACGACGATTTCACGCCGAAGCTCGGCAAAATCCGCTCCACCGGCAGCAAGCGGGGCAAGAAATATCTGAACCGGGTCTTGCAGGCCGTCGCCCTTGCCGGCGGCAGGCGGGGCCGCAAGTCAGCAGGCAAAAGCGGCAAGGCTTTTGGACGAGGCGCAGGCGCGGCCAGCGTGCTCGGTGCGCGCGACCACTATGCCGTTTACCGCCAGCGGCGCGTTATCATCCAGACGCGCATCATCAACATCAAGAAGAAGGGCATCGGCGCGGCCCGCGCGCATTTGCGCTACGTCCAACGCGACGGGGTGACGCGCGAGGGGATGCCGGGAGAGCTGTACGGCAAGGACCATGACCGGGTGGACGGACGGGCGTTTCTGGATCGTTGCCAGGACGACCGCCACCAGTTCAGGTTTATCGTTTCGGCCGAGGACGGCGACCAGTACGACGACCTCAAGCCGTTGATACGCCGCCTCATGAACGGCATGGAGGAAGATTTAGGCACCCGGCTCGATTGGGTGGCGGTGGACCACTACAACACCGGCCATCCCCACAGCCATGTGGTTCTCAGGGGCAAGAACGACCGGGGCCGGGATCTGGTGATCGCGCCCAACTACCTCAGTTACGGGATGCGGGAGCGGGCCGCGGAGATCGTCAGTTTCGACCTCGGTCCGCGAACGGACCTGGAGGTGGAACGGCGCCTCCAGCGGGAAGTCGAACAGGAACGCTTTACGTCCCTTGACTGGCGGCTCCAAAAGGGCTGCGACGACAGGGGCGTGGTGAAACTCCACAGTCTGACGAGCCGTGCCTTCAAGCAGACTTGCTATGCCGGGCGGGTACAAAAATTGAAACGCCTGGGGCTTGCCGACGAGATCGCGCCGGGCACATGGCGCTTGAGCCTCGATCTTGAGGCGCGTCTGCGGGCGCTGGGCCTGCGCGGGGACATCATCAAGACCATGCACCGCGACTTGGGCGATGCGCGGGTGCCGTCCGAGTACGCCATCTACGATCCAACGGATTCCAACGCGCGGCCAATCGTCGGCCGCGTGGCCACCAAGGGCCTGACGGACGAGATCACCGACCGGCGCTATCTCATCATCGAAGGCACCGACGGCTATGCTCACTACGTCAATGCCGGTTTTCTCGACGACGAAGCCAATCCCATCCGCGAAGGCAACATTGCGTCGGTAGCGCCGCGCCCCGTGAAGGTGCGCCCGGCAGACCGCACCGTGGCGGAGATCGCCGCCGCTAACGGCGGACGCTACGACGTGGACATTCATCTGCGCCATGATTCCACCGCTTCGGCGGCTTTCGCCGAAACTCATGTCCGCCGCCTGGAGGCGATGCGCCGATTGTCCAACGCCGTCGAGCGCACGCCGGAAGGAACCTGGCTGATTGCGCCCGGCCACTTGGAACGCGCTCTAGATTATGAACGGCAACGCGCCCGGCTGACGCCTGTCGTCGTCGAGGTCCTGTCGCGGGTCTCCGTCGAGCAACAAGTGAGCGCCGACGGTGCGACCTGGCTTGACGGCGAGTTGGTGCGCGCAGCCCCGACGCCGCTGCGCGATGCAGGTTTCGGCCATGAGGTTCGCGACGCGATGGCCCGCCGCCGTCTCTGGCTGGTCGAGCAGCAGTTGGCGAAAGAGTCCCAAGGCGGCGTCGCCTATCGTGCCAATCTGCTTGCCGTCCTGCGTCGGCGCGAGCTGGTGCGCGTCGGCGCGCAACTGTCCGAGGAATTGGGACTACGCTTTGTGGAGACACCGCAGGACCGCACGATCGCAGGCATCTACCGCCGCCCCGTCGATCTTGTCAGCGGCCGGTTTGCGCTGATCGAAACGCCGTCCAGGGAGTTCAGTCTTGTTCCGTGGCGGCCGATGCTTGAGCGCAACCTTGGCCGCGAGGTGTCGGGCATCGTGCGCCGCGATGGAATCTCCTGGACCATCGGACGTTCGCGCGGTCTTGCGCGCTGACGCGGGCAATCCGTTCATGCACGCTGCAACTGTCTCGTGTGATTGCTTAGAAAAATATCTACCAAGAATCGCCGAATCGGTTTGTACGCGACATCGTAATTCACGCGGGATTTTCGCTGCGTTCGAGAGGCGCGCACGGTCTCGCGCGCAAAACTACGCCGGAGATCTTTGTGTGAGCGTAGTCATGCGTAGTCATGGCGGCACAGCGGGGATTGTCGCCGCGTCCGCCGCGATCAATCCTTTTCCTCATGCGCGCATCATCGCGCATGAGGGAGAGCGACACGGGGATGACGCCCACAAAATTCCTTATCGGCCAGATCGCGGTGGTCTTTGCCATCGTCATCCTCGGTGTGTGGAGCGCCACGCAGATGGCCGCCGCAAACCTCGGCTATCAGGCGCGCCTTGGAGCGCCGTGGTTTATGGTGGCCTCGTTCCCGGTCTATTACCCCTGGCGGCTGTTCGAGTGGTGGTATGCCTACGACGCCTATGCGCCGCAGATTTTCAATCGCGCCGGACTCCTCGCCGGGTCCAGCGGCTTCCTGAGCTGTATCGTCGCCATCATCGGGTCGCTCTTGCGCGCGCGCCAAGGCGTGCTGGCGACGACCTACGGCTCCTCGCGGTGGGCGACTAGGACCGACATTGAGCGCGCGGGCCTGTTGCGCGCCGCCGGTGTCTTTCTCGGCCGCAGCGGGGACAGCTACCTCCGCCATGACGGTCCCGAACACGTCATGGCCTTTGCGCCCACACGCGCCGGCAAAGGCGTGGGCCTGGTGGTGCCGACGCTCCTGTCCTGGACGGAGTCCACCGTCGTCCATGATATAAAAGGGGAAAATTGGGAACTGACCGCCGGCTGGCGCGCGCGGTTCTCCCATTGCCTTCTGTTCAATCCCACCGATCCGCGCTCGGCCCGCTACAACCCGCTCCTGGAAGTCCGCAAAGGCCCGCACGAGGTCCGGGATGTCCAGAACATCGCCGATATTTTGGTCGATCCCGAGGGCGCCTTGGAACGCCGCAACCATTGGGAAAAGACCAGCCATGCCCTCCTGGTCGGCGTGATCCTGCATGTCCTCTACGCCGAAGAAGAAAAAACCTTGGCCCATGTCGCCAAGCTGTTGTCCGACCCGCAGCAGTCCTTCGCGCACACCCTCAAGCGGATGATGGAGACGAACCACTTGGGCACGCCGGAAAAGCCCGAGGTGCATCCGGTGGTGGCCTCGGCCGCGCGCGAGGTCATGAACAAGTCGGAGAACGAACGCTCCGGCGTCCTGTCCACGGCCATGTCGTTCTTGGGACTATACCGCGACCCCACCGTCGCACAGACGACCTCGGCCTGTGATTGGCGCATCGCCGACCTCGTGGACGCGCCGCAGCCGGTGTCTCTCTACCTCGTGATTCCGCCTTCGGATATTTCCCGCACCAAGCCGCTGGTGCGCTTGGTGCTCAATCAGATCGGCCGCCGTCTTACCGAAACCCTCGAAGGCGATCCCGGCAAGAAGCGCAAGCACCAGCTCTTGATGATGCTGGACGAGTTCCCGGCTTTGGGGCGGCTCGACTTCTTTGAAACGGCGCTGGCCTTCATGGCGGGCTACGGCATCCGCGCCTACCTCATCGCGCAGTCCTTGAACCAGATTTCCAAGGCGTATGGCGAGAATAACGCCATCCTCGATAACTGCCACGTCCGCATCGCGTTCAGCAGCAACGACGAACGCACCGCCAAGCGCATCAGCGACGCCCTCGGCACCGCCACGGAAATCCGCGCCCAACG
>JADZAK010000214.1 GCA_020852595.1 Rhodospirillaceae bacterium
CCATTTCTGAGGCCTTCTTGTCCCTCACCCCCGACAAAAAAAGCCAGAATGTTCCTAACCAGCTAAACTTGTTCGCTTTTTAACCGGCCAGCAGTGATCTGATATAAATTTCGCTTGCGCCGGAGGATGACAGCTATATCCCCTCTCCCGCAATCGCGGGTGAGGGTCAGCCCTTGATATTCAGCTTTTCCAGCAGCACACGGCGGCGCGCGGCGCCGCGGTCGAAATCGGAGACATAGACGAGGCCGGCAACGCGGCGGATCATCGCGTCTTCGTGGGGATCGAGCACGCCGTCGGCGTATGCAACCTCCCACAGCATCTCGATCACATGCACGCGCTCTGCTTCGTCGAGTTCCTTGACCACCTTGTTGGTGAAGCCGAAGAGCTGACCCGAGTTGGCGCTGGTTTCCTCGGCGACGTCGAACAGGCCTTGCGTGTCGTCCGGCGAAAGATCGAAGCGCTCGGCGAGCAGACGCTTGATGGCGTCCTGTTCGTCGGCGTTGAACACATCGTCGCGCCGCGCGGCTTCGACGAGCAAAGCGCCGACGGCGACCTGCAGCCCGCTCGGCGCGCGTGTTTCACTCGCCGCGGCTTTCACGTCGCCTTTGAGCAGTGAGAAAATCCGGTCGATCATCGGGGACGCCTTTAACCCAGCCAGTAACGGAACACCGCGGTCGTCGCGTGGGGCCGTTCGAGCGGCGGAAGGTGCCCGCATTCCTCGATGAACACCAGTCGCGCGTTCGTGAGACGCGCCGCCATCTCCTCCTGCACCTTGGGCGGGCAAAGCAGGTCCTGACGTCCGGCAAGGATCAGGGTGGGGACGCGGATGGCCTCGAGGTCGGCGCGGCCGTCTTTGCGCACCATGATGGCCCGCTGCTGGCGCACAAAAGCTTCCTGCCCGACCCGCTCGGCCGTCTCCATGACCACGCCGGCAACGCTCGGGTCATTCAGGCGGTCGGGGTGGACGAAGCTGGGGAGCAGGCGCGGGGTGACCCCTTTGAACTTGCCGATCTCGGTCAGTTTGATGAGGGAGGTACGGTTTCTCTGCTGCTCCTCGTTATCGGCCCGGGCATTCGTCGCCACGAGGGCGAGGCGTTCCACCCGTTCGGGGGCCTGGCGCATGATTTCCTGGGCCACGTAGCCCCCCAAGGACAAACCGGCCAGGGCGAAGCTGGGCGGGGCCGCGGCGAGGAGCCGTTCGGCCATGGCCGGGATGGTGTCGTCCTTTGTAACGTCGGCCACCGTGACCTGGACCGTATCCTTCAAATATTCGGCCTGGTGGCGCCAGAGGACCTCGTCAAGCAGGAGGCCGGGGATCAAAATCAGGTGCTGGGAATGCGACATAACGGCTCTTTTAGGGGCTTTTCGGGGCCCGCGGGCGGGCCTGTCCGCAGGGTTGTGGGGCCAGGAATTTCCCTGCATTTACGGGGTTTTACATTGACACTGTCAAACGAATACATATGATGCCGCCGCAAGAACCGGCCGCGTGCTGCCCTCCTTGAGACCCTTTGGTTGACAGCGAGAAAATGCAGCCCATGTATGAACGCGGCGGATATTTTTTTCCGAACCAATGGAATTTGCAGACCTCGGCCTTTCGCCGGACACTCTTAAAGCCGTCTCAGACGCCGGATACCTGAACCCGACACCGATCCAGGAGCAGGCCATCCCCGTGATCCTCATGGGGCGTGACGTGCTGGGCGTTGCCCAAACGGGCACGGGCAAGACCGCCGCCTTCACGATGCCGATGATCGACATCCTGTCGGGCGGGCGCGCCAAAGCGCGTATGCCGCGCTCGCTGATCATCGCGCCGACGCGCGAGCTGGCCGCCCAGATCTCCGAGAACTTCGTCAAGTACGGGAAGTACCACCCGCTCGCCATGGCCCTGCTCATCGGCGGCGAATCCTTCACCGACCAGGAGAAGGCCCTCGACCGCGGCGTGGACGTGCTGATCGCGACGCCGGGACGCCTGCTCGACCTTTATGAGCGCGGCCGCATCCTGCTCAACGACGTGAAGCTCCTCGTCATCGACGAAGCCGACAGAATGCTCGATATGGGCTTCATCCCCGACGTCGAGCGCATCGTTTCGCTGCTGCCGAAAATCCGCCAGACCCTGTTCTTCTCCGCCACGATGGACAAGGAGATCAGGAAGCTGGCCGACAAGTTCCTGATGAACCCGAAGGAAGTCGCCGTCAGCCGCCCGGCCCAGGCCGCGACCACCATCGAGCAGGGCATCGTCACCGTGCGCTCCGACGACAAGCGCGAAGCGCTGCGCCGCATCCTGCGCGCCAAGGACATCCACAACGCCTTCATCTTCTGCAACCGCAAGAAGGACGTGGACATCCTGTACAAGTCGCTGACCAAACACGGCTTCAACGCCGTGGCCATGCACGGCGACATGCCGCAGTCCAAGCGCAACGAGATGCTGGCGAAGTTCAAGGCGAACGAAGCCGAGCTGCTTGTCTGCTCCGACGTCGCGGCGCGCGGCCTCGATATTTCCGCCGTCGGCTTTGTCGTGAACTTCGACGTTCCCGTGAACGCCGAAGACTATGTCCATCGTATCGGCCGTACCGGCCGCGCGGGCCTGTCCGGGCACGCTTACACAATCGCGACCCGCTCGGATTCGAAGCAGGTCGCCGCAATTCAAAAGATGTTGAACCAGACCATACCCCCGCTCGTCATCGACGAGCTCAATGAAATGACCGGCGCCGCCGCGAGCGGCGACGACAGCGAAGAGCAGAATTCCCGGGGCCGCCGCGGCGGACGCGGGGAACGCGACCGCGGCCGTGGCGGCCGAAGCCGCCGCGGTGGACGCGACGACCGTAAGGAGCGCGGCCGTGAAGACCGCGCGCCGCAGGTCATGGCCGACGAGGCCGTGAACGTCGCCACCGAAGCCGCCGCCGAGCCGGCTGCCGCCGCTGTCGCTGAAGTCGCGGCCGAGAGCGCGCCGGAAGCCACCGGCGACGCGGCCACGGCACCGCCGCAGGATCAGGCCCGTCAGAGCCGCCGTGAGCGTGAGCGCTCGTGGCGCCGCGACCGCAACGACTACAACCGCGACGCCCGCGCCCCGGAAGAACGCGCCCGCAAGACGCGCCGCAATCCGCACGGCATCGCGGAAATGGACCACGGCGATAACGTGGTCGCCTTCGGCGGCTTCACGCCGGCGTTCCTTCTGGTCGAGCCGTATGTGGCCAAACCGCCCACGCGCGGCGAGAAAGCCGAAGACGCCGCCGATCCGGACCAGGTGGACGATGACGCCGCCGCGCCGGAAGAACTCGAAAAGAGCGCGTAGCGCGCCGGCGGGGATTTGCCGCCGTAGGCCGCGCGGGAAACGAGCCACCCGGTTGGGCGCTAGAGCGTCTTGCGGTTTCTTTGAATCTGGGGATTCCCACCAGGGCTGATTCGTGATTCAAGCTGACTGCTGGATGGGAGGCCAGCAGTCATGCCGAAACCCTATTCCATGGATTTACGCCAGCG
>JADZAK010000215.1 GCA_020852595.1 Rhodospirillaceae bacterium
ATCTCGATGGAAAAGGCTGCGCCGACTGAACCGGACAGGTTTGCGTCCACGACCAAGACCGAAAAAACGCAATCTCGCGAAGAGGTTATAACCTGCGAATTTTGCCCCCGTCCTCGACTACGCTTCTTCGTGCCACACCTTCTCCATTCGCGCGCCACCGAAACAGCGCGCATTCATGGAGGCAAAGGTGCAGCAGAGGATCGACCCGCAGAAACCCGACCGGAAAGTAAGCAGCGACAAGAAATTCGTGGTGCCGCAGGGCATGGAGCCGATCATGGTCTCCGTGAACGCAGGCTGCGCACTGCTCGGCATCCGGCCGACGAAGATGTACGAGATGCTTAACGCCGGCGTCATCAAGTCGAAGAAAATCGGTGGCAAGCGCCTCCTCGACTATCAGTCGCTTAAGTCCGCCGCGGCTTAAATGAAGGCAGCTGTCTCCGCTTCACCGCTGAACATGAAAAAGAAATGGGGCCCTGCGCTTGCCGGCGCGGGCCCCTTTGTCATTCCGAGCCTGACGAGGGAAGGGAACGAACGAGATGAACATATCGAATCGCGACGCGCGTCGCAAGTTTCGCGCTGTTCTCCAGCATCACGACAAATTTTTGCAACGGTTAGAGCGACTGCGTCGGCGGGCGGTTCCTTGGCAGATTCGCCGGATCGCCGACCGGCATGGCGTTTCATTGTCGATTGCCAACGTGATCGCCGCAGAGCTCGGGCTGCTCGAGGCGGAGTATGTTCGATGAGTAAGCGCAAGACGGATGCTTGGATGCCGATCTACGTCGGTGACTACCTGAAGGACACGACGCACCTCACGGCCGCCGAACATGGCGCGTACCTGTTGATGATTCTCGCATACTGGAACGCAGGTGGGCCGATCCTTGCGCAAGAAAGTCACTTGATGCGTGTCACGCGGATGACACGATACGAGTGGCGGAAATCTCGGGCGACGCTGCTCGCTTTCTTCGAGAGCGAAGGAGACCGCCTTCGCCATGATCGCATTGATCAGGAACTGAAAAACGCCGCCGCACGATACGAGAGCCGCGCGAAAGGCGCACGCTCAGCGAACGATAAGCGCCGCGCTGCCTTGGCGGTGAGGGACGCCAACAACGGACAAATACCGGACGCTGAGCGACCCGCTGAGCGCACGCAATCACCAAGAACCGAGGATCAAGGATCAATAAAAGAACTTTCTAAGCAGGTAGTTCGGACCCTCTCTCTTAACAAAAACCAAAAGGCCCAGACGCCCGACGAGGTGAAGGCAGCGAAGAAAGCCGCTTGGCAGGGGAAAATCTTCGCCTGGGCTCAACACCGTCTGGCGGAAGCCGACTACACGGCCTTCATGATCGCGTGGGCAAACGAGGAGCCATGGGCCGTTGCGAAGGCCGAACAGTTCAACGTCGAGATGAGGGCGGCCGCATGACCAGAGCCCTCAGCTACAAAGGCCCCTCCAAACTCATCGTTCACCAGACGACCGCCCAGCGGCAGGACGACACCGGCCGCGGCACTCCGTGGACCCGGAGCGAAGTCGCCTGGTTGAAGGAAAATTATGAGACGGTTGGGGCTGTAGACGCCGGTCACTACCTCCGTCGCAGCACCATGGCGGTACGGATCAAGATGTCCAGGATCCGCCACCGCGAGAAGACGCGAGGTGCAGCATGACCGCCAATCGCTGCCTCTGGTGCGAGGGTGAACTCGCTCCGCGTCGTCGCCGCGGAAGCGAACGCCGTTTCTGCACTCCGTCGTGCCGCTCAAAGTTCCACTCGGCCGCTCGTCGATGGGCCGAAGATCAGGTCGCAGCCGGAAAGGTGGGGGTGCGTCGCCTTCGCAAGCTGGCTTCAAAAAGCGCGCACGCTTCGCCCAGCGCCGAACTCGGGTCGGCGGCTACCACCATAGCCGTCCGCCGTCCCAGACCGCCTCGTGTGCCTCGCCCGCGCTGCGGACATTGTGGGCGATTTTCACACGCCGCCGCGGGTGGAGGTGCACCATGATCAGGCCGGCAAAATTTGCAGACATTGTCAGCCTCGTCGGGCTGCTCAAGGAAGCACACGCTCGGGGGAGGTTCGCTCTCACCGGCCAGATCGACGAGCGGATGGCTCGGGCGACGCTGAAGCATTTCATATCGCGGCACGGCGGCAAGGGAGAGGAGAGCACCCATTGCATGGTGGCTGAAACCGCGGGCTCTATTTGTGGACTCCACATCGGGGTGAAGATGCCCATCGCCTATGTCGGCGTTCAGTGGGAGGCGACGGACCTCATGTTCGTGGTGTCGCCCCGGGCTAGCCGCTTCGTGGCCAGGGCACTGCTCAAGTCGTTCTTCGCCTGGGCGGAGACCGACAGTCGGATTGTTCGGATTCTGCCGGCGGTAACCGACATCGTGGCCGACTGGCGTCCTCTAGCGAGTACTTATGAAAAATTGGGTTTTCGCCAAACGGGCGTCATCGTGGAACGGATGATCAATAGAAAGAAGGGAGCCGCTGTGGCGGCGTAAGAGGAGGAACCAATGTCTGGTGTCGTGCGCGGAGTTAAGAAGATTTTTAAGCCGGTGTTCAGGGCCGTGAAGAAAATTGCGCCTTATGCGGTGCTGGCCGGCGCGGTGATCTTTACCGCTGGTGCCGCTCTTGCGCCGGCGGGCGCGATGGCAGGTGGCTGGGCCGGCGCGTCAGCGAGCATTGGCTCCCTATTCGGGCCGACCCTGGCACCCATCGTGAGCGGCGCGGTTTATCAAAGCGGACTAGGCGCGGCGATTGGGGGCGGGATCGCCGCGGCGACAGGCCAGAAGATCAGCCGCGGGATCAAGGGCGGTGCGTTGGTCGGCTCGCTCACGGGCGCGGCCACGGGATTGCTCGCGCCCGGTGCAGTGCCGACAAGGACTCTTGCGCAAGCGAACGCGCCGCCGGGA
>JADZAK010000216.1 GCA_020852595.1 Rhodospirillaceae bacterium
CGCTGGCCGGTGATCAAGCCCTGGGCAAACGTGACGCGCGCGCAGCTCCTGAACGGGATCTCGGCCCTGTCGCTGGCCGCGCAGACGGACGATCCGATGCTTCAGCTCGGCAATGCGTTCCGTTACTGCAAGACTCAGATCGGGCAGGCCAAGGTCTCGTTCGTGGACCGTCATGCGGCCCTGAAGAGCGAGAAGGGCCCGCTGCGCATCGGGTATCTGTCGTCGGACCTGCGCGAGCACGCCATCGGGTTCCTGACGGCCGAGATGTACGGCCTGCATGACCGCAAAAACGTCGAGGTGTTCGCCTACTACTGCGGTCCCGCGCTGACCGACAGCACCATGGACCGCATCAAGGCCGGCGTCGATCGCTGGATCGATCTCACGGGAATGAACGACGAGCAGGCGGCGCGCCGCATCGCCGACGACAAGATCCAGATCCTCATCGACGTCAACGGCTACACCAACAGCGCACGCACCAAGGTTCTCGCCATGCGCCCCGCGCCGATCCTGGTGAATTGGCTGGGTTTCCCGGGCACCATGGGAAGCCCCTATCACCACTACATCGTGTCGGACGAATACATCATCCCGAAGGGCTCCGAGCGCTATTACACGGAAAAGGTCCTGCGCCTGCCGTGTTACCAGCCGAACGACCGCAAGCGGGCGATCGCCGCGCACACGCCGGCGCGCGCCGAGGCGGGGCTGCCGGAGGACGCCTTTGTGTTCTGCTGCTTCAACGGCATCCACAAAATCACGCCGTTCACCTGGCGCCGCTGGATGGACATTCTGAAAGCGGTTCCGAACAGCGTGCTCTGGCTTCTGGACGGCATGCCGCCGACCAATACGCGCCTGCAGGAACTCGCGGCCGGGCACGGCGTTGCGGCCGAGCGCATCCTGTTCGCGAAAAAGAAGCACAATCCGGATCACCTGGCGCGCTATCCGCTGGCGGACCTGTTCCTCGATACGTCCCCTTACGGGGCCCACACGACGTCGTCCGACGCGCTATGGATGGGCGTGCCGGTGCTTACGTTCCCGGGACGCAGCTTCGCCTCGCGCGTCTGCGGCAGCCTCGTGACGTCGGCCGGCGTGCCGGAGCTCGTGTGCTCCGGTCCCGATGAATTCGTCGCCCGCGCCGTCGAACTGGCCACCGACAAGACGAAACTCGCCGCGGTGCGCGCGAAACTGGCGGCGAACAGAAGTACGTGTGTGCTGTTCGACACGCCGCTTCTGGCCGCGAAGTTCGAAGAGCTCTACCGCGAAATGTGGTCCGACTACATGGCGGGACGCCTGCCGAAACCGAACCTCGCCAATCTCGATATCTACAACGACATCGGCGTCGAGCTCGATCACGACGAGGTCGAAATGCTGAACGTGGCGAACTTCGAGGATCTCTACAAAGAAAAGCTCCTGCATAAGGCGGACTTCTACCACCTGTGCGACGACAACAGGTTTTGGCCGGTGGCGCCATGAGCGACGCAGCCGCTCCCACATTCCAGTTCACCCAAGACTGGTTCGCCCAGAATGTCGTGATCTGGGACAAGATCGTTCCGCGCTACAAGCCGCAGCGGATCCTCGAGATCGGCTCCTACGAGGGGCGCTCGGCCTGTTATTTCATCGAGAAGTTCGCCGCCCAGCATCCGATCGAGTTGCACTGCGTCGACAGCTGGCAGGGCGGGGTCGAGCACAATGCGAGCGCCATGTCGGCGGTCGAGAAAAGGTTCGACTACAACGTCGCGCTCGCGCAGCGCCGCGCGGCCCATCCGGTGAAACTGATCAAGCACAAGAGCCTGTCGCACCCGGCGCTGGCCAAGCTGATCGTGGTGAACCCCACGCCGGTGTTCGACGTCATTTACATCGACGGCTCCCACCAGGCGCCGGACGTGCTGACCGACGCGGTCATGGCGTTCCAGCTCTTGCGCGTGGGCGGCCTCATGGTTTTCGACGACTATCTCTGGAGCATGGAAGACCTGGGCAAGCAGGATTCCTTCAACATGCCCAAGCCGGCGGTGGATGCCTTCATCAACATCTTCCAGCGCAAGATGTTCGTGGTGCGCGGCGCACCGGTGTATCAGCTGTTCGCCACCAAGGCTTTCGCCTAGACCCCAGGGAACGCCTCGCCACCGGATAGCCGCGCGCGCAGCTGCGTGCGGTCCAGTTCCTTTTCCCAGTGCGAAACCACGACCGTCGCGACGCCGTTGCCGATGAAATTGGTCAGCGCGCGGCACTCGCTCATGAAACGGTCGATCCCAAGGATCAGCGCCATGCCCTCGATGGGAATGGTGGGGACCACCGCGATGGTGGCGGCGAGGGTCACGAAACCCGACCCGGTGACTCCGGTGGCGCCTTTCGAGGTGATCATCGCCACGCCGAGCAGCGTGAGCTCCTGGGTCAGCGTCAGGTCGGTATTCGTCGCCTGGGCGATGAACAGCGCCGCCATCGTGATGTAGATGTTGGTGCCGTCGAGATTGAAGGAATAGCCGGCCGGGACGACCAGGCCGACCACCGACTTCGAACAGCCGAGTTTTTCGAGTTTGTCCATCAGCGACGGCAAAGCGCTTTCGGACGAGCTGGTGCCGAGCACGATCAGCAGCTCTTCCTTGATGTGGTTCACGAATCTGAAGATGCTGAAGCCCACCGCGCGGGCGATAAGCCCGAGCACGATCACCACGAACAGAACGGCCGTGAGATAGAAGGCGCCGATCAGCTTCACCAGCGGCAGGAGAGCATCGAGGCCGTAGCGGCCGATGGTGAACGCCATGGCGCCGAACGCGCCGATGGGCGCGATGCGCATGATGAAATTGAGGATGCGGAAGATCACCGTCGCGACGGAATCGATGCCGTCGCGCACGCCCGCGCCGCGCTCACCGAGCGCCGACAGCGCGAAGCCGAACAGGATGGCGAAGAAGAGGACCTGCAGAATATCGCCCTTGGCAAAAGCGTCGACCACGGTGGTCGGAATGATGTTGAGGATGAAGTCCATGATGGACTGGTCGTGCGCGCGGGCCGAGTAACCGGCGATTTCCTTGGTGTTGACCTGGGTGAGATCCGTCTCGAACCCGGCGCCGGGGCGCAGGGTGTTGGCGACGATGAGGCCGATGACGAGCGCGAAGGTCGAGACGACCTCGAAATAGAGGATCGCCTTGCCGCCGACGCGGCCGACTTTTTTGGTGTCGTTCATCCCGGCAATGCCGGAGACCACGGTGCAGAAGATCACCAAGGGGATGATCATCTTCACCAGCTTGATGAAGCCGTCGCCGAGCGGCCGCATGGCCACGGCCCAGTCCGGGTTGGCGACGCCGAGAAAGATCCCGATGGCGATGGCTATGAGGACCTGGACATACAGAATGCGGTAGAATGGCCGGCGCAACGTCGTTTCCCCCAATATTCCCCCCGAAACCGTAGCAGGATTCGAGGCGGTCCTGGCTAAGATACTTATAGACGCACGATGACCCCGGCTCCCGACACGCTCCTGCGCAGATTATTCGACGCCGCCGTCGGCGCGGCCGGCGCCGGCGCGGCGGTTTCGCGCCATCTGCCCGCGGCCCCCAAAGGGCGGACCGTCGTGATCGGCGCGGGAAAAGCCGCCGCCGCCATGGCCGCCAGCGTCGAGGCGCACTGGCAAGGCCCGCTGACCGGTCTGGTGGTCGTGCCGTACAACCACGGGGCGCCGACCCGCCGCATCGAGGTCGTCGAGGCCGCCCATCCGGTCCCGGATGCCGCCGGGACGCGCGCGGCGGAGCGGATTTTCGAGGCCGTGCGCGGATTGTCCGCGGACGATCTCGTGCTGGCCCTGATGTCGGGCGGGGCGTCGGCGCTCTTGGCCCTGCCGGCCCCCGGCCTGGCGCTGGACGACAAACGCCGGGTGACGAAAAGCCTGCTGCGCTCGGGCGCGGCGATCTGCGAGATGAACTGCGTGCGCAAGCACCTGTCGGCGATCAAGGGCGGGCGGCTGGCGCTGGCGGCCGCGCCCGCATCCGTCGTCACCCTGGTGATCTCCGACGTGCCGGGGGACGATCCCTCGACCGTGGGCTCGGGTCCGACCATCGCCGATCCCACGACCTTCGCCGACGCCCGCGCGATCCTTGCGAAACACCGGATCGACCTGCCGCCAGCCGTCGCCCGCCATATGGACGCCGGCGCCGATGAAACGCCGAAGCCGGGGGACGCGCGCTTGGGCGCGGCCCGCGCGGTCATCATCGCCGACGCCCGAGGCGCGCTTGACGCCGCGGCGGCGGCGGCGCGCGCGCACGGAATCGACACAATTGTTCTCGGCGACGATATCGAAGGCGAATCGCGCGAGGTCGCGGCGGCTCACGCCGCGCGGGTGCTGGGTGAAAAGCGGGCGAAGCCGTTTGTGGTGATCTCGGGCGGTGAGACGACGGTCACCGTGCGCGGCAACGGGCGCGGGGGACGGAACAGCGAGTATCTGCTCGCGCTGGCGGCCGCTCTTGACGGCGCGCGCGGCGTCTATGCGCTGGCGGCGGACACGGATGGTATTGACGGCGTGGAGGCCAACGCGGGCGCCGTCGTTACACCGGACACGCTGGCGCGCGCGAAGGCCCTGGGCCTCGATCCGGCCGCGCACCTCGCGGACAACGACGCGTTTGGATTTTTCGAAGCGCTCGGCGATCTTGTGACCACCGGCCCGACGCGCACCAACGTCAACGATTTCCGTGCGATCCTGGTGACCTAAAAATCCGCCGCGAGGCGCATGATGTAGCGCCGCGCGGGCGAGGGGTTGAACTGGCCGGACGCGCCGTTGACGGTCCAGATATATTCATCGGTCAGGTTCTGCACGTCGAAACGCACCGAAGCGAGCGTGCCCGAGAGCCGGAAGTTATAGCGCGCGCCGAGATCGACGGTGGTGAGGCTTTTCACACGCAGCGTGTTCAGGCGATTGGCGAACTGGCCGTCCTCGAAGGTGACTTGGCCGCTCACGGAAAAACCGTTCCACGCCTTCGGGCCGTAATTGGCGTTGAGGCGCACCGTGCCGGGCGTGCGGCCCGGCGGAACTTCGGCGATAAGGCCCTGGTTGACCGTGAAGCCCGACACGCGCGCTTTCAGGAGCATCGAGCCCGCGACGATCTTGAGGCCTTCGACGGGTTCTCCCGACAGCGAGATTTCCACGCCCCGGTGAGACAAGGCGCCGACCTCGGTGAACACGTTGACGGCGTCGCGGTCGAAGTAGGGTTTCTTCACCTCGAACACGCCGAGCACCAGCGTGGCTTTTGTGCCGATCTTATAGCGAAGTCCGGC
>JADZAK010000217.1 GCA_020852595.1 Rhodospirillaceae bacterium
GAAGGTCCGCCGCTTCGAGCTGAAGTGCCGCATCCGCCAGCGCCATTCATATTCGCGCCAGCCTTCGCGCCATTGGCCGGTCAGCAGCAGTACCCAGGCGAGATTGTAGTGCGCTTCCGCGTTTTGCGGCGCGATTGAGACAGCCTTGCGGATCGACGCCTCGGCATCGGCGACATCGCCCATGTCGAGCTGCGCCACGCCGAGATTGGTCCAGGCGTCCGCGTGTCCCGGCGCCCGCATCAGGACATCGCGGAACAGGATCACCGCTTCGTGCGGCCGGTCTTCGCGTGTCAGGAAGATCGCAAGATTGCAGCGGTGTTCGACGGATCCCGGCGCCAGCGCGACGGCCTGTCGCAAGTGCTCTTCCGCGGCGTCGATCTCTTTCAGCTCGGTGAGAGCGTTGCCGAGATTGCCGTGCGTGAGCGGATCGTTCGGCGCGATGGCGAGCGCCTCGCGGTAGATCGAAACCGCCTCCGCCGTGCGCCCCTGCGCGCGCACGACCACGCCGAGATCGTTGAGAATGTTTGAATCGCCGGGCCTCAGCGTAAGGGCGCGCCGCAGGCTCACCTCGGCGTCCGCCGGCTGCCGGTGCGCGCGTTCCTCCTGACCCTTGGCGATCCATACGTCCGCGCGCCCGGGAAACATCCGTGTGGCTTCCGCCAGGATCCTCAGCGCCTCGGCGCGCCGGTTCATGCGGGCCAGGGCCCTGGCGAGATGGATGCGCGGTTCGGCCAGATGCGGCGCGCGGTTGGCGGCGTCGACGAACTGCGCCGCCGCCTCGGTAACCTTCCCCAGCTTCGCCAGCGCAAGGCCCAGGCTGGTCCGGTAAACGGCGTTCTCGGGCGCGATGTGCAGGCAGGTGGCGAGGAACGGCAAAGCCCTGTCGGGCACGCCCTCGTCCACCGCGATCAAGGCCAGGCCGTGCAGCGCCGCGGCCTCGCGCGGCGCGGCGGCAAGCACACTCTTATATATGGCGCGGGCCTGATCGATGGATCCGGCCGCATGCAGCCGGATGGCGTCCTCGATCAGGGTGGGGACGGGCGCGCGAACGAGGTCTTGCGTCATCTCTTGCTCGAATGATATCGCGGATCATGCCCGAGTCAGGCAAAGAGCGCGAGATCATTGGCGGCCTCCTGGAGGACGCGGCGCAAGCCTATGAGCGCGGCGCCGTCGTCAGGGCGAAAGCGATCTACAGCGGCATTCTTCGCCTGCACCCGGACGAAGCCGACGCCCTGAAACGCCTTGCCGAGATCGAACTCAATGGCGGCGACACGGCCTTGGCGCTGGAATTATTCCAGCGGGCCGGCGCCGTCTCCACCGTGGACGCAGGCCTTTGTTATGGGATCGCGACCGCGCTGCGCCTGATGGGCGATGCCAAGGGGTTTCGCCTCGCGCTCGAAGCGGCCTTGCGCATCAACGTGAATTATCCGCCCGCCCTCTACGACATCGCGCTCATTTATCAGCAGGAAAAAGACTACGCCCGGGCTCAGACCGCCTATCAGCGTCTGGTGGCGGGCGGCGCGAAGGATCCCAACACCTTCTTCAACGCCGGCGTCGCCGCCTTCAAACACGGTGACCTGGTCGGCGCCGAACGTTGGTTCCACGCCAGCGCGATGATCGATCCGAAAGCGCCGCGCCCGTTCATCAACTTGGCCATGATCTACCGCACCTGGGGGTACCCGAAAGAGGCGGTCGCTTGCCTGGAGCGCGCCGTGGCCCTCGCGCCCGACAGCGCCGAGGCGCATTGGAATCTCGCCAACGCGCTGCTCGTCTCGGGCGATCTGGAACGCGGTTTTGCCGAATACGAATGGCGGTTCCGCCGCCCGGGCCGCGAGGAGCGCAAACTCGCGATCCCGCGCTGGCGCGGTGAAGCGCTCGGCGGGCGGACGCTTCTCCTCACGCTGGAACAAGGCATCGGCGACGCCATCCACTGTGTGCGTTTCGCGGAACAAGCCGCCGCGCGCGGCGCGCGCGTGGTGATGGAATGTCATCCCGGCCTTGAGAAGCTTCTGGCCACCGCGCCCGGTGTCGCGAAAACCGTCACGGCGGGCGCGCCTGTGCCTGAAGCGCAGTGTTATCTCCCGCTCATGAGCCTGCCGCATGTGCTCGGGACGCGCCTTGAAACGATCCCCGCGCCGATCCCCTATCTCAAGGCGCCTGAAGGCGCGCCGCCTTTCACGCTCTCCGGTGAATTGAAGGTCGGGCTCGTCTGGCGCGGCAACCCGAAGCACGAAGCCGACGACAAGCGGTCCGTGACCCTTGATCTGCTCGCGCCTCTGCTCGCGGTGCCCGGCGTGTCGTGGTTCAGCTTGCAGGTCGGCGGCGTGGCGGCCGGGCGTGACGCCGCGCCGGCCGCGGCGCGCCTGATCGATCTGGCGCCGCAACTTCGCGATTTCGGTGCGACCGCATCGGCGGTGTCCGCGCTCGATCTTGTCATCAGCGTCGACACCGCGGTCGCGCATCTCGCCGGGGCGCTGGGCAAGCCGGTTTGGACCCTGATCGCCGAGGCCAACGACTGGCGGTGGTTGTCGGGGCGCGCGGACACGCCCTGGTATCCGGCCATGCGGCTGTTTCGCCAGCGCCGGGGCCGCGACTGGCAGCCGGCGCTGAAAATCATGGCTAATGAGCTGGCCAATGAACTGGCCAAACGGGCATCTGGCGGAGACGGTTAGCCGTTCCTACATGGGGTTCATCATGCCCCTCGACGTTGCAGATCCCGGAAACCCCGACGCGCCCCTGTTCGATGCCTACAGCGCCAGCGTCATCAACGCCGTCGACCATGTGGCGCCCTCGGTTGCCCATTTACGCGTGCGCGGAAAACGCCGGGGAAAGGAGTCGGAAGGCTCCGGCTCGGGGTTCCTGTTCACGCCCGACGGCTACATGGTCACGAACAGTCACGTCGTGCACCAGGATGGCGGCGGCGCGCCGGCGATCCGCGCGACTCTTCCCGACGGCAATGAATTTCCCGCCTATCTCGTCGGCGACGATCCCGACACCGACCTGGCCGTGATCCAGGTGCACGGCAGCCATGTGCCGGCGCTCGCCTTCGCGGATTCCGCCGCGCTGAAGGTGGGCCAGCTCGCGATCGCGGTCGGCAATCCGCTGGGCTTCGAATGCACCGTGACCGCCGGGGTCATCAGCGCGCTGGGACGTTCCTTGCGCGCTCAATCCGGCCGCCAGATCGACGACGTGCTGCAGACCGACGCCGCGCTCAATCCCGGCAACTCCGGCGGTCCTCTGGTCGACAGTAAAGGCAATGTGATCGGCGTGAACACCGCGACGATCATGGGCGCGCAAGGGCTTTGTTTTTCCGTTTCCGCGAACACGGCGCTGTTCACCGCCACGCAGATCCTGCGCCACGGCGCCGTGCGCCGGTCGCATCTCGGTGTCGCCGCGCAGACCACGGGCATCCCGCGGCGCATCGTGCGTGCGCTCGAACGTGGCCCCGAAACCGCCGCGCGCATCTTCAAAGTGGAAACCGGCAGTCCGGCCGATAAGGCCGGTCTCGTCTCGGGCGACTTGCTCCTGACCCTGGACGAGCACGCCGTCACCGGCGTCGACCACTTGCACCGGTTGCTGTCGGCGGAACGCATCGGCCGCGACGTGGCGATCACGGTTCTGCGCCACGGCAAGCTGGTGACGGTCACCGCCGCGCTGACCGAACGCCGCGCCCACTAACACTCGGCAAGCCGCGCGAAGGCGGGTATAGTTTTCACTCATGGGGGACGCATGAGCGACGATATTCCGATCATTTTTGCCGAGGACCTGCGGCGGCAGGACCGCAATGCGGCGCCGACGGCGGTGTTCTTTTCCGCCGGGTCTACGTCGCAGATGCAGCAGTACGCCACCGCCGGGTGGCAGGTGGTCGCGGCGCCCGGCTTTCGCTCCGATGCGAAAATCGAACTCGCCGACGTCCCCGCCGTCACGCGGGCCGAAGAGTCCATCCCGGCCTGCACGCTCCTGTCGTGCGAAGCCAAGTTCCTCCCGCCCGAGACCGCGGCGCATATCCGCCGCTGGCGGCCGGCGGTCGCAAAGTTCAATTGCGCGTTTTACGACATCTCGGACGCCGGCGCGCTGGCGCAGTCGGTGGCGGGCCTGGGTTACATCCCGTTGGTGGCGATCTGGCGCGACGACAATAGTTTCGGTTATCGCGCGATCTCGAACCTGGGAACGTTTGCGTCGTTCCCGAACCTCGAATGGGACCGCACCAACCTCATCGCGGTGCGTGAGCCGGCGTTCGCGCAAACCATCCTGACCCTCGCGCGCCTCTATGTGGGCGAGGAACGGCGCATCCAGGAGCTGCGGGTCGCCAACGCCATCCGCAATGATTACATTGCCCGTCTTGAAGACGCGCTTCAGGCGTATCAGAAGCCGTGAGCACCGCCGGGCACGTCGCATATGTCGTGATCGCGGCGGCGTTCACCTGCTTTTTTGTCATGGCCAGCATCGCCTACGACCAGTTCCGGTTGAAGTCCTGGCAGGCTTTTCTGATGTGCATGACCGTGCTTTTGCTTCTTCTGATGATCATGAAGAGCGCGACGGATATCGCCAACGGCGCGCGCGAGGCCGCACGCGAGAGCGTCGCGCCGGAACGTTAAGCTTCGGCCTTGAGTTTTTTCCGTAAACCCGCGAGCAACACGTCGCCCACCGCGGCGCCGATGCCCCTGGAGCCGAGATGCGCGGAGCGCGTCGCGTCCCTCACCGCATCGGCCATCTCGCGCCGCAGGCTGTGGTCGGTGAGCAGGCGTTTCACCACGGTGACATAGTCCTCCATCGAGCGTGTGACCAGCACGTCGAGGCCGATTTCCCTCAGCAGGGCCGCGCTCTGGCGGCAGCGCGCGGTATGTCCTTCGCGCACCACCGGCGGACAGCCCACGCTCAAGGGGTCGAGCAGCGAGACCGCGCCCGAGTAAGGGAAACTGTCGAGATAAAGATCGGCCAGCTTCAGGACGCCCAGCAGCGGGGCCCGGCTCGGCTGGGATTCGAGGACATGCAGGCGCTCGACGCCGACCCCGCGCTCGGCGAACCGCTCCTGCACGAAGCGCAAAAATCCATCTTTATACGGGTAATGCGTCGTCCAGTTGGGATTGAACGGATACATGACCAGGTGCGCGTTCGGCACCGCTTCCAGGATGCGCGCCCAGGTGGTCAGCAGTTCAGGTCCGATCTTGAAGTAGTTCGCGCCGGTGGCCAGCAGCAGCGCCGCATCGGGCACGCCGATGCGTTCGCGCGTGAGCTCCTCCGGTGCGATTTGCGCCTTGCTTGCGAAGATATAGTGATTGGACGATCCGGGAACGAGCGCGAGTTCCTCGGTGTAATCCTCCTCGGCGTCGTCCGGCTCGTTGAGTTCGCCGTTGATGAACAGATCCACGCTCGCAAGGCCCGTGGTCAGGCTGCTGCAATGCATGGCCACCTGAAGGCGCGCGAGGCGCTGGGCCATCAGGAGGGTCCAGGGGAACTTGCAGGTGTTGGTGATGTTGGCGCCCGCGATCAGGACGTCCAGTTCCTCCTGCGCCAGGACTTGCGCGCAGGCGGTGATGTCGGACACCGGCAGCGCCACGAAGTCGTCGGCGACGTCCTCGAAGCCCGCGCTGACCGAGGTCGCGGCTTCATCGGGCACATAGGCCGTGACCTGGAACAGGCTGCGGTCGAGCCCCACCAGATGTCCGCGCATGGCGGCCACTTCACTGATGGTGCCCGGACACAGGACGCCCACGCGTACCGTCGTCTGGTTCCCGGGATGCGGCGGCGGCGTGATGTCGTGGGCGAGGTTGTGGATCTCGAGGTACCTGCGGATCAGATCGCCGCGCTTTTGCGCCAGGGTGCGCAAAGGCACATCCTCGCCGTAGATGGACGATATCGCGTAACCGTCCATGAAACCGGACAATACCTCGCGGCGGAACTCGAACTCGTCGATGACCGTCACCGCCTTGTGGATCTCGGCGACGGTGGCTTCCACATGGGCGAGGGCGCGGCGGCGCGCGCCTTCGCGGGTGAAGAACATCGGGACCGCCAGTAGCACCTTGACCACCGTGCACAGCAGCGGCGTCGGCACGTCCACGATGTCGAAGGCCCGCTCGATGCTTTGCGGCGGCGTGAACAAGGACAAGGCGAGATAGGCGCTGACCTTGCGCGCGACGTCATGCTCGACCGAAAGGATCCGGTGGCAGCGCTCGGCGACCGCCTGGTCGCCTTTGGTCATCGCGAGGTGGCGCACGCCGGAATTGATCATGGTCATGATCGCGTCGCCCGCCGGGCTGCGGCAGAGCTGTCCGATGCGTTCGACGCGCCCTTCCAGGCAGATCTCTGCCAGGTTCAGGCGCAGTTCCCTTAATTTACGTTCCGACTCTTGATCCATGCGGCGGGGAATCTAACGGATTTTGGGGCCGGTGAGATAGGGCGTGAGCGCATGCAGTGTCTCTTTCACGGCATTTGCGTGCAATGCCATGACCGCGCGGCCCGCGGCGCCCATCCTCTCACGCGCGGCTTTGTCGGCCAGCAGGCGGCCGAGGGCCTCGATCATCGCCGCTTCGCTGCCCACCTGCAGGGCGGCGCCGGCGCGCGTGAGCTCGGCGGTTATTTCACGGAAGTTGCTCATATCCGCGCCCAGGATGAGCGCGCAGCCCAGCAGCGCGGGTTCGGCCGGGTTCTGTCCGCCGCCCACCGCCAGCGACTTGCCCATGAACACAAGCTCGGCCGCCCGGAAGAACAGGCCCAGTTCGCCCATGGTGTCGGCGATATAAACCTCCACATCCGGTCCGGCGGCCTTCGTCTCGGAGCGCAGCGCGGTGCGAAGGCCGGGCATCGCGTCCCGCATCATGCGCCCTTTATCCGCATGACGCGGAACGACCAGGGTCAGAAGATCGGGGAGGCGGGCCTTCAGCGCCTGATGCACGCGGCCGACGATGGCGTCCTCGCCGGGATGAATGCTCGCCGCCAGCCATACGGGGCGGGGACCGATGGCGGCCTTGAGCGCGGCGAGGCCGGTGACGTCGGCGGGCAGGGGCGCCGCCGCCAGCTTGACGTTGCCGAGCGCGCGCACGTCGTAAGCGCCGAGCGCACGGAAACGTTCCGCGTCGGCGTTCGACTGCGCCAGCACGAGATCGAACGCGGCGAGCACGCTCTTGGCGAAGCCCGGCCAGCGCCGCCAGCCGCGAAACGCCTTATCCGAAAGCCGTGCGTTCAAAAGGACGGCCGGGATTTCCCGATCGCCGATTTCGCCGAGCATGTTCGGCCACAGTTCGGACTCGCTCCATATGACGAGATCGGGCTCCCAATGGGCGAGGAACGCGCGCACCCAGGCCGGGCGATCCAGCGGCACGAACTGATGGATGCATCCTGCGGGCAGACGCTCGGCCATCAGCGCGGCCGAGGTCACGGTTCCGGTCGTGACCAGAACGCCCCATCCTGCCCCGCGCACGCCGGCGACGATCGGAAGCAGCGACAGGGCCTCGCCCACGCTCGCGCCGTGAAACCAGGCAAGCTTGCCGATGGGCCGCGCGTGCGAGGCGATGCCGCGCCGCTCGGGAAGGCGCGCGGCGATCTCCTTGCCGCGCGCGGCGCGGTAATTCAGCCAGCCGCGCAAGGGCGCGCCGGCGATGGTGGTGAGACTACGGTAGAGAAGCCGCAGCATCAGGCATAACAAATCCGCGCCTTCGCGCGAGAAGGAGGAAGGTCTTACTTCTTCGCCGCGGCCAGGAGCTGGTCGACGACCATCTGCGCCTTGGGCGCTTCCATCGCGTTGCCGGTCTGGCTCGCGATCCATGCCTTGACCTTCGCGGCATCGACCGGATGGTCCTTGAGC
>JADZAK010000218.1 GCA_020852595.1 Rhodospirillaceae bacterium
CCATGGGCTATCTTGAGATGAGCTTTAGTGGGCTGGAGACATCAATGAAAACGATCAACGCGAAGGAGATTGCAGCGGCATTAACTCCTTCCAAAGTGGCCGACGTCCTGGAGGCCGCCTTTCGCGGCGAGATCAATACGCCGGTACGGCACCACCACACCATCGAACGCGAATCCGGAGAGCGTGCGACGCTTCTGCTTATGCCGGCCTGGCATGAAAACGGCGCCGCCGGCGGATCTGAATATATCGGGATCAAGATCGTCTCGGTGTTCCCCCACAACACAAAGCGGTCTGTGCCCACGATCATGGGCACTTACCTGCTATTGTCGGGAGTCACCGGTGAAGTGAAAGCGACACTGGATGGACCGGCGATCACGTCTTGGCGCACGGCGGCGGCCTCCGCTCTCGCCTCGCGCTACCTCTCGCGCAAAGATTCAAAAAAAATGGCGATGATCGGTTCGGGTTCATTGGCGCCTTATCTGGTCAAGGCACACGTAGCGGAACGGCCTATTACCGAAGTTGTCATCTGGAACCGCGAACCCGGGACGGCCATCGCCCTCGCCGAACGGCTTCGCGCCTTCTATAAGGGCGAGCGCGCCGTTTCCGCGACGACGGATTTGGAGCGCGCGGTACGCGCGGCCGATATCGTCAGCTCCGCGACGCTTGCGCAAGAGCCGCTGGTGCGCGGCGAATGGCTTAAGGAGGGCGCCCACATCGATCTCGTGGGGGGCTTCACGCCCCAGATGCGCGAAGCCGACGACGCCGCGATCCGCCGCGCGATGGTGTTCGTCGACACCCGTGACGGCGCCTGCAAGGAAGCCGGCGACATCGTCCAGCCACTGACGAGCGGCGTTATCCAGATGAGCGACGTCAAAGCCGATCTGTTCGATCTGTGCCGCGCCAAACATCCGGGACGCACGACGGCGGGCGATATCACGCTCTTCAAATCGGTCGGCACGGCGCTGGAAGATCTGGCGCTGGCGTCTTACGTTTACGACAATAACAAAGCCTGATTTCGCACCAGCTTCCGGGTTTTTCGACCGATGCGCGCTTTTTTCCACGCCGATCAGCAACTGCACAATCCGCTTCAGTTCATGCGCGCGGGGCGCATCGCCAATCCGACCGACCTGCCCGCGCGCACGGATGCGCTCCTAAAGGCCCTGGGTGAAAATAAAATCGACGTCGAGACGCCGCCGGATTTCGGACTGGAGCCGCTTCTGAAGGTACATTCGCGCGACTACCTGTCGTTCCTGGAAACGGCGTTCGAAAAGTGGCAAGCGGTGCCTAACGCCGGACCCGAGGTTCTGCCGAATACGTTTCCGTACTGGAACGCCACGCCCGGGGTGTCGAGCCGGGGCGAGTGCCGTCCGCAGAGCATCATCGCGCGGACCGGGTACTATCTCGGCGATCTCGCCGTGCCGGTCGGCCCAAAAACCTGGCAGTCCTGCCTGACATCGGCCCACTCCGCCGTCGCGGCCGCGGATGCCGTCCTCGGGGGCGATGTGATGTCCTATGCCCTCTGCAGGCCGTCGGGCCATCACGCGCGTTCCGATCGTGCCAGCGGATTTTGCTATCTGAACAATTCAGCGATCGCGGCGGAGCGCCTGCGCACACGGTTCCACAGGGTGGCCGTCCTTGACGTCGACGCCCATCACGGCGACGGTACCCAGGCCATTTTCTATGGCCGTTCCGACGTCATGACGCTTTCCATCCACGCCGATCCCAGCACCTACTATCCCTTCTTCACGGGGTATGACGACGAGCGCGGTATCGGAGACGGCGTGGGCGCCAATCTGAATATTCCCCTGCAGCCCGGCATGGGCGATGACGAGTTCGCCGCCGCCATGAAGATTGCGGCGCCGGCCATCCGGAACTTCCGCGCGGACGCCCTCGTCCTCGCCCTGGGCTTCGATGGGCACGCGAACGATCCCATCGGGGTCTTGCGGATCAGCGACAAGGGATTCCGTATGGTCGGCGAAGCCGTGAAGGCCTTTAAGATTCCGACCGTGGTCGTTCAGGAAGGCGGTTATGCAATCGCCGATATCGGCAGTTGCTTGAACGAATTCCTGGCCGGCGCTCGCTAACTTCTCAAAAGAATGGGCCACGCGCTCGCGGCGCGTGGCCCTTTTTCACCTTTCGACCCCGGCCGCGTGAACTAGGACGCGGGCTGCACCGCCGGCGCGGTATTCTCGCGGGTGAGAAGCGAAACGGCGATCATCACAATGAAGGCCGCCGGCGCTGAAATGATCGTGGGCTGGCTGAGCGGGAAGATCGGCGTGGCGTGGCCAAGGATCTGCACCCACACGCTCGGGCCCGCGACAATCAGCCCCACGGACAAGATCAGCCCCGTGAACCCGCCGGCGACGGCGCCGGCCGTCGTCAGGCGGGACCAGAACATCGTCATCACCAGAATGGGGAAGCAGGCGCTGGCGGCGATCGCGAAGACCAGCCCCGTGAGGAACAGGATGTTCTGCCCTTCGAACGCGATGCCCAGCATGATCGCAATGGCGCCGATCACGACGCTAGACACTCGGAAGATCATCCGCTCACGCGCCTCGGAGGGGTTATCGCGCGCGATCACTTTGGAATACAGATCGTGCGAGATCGAAGAGGCCGCGGCGACGGTGAGGCCGGCGACAACCGCCAGGATGGTCGCGAACGCGGCCGCGGCCATGAGGCCGAGCAAGGCGTCCCCGCCCAGATATCGCGCGAGATGCAGGGCCACCATGTTCGAGCCGCCAGGTACGCCGCCGCCAGGCGCCATGAAGTCCGGGTTATTCGCGAGAAAGGCCACGCCGGCCGGTGCGATGATGAAAAACACGAGATAGTAAACGACCCCAACGACCGACATGCCGATCACGAGGGACCGCCGCGCGGAGGTGGCATCAGGCACGGTAAAGAAGCGCATGAGAATGTGCGGCATTCCGGGAATGCCCAGCACGAAGGCCAGCAGCAAGGATGTCGCTTCGATTGACGACAGCTTCATTCCTCCCGGAAGGAAAAGCGAAGCACCCAAGGCATGAACCTCGCTCGCCCGCGCATACAAGAGGTCCATGCTGAACCCGGTCTCCGCCAGGCAGAGAAAGGCGACGAACGTCATGCCACCGGTCAGAATGAAGGCCTTGGTCACCTGCACCCAGGTCGTGGCCAGCATGCCGCCGAACGCGACGTAAATCACCATCAGCGCACCGATGATGACGACGGCAATATTGTAGGGAATTCCGAACAGGATCTCGATCAGGCCGCCCGCGCCCAGCATTTGGCCGATGAGATACATGAGGGTGACCGCGAGAGCGCTTACCGCGCCCACGATTCTGATGGGAACCGGAGAAAGGCGCGTCGCCGCAGCATCGACGAACGTAAACCTTCCGAGACGCCGCATCGGCCCGGCGATGTAGGCAAGCATCACGACGAAGCCGATCAGCGGTCCGAACGTGTAGATAGTGGAATCGAATCCGGCCGAGAAAAACATCCCGGCGCCGCCCAGGAAAGTGGACGCCGAAAGAAGATCGCCGGCGATCGCCCAACCGTTCTGCCAGGGTTTGATCTTGCCGCCCGCGGCATAGAGTTCGGCGGTCGACTTGCTGCGCTTTTGCGCCCAGTAGGTGATCGCCAGCGTCGCGGCAATCACGAGGAAGAAGAGAACGATGGCAATGTTGCCGGTGGGATGATTCATCTGCCGCCCTCCATCCTACGGACTCAGTGGTGGGACGTTTCGAAGGTCTCTTCCGCGGTCGCGGGCTTATCCGCCGCGGCGATAAACCACGCCACGAGAACCGGGATGAAGACAGACAACGTTCCGAGCAGGAATGCGACCGTGAGGGACGCGCCGGGCCACAAAGGCTTTTCGAGAAAAGCCGGGGTCAAATACCACATCGCGAGGAATATGAAGCCGGAGGCAATCGCGACCGCCGCGAGATAAGTATCCCGCTTTCGTAGAGACGAACTCTCCGTATTTACCGACATCCGGCATCCCCCCTTATGATTTTCAAAAATATACGCTGGATGGCCCCTTCCCACCAAGCGTCCGCATCCGGAGAAACTTTCAGGGGCGGCACGACCGGCGCGCCGCCCCTTTTCGAAAGTCAAATCGCTAAACGCAACTTACATCTTGAAGCGGATACCAGCACGGAACACGCGGCCGTTCTGGTCGTAGTTGAGCGGGTTGGACACCGTGATGTCCGCCGCGA
>JADZAK010000219.1 GCA_020852595.1 Rhodospirillaceae bacterium
CCCAATACGGAAAAGGAAGCGAACGCCGTTCGCCTATTCGGCCGCCAGCGCCTCGGGTGGTTTCCGGCCTCGGCCGGGATACGCTTTGAGCGACCAGTGAACGGCGTGAGGCATTGAAAGCGACGGCAGCACCGCCTCCCACCAGAACGCCGTCCAACGGCCTTCTGGGTGCTTAGAGGCACGTTGACCAGCCGGGAGAACTGTCTCACAGCCCTCCAACTTTTCGGCATTGAATTGCCGGCAGGCCTCGTCTTCGGCGTAGCACTCCGCGAAGAAATCGGCGAGCCATGCCATGCGAGCCTCCGCTTCCGGGAACTTCTCTAAGAGCGCCGCCGTGCGCTTCTCCAGCGCCCTGCGCCGGGCCTGGTTGCTTTCAACGGTTTCCCGCCGGCGCTCCTCTTCCAGATTCTTAACGATGCTCTTGCGGCGCAGAATCTTCACTTCATATGTTTCGCGAAGCTTCGCGCCGCGCTTCACATGCGCAACCGTGTCGGCTTCGGACTCTGCTGCCGCGGCTTCCTCGAGCGAGGCCTCATGGGCGGCTATCTCGGAGCGCGCCTTCTCGATCTCAGCGTCGATCGCGCGCAGCGCGGCCTCCCAGTCCGCCGCCGTCTTTCTCAGCAAACTCATTTACTTTCTCCTTCTCCGTTCTCGCCCGCCACCATGGCAGGCTTCACAATTTCAACGCCCTCGGCGCTCACGCGCAGTAGGTCGAGCTGGCGCGACACTATGCGTGCAACTTCTTCGATGGCAGTCAGGTCGAGGCCGCCTGAGATCTCCAAAGATACCTTCCGGACGCCAGTCACCCTGCCGGCATTGATCTCGGCGTCGAGCCGTTTGAACGCGGCACACATTTCCGCAAGCCCCGCCAACATCGCGATATGCGCTTTGATGGCGCTCCTTGCGTGCGTGATTCCGGCGGCGAACTGCCGCACCGCCTGTGCCGACGCATAGCCGCGCGCATCGTCGCGGCCGGCGGTCCGGTCCAGTCGGATGATTTCACCCACGAGACACCTCCACTCGTCTCACAGGTTTCAGGGCGCGTTCCAGGTCCTCGAGCGCGCGTATGGCCGCGAGCAATTGCTCGTCGCTCATTTCATCGAGCGGCACCGGAACAGGAGCAGGCACTCCCGTTTGTTTCACCTTGCGATTAAATGCTCGAGCGCGCCGGCGCGCATCGCGCAATTTCGCGAAGGCAGCCCGGCCCTGTGGGAACGTCCACACAAAGCGTAAAAGTGCATCGTCGGCGGCGCGCACAGCGTTTACCGTGATTTCGCGTTCCTGGCTGACACTTAGTAACGGCATTAACCAAAAACCTTAATTTGCATCAGACGGCTTTTGCGGTCGTACAGGCCGCGGCCAAGGACCACCTGGCTTCGCCCTATGCTCCCGTAGTCCATGATGTCGTACGTCTTCGCCTGCACGCCGATATCGAGGGCGGCAGCCGTCGCGGCGTCGCAGCGCACCGTCAGCTTCAGCGTGTCGCGCCGCACCGAGAAGATCGCGAACAGCAGGTCCCGCAGCGTCTCCGCATCGGCGAGCGCGTTCAGCAGCGTTTGAACTTCCAGTTCCTGCGCTGCCGGCACCGCGGTCCTGATAGCTGTGTCTTCTTCAGGGTCCGTACGGCGGAACTCGTTCACGATCGAGGCGCGGATGTCCTGCGTCACATTGGCATCTAGACCATCCACCTGCGTGTGCCAGAACTTTTTATAGAGCACCGCCGCCCGCCAGATCCGCGGCTGCTCCGGCGCCAGCGGCTCGAAGTCGACGATGTCGACGTCGGTCGCGATCGCCGCCGTTGCCACGCCGAACCGGCGGAACGTCACCGCCGGAGTGCCGGAGGGCGCCGTGATCTGGCGCACCCGAAGCTGGCCGGTGGCGTCGATCCACCATTTTGCATGGACTCCGGTCAGCAGGAGGTTGATGGCCTCCGCCACTGTCAGACCGTCGCCGTTCCAGTAGCCGTTCACCGCGCTCGAGGCGGTGTTCAGCGCCGTGATGTCGGCCGCCACGATCGACGGTCCGCTCGTCACGCGCTGCTCCGCCCATTCCTTGAATAGGTCGGCGGCGGAGGTGCGATAGGTGCCGCCGCGCTTGTCGCCCTTGATCGTGTAGAAGATCGGGCCCGAACGCGCCTCGCTCGACACCAGCCGCGTGTAGGCCGCCGTCACGCCGGCGGCGCCGAGGTGGTAACGGAAGCGCCCCGCCGCCGGGTCCGACGTCGACGTCAGCGTCGCGAACGTCACCGCCGTGCCCTTGGTCAGGGCGACGCCCTTGTCGTAGCCGGCGTCGATGTCCTCGATCACGCCGTCGTGGATCTGCGCGATCGGGCGCGAGGTGTTCACGAACGGCGGCTGGGCCATGTGCACCTGGCCGTAGCAGACCGGCTTGTACTGGCCCTTCACGTCGTCGGTGTTGCCTTCCACCCCGTCGAGGGTGGAATTGTTGCCGGCGAACGCCGTTCGTCCCATCAGCACCTCGAGGTCGATCGACCGGTCCCGCAGCGGGATCAGGATCTCGGTCGGACCGATCTGCGGCTCCAGCATGATGGCCACGAGTACGGTTTGAAACGTGCTGTAGTCGGCAGCGCTGTCGCCGATCTTGATCGTCACCGGGTGCCCGGCGACGTTCTTAGTGAGAAAGGTGGCCGTCAGCCCGCGGTCCGCGTTCTTGAGCGTGAGGGCGCCCACGCTGCTGATCGGCCCGGCCTGGCGCGGGTCGGCAGACACTTCCGCGAAGAAGGTCGGCGCGCCCGCCAGCCGGCCAGCGTAATGCGCCGGCGCGGTGCTGTGGTTGTAGCCCTCACCATCGGCGTAGCGCAGCGTCTCAAGGCCGCCGTCGTACACCGTCAACTCGGCAAGGTAGATTAACGTCATCGGGCCACCTATCTCGGACCTTTACTACGACCCGCGAACCGCGCGTTCACGGCTGCCATGACGTCGGCGCGCTGCATGGTTCCGGTGTTACCGGCGATCTCGGCTAGGTGCTCAATCTGTCGGCTACCGGTCGCTGCCAGCAGGGACGTTAGCGACGCGATTTCGGCCTTTAGGCCCGCCACCGTCTTCTCGATGCCGCTCATGCCGCCGGCCGGGGTGATATGTTCGCCCTGGTGCGCGTACACGAGGCCCGTGCGGCGAACCATGCCGCCCACCGCCATCGACGGCACGTCGAAGCCCAGCTCGCGCATGCGGTTCGTCACCTGCTGCTCGAACAGCACCGCGTCCGACGCGGCGTAACCGCCTTCCGACTTCTGGCTGCGCGCGGCCTGCAGACTGGCGGTCAGCTGCGCCTGGTCGCTGATGCCCGCGATCCACTGCTGGCGGATCGGCAGCCAGATGTTCTGGCCCTCGTCCGAGGCCAGGAAGTCCGAGCGCGACAGCCCGGAGCGCTGCCAGGCCGCCTGGAACTCCGTCGTGATCTTCGCCACATCCGCCGTGTTGTACTTCGGCGCGCCGCCGGGCGTGCCGAGGCCCGCCCGCTGGCTCTGCAGCGTCTCGAGGATCGCGAGCTGGGTCGCGAGGGACTGTTTCGCCACGTCGACCTGCTGCTGCGCGTAGCTTTGCGCGGCGCCCAGCATGTTCTGGACCTTGTTGAAGTCGGTGAAATAGTCCTCCGACGAGCGGTAGAACTCGCGCGACGCCGTGAGCGCGGCGCGCGCCAGCTCCGGAAGTTGCGCGGCCGCGTCGGCATCGCCCGCCTTGGCTTTGTCGAACGTCGACTGCAGCTGCGAGAAGGCCTCGGTGCGCCGGGCTTCCAGCGACAAGGGCGACAGCGTCGGGTCGATCAGAAGGCTTGAGCGCGTCTGCTTCAGCGCCTGGTTCACGCGGTCCCAGGCCTGCGCCGAGTCACGGAGCGCCGCGGCTTCGTCCTGCAGCTGCGCGATGCGATCGTCGTACAGGCCGCCGATGATGGTCAGCCAGTTCGCCGTCGCCTCCAGCGGCGGGGTCGGCGCGGCGGGCGCGGCCGGCGTCACCGGATGATAGCGGGCCGCGATATCGGCGAGCTGCGCATCGCGCAGGTCGATCACCGGCTTGAAGATCGCGCCGGTGACGTCGTAGCCGAGGTCGATCGCCTCCGCGCGCATCGCGTTGAACCAGTCGGTGACCTGCTTCGTCTCCCAGGCCTCCGGGTTCGTCAGCTTCAGCAGATCGCTCGAGACATTGGCCAGCGAGGTCTCGAAGTTCTGCACGCGCTCGAGGTTATTGAAGAACTCCTCGACGTTGGTGCCGTCGAAGTTATCGACGATGCTCTGCAGGCGAGCCGGCACCGTGCCCAGCGTATCAACCAGCTGATCCGCCACCCACTTGAAGGCGTCCTCGGCGGTCGCGAAACCCTGCGTGCCGCTGTTGTTCACATGGGCCTGGAAGGGCTGCAGCGAATTGCCGCTGCCCGCCTCCACCGCATAGGCCCAAAGGCCCGACGTCTGCAGCCCATAACCCTTCAGGCTATCGATGAAGGACATGACCGCGGTGTCGAGTGCGTTCACGGCCGCGCGGTTTTCCGGGCTATCCTTGTTCGGCCCGAGATCCTGTTCCGTGCGCGTGACTGTCCCGTCCGGATTGAAGTGGCGGGTTACGCCCTCCATGCGATCCGACGGCCGCGGCCCGAAGATACTTCCGGCCAGGTCGGCCACGGCCATGATGGTGGCCAGAGCACTCTTGATGCGGCTCGCGCCCTCGTCACCGAAAGACGCGGTCAGGGCGTTGTTCGCCCAGTTCGACGTCTGGTTGGCGAGATGGCTCGCCGCCCAATTGGTGCCGACGTTCTTCAGCGACCCAAGTAGGTCGCCAATGTTTTTGATGTCGTTCGACAGCACATCGACGA
>JADZAK010000220.1 GCA_020852595.1 Rhodospirillaceae bacterium
CGCACCACCAGGCCTATGGCCAGGCTGCAACACCGTCCATCTATCGCGCGATGATCAAGAATGCGGACTATGCGGACCCGAAGACCGGGGCCATGATCGGCATCTCGACCGCGTTCAAGGTCGGCTTTACGCAAGTCTTCGTGAAGCACCCGGACATGGCTGTCAGCGCGAACGGTACGGCGCCCGCGGCTTCGACGTCGATCAGCCGGGACTAAGATCGGCGACGCATAGCTCCGCGGGAGGACGCGGAGAAGACTGCAGGAGATAGGGTTCATAGCGTGCGGCCAGGATCGCACGCGAGCGAGGGGGAGACAGCGAACGCGTTAGCCGAACGCCCGTCATGCACGCGTCTTTAAGCGCGCAACGATGGCGGCGTGATTCCGTATTAGACGAAAAACAGAAAATGAGCGCAGCACCGGTGGGAGCCGACCGCTGCGGGGGAGGATGTTTTTGCGTGTTATCGGGGGAAGGAATGGCCTCGCGTACGGTTCTTCACCGAACCGAAATTTTCACAAAGCGGCCGCGCATCGGTGCGGCGGCGCCGTTATCGCGAACCCATCCTCCGTTGTCCAGCCTGATCCAAGGCGCGTTGGCGTTTTCAAGCGGAGGTCTGTGATGCGTCTTTTTCTCGCGGCCAAGGTTGCTGCGTCTTTTGTCGCGATTTCAATCGCTTTTGCCGCGGCTCCTTCGTTCGCCGCCGCCGCCCCGCAGAAAGAAGAATTAGTCGAATTTGATCGGATGACCTGGCCGGAAGTCAAAGCTGCGCTTAGCGCCGGCAAGACAACGGCGCTTTTCTATACGGGCGGCACCGAACAGCGCGGCCCGCATGTGGTCAACGGTGGGCATAACCTGCTCGGACCGCTGATCGTCAAGGAGATCGCCCTGAAGCTCGGCAACGCCATTGCGATGCCGGTGCTGCCGTGGACGCCGAACGAAGCCACCGCCGCGTTGCCGGGCACCATCGGCCTGACCAATGACATTCTCTTCGCCGTGCTGGAACGCGTTTCCGAGCAGGCGATCAAGACCGGTTTCAAGAATGTGGTGCTGATGGCCGATCACGGCGGCGGCACGTCTCCCGATGGTGGTGTCTATGCCGCGGTGGCCAAGAAGCTCGACGCGAAATACGCGCCGCAAGGCATCCACGTCTATTACGCGGACCACCCCTATACAAAGGCCCGTGAGGAATACACCAAGATCCTGAAGGAGCGCGGCTATCCCGACAGCGGCCATGCCGGCCTGCCCGACACGTCCGAACTGATGGCGAAGGAAGACGGTACCTGGGTGCGCAAGGAACTGCTGTCGACCGCCGTGGGAACGCCGATGGTCGACGGCAAGGCCAAACCGGGCGGCCCGGACGATCCGAAAAACGGCATCATGGGCGATGCGCGCCGGTCGAATGTCGAAATCGGCAATCTGCGCTTCAATATGAAAATCGATTACGCGGTGAAGCAGATCAACAGTCTCATCCCGCCGAAGAAGTGACCGGAACTAATGCGGCGCTGCCTCAAGACGCGCCGTTTGGGTTGGAACGAATAGGGAGGAAGAGCACGTAAAATTGGTTGCGAAACGGGTAAGCGGCTCCGCATTGCAAGACGCTTGCTCTTATGACGACCGGGGCTCGTGCATTCGCCGCTAGGGAAAAAGCGGCGGCGCCTGCACCCCGTTAATTTCATTCACTGGGGAGGACAACTGTGAAGACTTCACGTCGCATTTTCACCGGACTGTCGTCCGGGACGAGTCTGATGGCGCTGACGCTGGCTATGGGCGTCGCCGGAACGGCTCATGCGCAGCAGAATGCAGCCGCCGACGCTGCCGGCCTTGAAGAAGTTATCGTGACCGGTTCGCGTCTGACCACCGGTTTCGAAACCGCAACGCCTGTTACCGCGATCACCACCGAAGCGCTGGTCCAGGCCGCGCCGGTGAACCTCGCGGACTCGCTGAAGCAGCTGCCGGCGCTCGCCGCGTCCGCCAGCGCCAACCAGACCGGTTCCGGTACGGGCGCCTCGGGCTCGAACAGCCAGAACCTCTTGAACCTGCGCAATCTCGGCACCAACCGTAACCTCGTTCTCTTGAACGGCCGCCGCACGGTCGCCTCGAACCAGAACAACTCGGTCGACTTCAACATCCTGCCGCAGAACCTCGTCAGCCGCGTCGACGTGGTGACCGGGGGCGCCTCGGCCGCTTACGGCTCGGATGCCGTCGCCGGCGTGGTGAACTTGATTCTCGATACCGAGTTCGTCGGCTTCAAAGGCGATGTCGGCGCCGGGATCTCGACCTTCGGCGACGTGCCGAACTACAAGGCCTCGCTGGCATGGGGTGGCTCGTTCGCGGGCGATCGTCTGCATGTGATCGCCTCTACGCAGTACGCCCGCCAGGACGGTACGCGCGTGAACACGAAGTCCGGCCGCGATTGGTGGGATCGTCCGTGGGGTCTCATCTCGAACACGACCGGTTCGGGTCCGACCAACCTCGTGCTGCCGAACATCACCTCGACCGTTGTCTCGAACGGCGGTCTGATCAGCGCCGGTCCGCTCAAGGGAACGCAGTTCCTCGCCGGCGGCGTGCCTGCGCCGTTCAACTACGGCTACAGCGCCGGCTCCACTTGGGCCAGCGGCGGCGACGGCGCCTGGATCCCGTTCAACCTGACCGGCGACCAGGAGCGTACCGCGAACTTCGCCCACGCGACGTATGACCTGAACGATACGACGCAGTTCTACGCCGAAGTCGGCTTCTCCTACTCCAACGCGCGTGACCCGAACCAGAAGGGCAACCAGACCGGCGCCGGTTTCGGTTACACCATCTTCCGCGACAACGCGTTTCTGCACCCGACCATCGCCGCGCGCATGGATGCGGCGGGTGTCACCTCGTTCCAGTTCGGCCGCTACATGCTGGAATATCCGGACGTCACCATCCGCACGAAGACGAAGGTCCTGCGTCAGGCCGTCGGCTTCAAGGGTGATGCGTTCGACGGCTGGAACTACGACGTCAACTACTCGCATGGCCGCACCAACCAGCTCCTCGCGCAGGACAACCTGAACGAAGCGCGTCCGACCTACGCTGCGGCCGACGCGGTGGTCAACCCGAACACCGGACAGATCGTCTGCCGTTCGCAGTATTGGCTCAATAACGTCTTCGTGCCGGGCGGCACGGGCATGGATCCGGGCTGTAAGCCGCAGAACCTGTTCGGTCCGAACTCGGTCGATCCGTCGACCATCGCCTACACGATCGGCGATTCCTGGAAGCGCTTCACGCTCAACCAGCATGTGATCTCGGCCACCATCTCCGGCGATCTCGGCTTCGGCTTCGAAGCGGGCAACCTCTCGCTCGCGACCGGTGCTGAATACCGTACGGAAAAGGTCCGTCAGATCACCGACCCGATCTCGCCGACGGTCATCGACTTCACCGGCATCCGCGGCGGGCCCGCCGCGCTGCAGGGCCGTCTCGGTCCGTACCGCTTCGCGAACTTCCAGCCGTTCGGCGGCAGCTACAACGTGAAAGAGTTCTTCGCCGAAGTCGGTGTGCCGCTGCTTGAAGGCGCTCCGATGGCCGAAAAGCTCAGCGCCGACGGCGCGGTGCGCTATACCGACTACTCGACCTCGGGCGGCGTGACGACCTGGAAGGGCGGTTTGGACTATCAGATCGTCCCCGATGTCCGTTTGCGTGCGACGATCTCTCGCGACATTCGCGCGCCGAACCTGCTCGAGCTCTATAACAGCTCGACGTTCAACAGCCAGAACCAGTTCTACCCGTCGTCGACCAACGGTGTGGCCACCACGGTTGTTCAGATCACCTCCGGTAACCCCGATCTCGTTCCGGAACGCGCTCTGACGCAAACCTACGGTGTTGTGCTCACCCCGACGTTCCTCGAAGGGTTCAACCTCTCGGTCGACTACTACGACATCAAGATCAAGGGCGGCATCAACACCGTCGGTTCGCAACAGACCATCGACAACTGCTACCTGGGCGTCCCTGGTTTCTGTCAGTACGTCACCCCGGTGGCCGGAACGGTCCGCGTGCGTTCGCCGTTCTTGAACCTGTCGGAAGTCGTCAACGCCGGTATCGACATCGAAGCGCGGTATAACACCGAACTCCTCGGCGGCGATCTGACCATGGGCGTACTCGCCACGCGTCTGACGGCGGCGTACACCCAGGCGCTCGGCGGCAACCGCATTCCGACCCTCGGCGGCAACAACGATCCGAAGTGGCGCGTCAACCTGCGGGCCAACTACGAGTATGAGAACTGGAAGCTCTTCATTCAGGAGCGCTTCATCGGTCCGAAGCTCGTCGATGCCCAGCGCGTCGAAGGTGTGTTCGTCGACGACAACACCGTCGATCCGGCCTTCTACACGGATGTGACGATCACCTACGGCTTCGAATCGTTCGGCTCGCAGAACGAGCTCTACTTCTCGATCAACAACCTGACGAACCAGGAACCTCCGAAAGACGTCGGCGCGCCGTCCTCGTTCGTCCAGCCCGGTAACCGTAACGTCTATGACTTCCTCGGCCGTTACTTCAACCTGGGTCTGCGCTTCAAGTACTAAGAGCTCAGGAACCGCGGCCGCTTCCGTCAAAGCGGCCGCGGCGTCCACCGACCAGGGAGCGCCCCAGCACAAAATGCGAAGGCGCTCCTCTTATTTTCAGGCCCTTTTTATTCGCAGAGAGGTCCACGCCATGTCATCGGTATCCAGAACAACCGTTCTCGCCCTCGGTTTAAGCGCCTTCGCTTTACCGGCTGCCGCGCAATCGGTGACATGCGATATGTCCGGCTATAAAGCCGCGGAGGGTCTCACCGCGGTATCCGACGCGAATGGACTTCTCATCACCTGGGCCGCCGATGCCGGCCAGACGGGCCGTCTCCAGATTGCCGTGCGGAACGGCGCGCCTCTCATTCAAGATCTTTCGCTGCGCCGCGGCGACGGGGCCTGGACCCCCATCGTCGCCAACGCGGCGCCCGATTACGCCGTGGTCAGCGGCCTGCGCCGCATCAGCAATCAGCAACTGGCGCCGCTGCGTGACCTGAAACTCCCGATCGACAAGGAGAACGTCGACAAATACCGTTTCGACCCGTTCTGGGATGCGCCGCTCCTGCGTGCGAAACCGCCCGCGGCGGGCGCGTTCCCGGGCAATTCCATTCCGCCCCCCGAAGGCATTCCGGAAGCGGGCCAGCCGGGCCTTCCGCGCGAGGCGTCCGAGATCCAGCGCGCGAACGCGGTCTATAAGATCACCGGCTGCACCGTGCGCTCTGAAGGCGCACGCCTTGTCATCGACTATCCGGGTGTCGAACTCGGCATGTTCAACGGCCTGCTGCGCTACACGATTTTCCGCGGCACGAACCTCATTCGCCAAGACGTCGTCGCCAAGACCGCCAAAGAGTGGGTGGCGTATAAATATGACGCCGGTCTCAAGGGCCTGGCGATTGCCGGCAACTCGCGCGTCGCGTGGCGCGATACCGCCAACACCTGGCAGGATTACAAGCTCCGCGGCGCCGTGAACGCGAGTTCCGTGCCGTTGCGCGCGGCGAACCGCCTTGTCGCCGTGGAACAGGACGGCGGCGCCATTTCGGCCTTCCCGCCGCCGCACCGCTTCTTCTGGTCGCGCGAGATCGCCGTCAACGTCGGCTACAACTACTACCGCAAGGATGCCGGCGGCTCATATGCGTTCGGCGTGCGCCAGAACGAATACGAAGACCACGCGCATGAGACTTTCCAGGAAAACTGGTCGCTGTTCAGCGCGCGTCCCGGCACCGAACAACTCATGACGGTGTTCCTCTATCTGAACCTGGGGAAGGCCGAAGACGCCATCGGCAAATCGCTCGCCTTCACCAACGGCGACGTCTATCGCCCGCTGCCCGGCTATCAGGTCATGAGCCATCACTATCATATGGACATGTCGCAGCGCCTGGAGAAAGCCGGCAGTCCCGATGTGAAGCTCCCGGATTTCATGGCCCTGAAAGCCGCCGGCATCAACATCATCGCGCCGGTCGATGCCGTCCAACTCTCGCTCTGGAATGAATCGGGCGATCCGCTGCCCGACGCCAATTCCGCCGAGGCGGTCAAACGCCGCCAGACCGCGAACGCACGCCGCCTCGCCGTCACCAAGTGGGCCGTCGCCGGATCGAAGGCGCATTCCGACGACAGCTTCCTTATCCTTCCGGCGCAGGAGCTTTTCCGCGGCCCCCTGGGCGGCCATACCGACATTATTTTCAGCAAACCGGTTTTCTGGGACGAACGCCTTCCCGGTCAGCCGGCCGAGGAAACCCATCCCGAGTACGGCAAGGTCTATCACGTCGGCGGCCCGGACGACCTCATGGCCATGGTGCGCAAGGAAAATGCGATCATCTCCATGCCGCATCCGCGCACGAAGGGCTCTACGGGATTTCCTGATGCCGTCAAGGACCGGGCCTACTTCAGCGACCCGCAGTACAACGGCTTCGGCGCACGTTGGGGCATGGGGGTCGACGGATCCGAGCGGCGCTTGTGCGACTATCGGTGCTGGCCGCTGCTCGACGAAATGTCGAACTGGATGGCCGATAAGAATGTTCCTTTGAAGCGTGTGCTCTCCATCTCGGAGGTCTACGACCAGATGCCGGGCGACGACAGCTACGGCAGTTCGCCGGTCACCTATGTAAAGCTCGACAGGCTGCCGTCCCCGGACGATGTCACGCCGCTCATCGAGGTGCTCAAGACCGGATATACCTTCTGGTCTTCGGGCGAGGTGGTGATTCCCTCCTTCGAGGTGCAAGGCAGCGGCCGCAACGCCAAAGTGGTTGCGAATGTCTCGTGGACCTTCCCGCTGGAATTCGTCGAAGTCATGACGGGCGACGGAAAGACCACCACGCGCCGGGTGATTCCGGCCACGGATCTCGCGGCCTTCGGCTCCCACCGGTTCGAGATCCCCTTCGATGCCCGCGGCAAGAAGTGGGTCCGATTCGCCGCCTGGGACGTGGCCTCCAACGGCGCGACCGTTCAACCCACCCGTCTGTCCCGGTGAAGGCGTGCCCCGTGAAGGCGTGCCCCGTGAGGCGTGAAAGTGGGGATAAGCGCCGATCAGTGCTTGTCCGCCCCTTGTCTTTCCGTGGATAAATTGGTCGTACGTCTGTCTCTGGGAGGAGCATCCATGTCGCGGGCCTTTGCCTTGGGTATTCTGTTTGCGGGTGTCGCGGCGGGCGCCGCCCAAGCCGACGTCACGATTTCCTACAACGAATATAGCGAATCACCCACCGTCGGGCGGGGCAGCGGCACGTCCACGAATCCTAAAGACCCGGGGTACGGCGCCATGCGCATCTTTATTGAAAAGGTGCTGGCCTATACCGACGACAAGGGCGCCGATGCGCTCCCTGCCGGGCAGCAGGTGATCTTCAAGCCCGACAACACGGTGAACCGCGGCGTCAACGCCCTGCGCGCCGGCATCCAGTTCGGCAAAAACGACGGCCAGGAAAAGCCGGCCTTCAACGATCCCTCCTGGGGTTTCATCTATAACTCGGTCCCGTTTGGCATCACCTTCGAGCAAATGGTGGCCTTCCTGACCACGGCGAAAGTCGATGCCGCCGGACACAACGGCACGCAGCTTGCGCAGCAGGTGCTCGACAGCCGGGGCGGGACGCAGATCGTGATCCCCGTCGTCGGCAGCACCGCGCAGAACTCGGGCTTCTTCCCGAAACCCATGGGCGCCGCGCAATGCGAGAAGGGCGACGCCGAGTGTCTCGCGCAGAAGGGCGGTGTCGGCCTCGCGGGCCTTTGCACCTCCGGCTGGCGGATCCGCTACCTCTCGCCGCCTCAGGACGTGGTGGACCGCGCCTGCGATATCCTGGTCGAGCGCGGGACCATCAAGCAGAAGACGCTGGCCTATTATCCCGCCGTGGGCGGCCAGCCGGTGTTGCTCCCGATGCAGACCGGCACCATCCAGGGCTTCGAATACATCAATCCCAGCGACGATCTCGTCGACTTCTTCCCCGTGAAGGAGGCAACTTCGTCGCGCCCGCTCGGCAATCCCGACAGCGGCGATCTCGATTGCACGCCCGCCGTGCCGTTCCCGATCCCCGCCGGCACCAAGAGCGCGTGCACCCAGAACATCGGCCAGATGGGCGCGCGTTATGCCCATACGCCGGCGTGGCATCAGCCGTCCCTCGTTTCGTGGATGCATATCGACAAGGCGATCTGGAACGGCCTCAACGATGCGCAAAAAGCCGCGATCCAGCGCGCCGCGAGGGAATCGGTCACGGAGTCCTATAAGGCGACCGAGTCCATCCAGTGCGAACGCCTGGAACGGATGCTGGCGCTGAACAGCGGCGTCATGCAGCGCAATCACGACGGCTCGCAGAAGCTCGTGGACGGCAAGCCCGTCAGCGCCAAGATGACGCTGGCAAAATGGCCCGACGCCGACCTCAAGCTTCTGAAACAGGCCACCGATGAGTATTTCGCCAAACTGGAAGGCGGCCCGGACACCAATGTCCAGAAGACCGACGCCCAGAAAGACTTTTCGATCATCGCCACGGCCTGGAAGAGCCACGCCAAGGCCGTGGGTGGGGAGACATTCAAACCGGGCACGTTTCCTGCGCCCGGCTGCAAACTCGTGAAATAGGGAGAAGACAATGAGAAGGATACAAGCGGCCGGCGTTCTGCTGGCTTTGGCGATGGCGGCCTCGGCTCCGGCCTATGCGGCCGCCGCGCCGGCGAAGGCGCCGAACACCGTTGAGATCGAAATGATGACCTGGCCGGAACTGAAAGCCGCCATCGCGGCCGGCAAGACCACGGCGCTGTTCTACACCGGCGGCACCGAGCAGCGCGGGCCGCAAAACATTATCGCCGGTCATAACTTCATCGGCCGTCAGGTCGTGAAGCATATCGCCGAGAAGCTCGGCAACGCCATTGCCCTGCCGGTGCTGCCGTTCAGCCCCGCCAACGGCAACGCGGAAATTCCCGGCGACATCGGCATTCCGCCGGCCGTCCTCGGTCCCGTGCTGGAAGCCGTGTCCGAGCAGGCGATCGCCAACGGGTTCAAGACGGTCGTTCTGATGGGCGACAGCGGCGGCGGCCAGGGCCCGGACGGCGTCTATGCCGACGTCGCCAAGAAACTCAGCACGAAATACGCCGGCAAAGCGCGCGTGCTGTATGCCGATCACCCGTACACGGCGGCGCGCGACGCCTTCAACAAGATCCTCGTCGAACGCAAGCTGCCGGTGGGCCAGCACGGCGGCATCCAGGACACGTCCGAGATGATGTACCTCGAGACGATCGCGGGGAACGGCGAGTGGGTGCGCAAAGATCAGCTCCCGAATTCCGAAGGCGCCCCGGTGGTGGACGGCAAGGTCCAGCGCGGACCCAATACGCCGAACAACGGCGTCACGGGTGACGCCCGCAAGTCGAGTGTCGAGCTCGGCAAGCTGCGCCATGAGATGAAAGTCGATTTCGCCGTGAAGCAGATCCAGGCTTTGATCGCGGCAAAATAATATTAGATATCAATAGCTTATAAGCCTGCGAGTGACCGCGTCCGGATAACATCCGGACGCGGCCGCCCGGTTATAGACTGCCTTCTTGTCCGTCTTGCGCTGGTCATTCTCATGGCCGGCGCCGTGTCGCATGTAAGCGCGCGGCAACGTGCGCCCGATCAACCCATCGGCCGGTTCTTCGACGCCTTCACCGACGATTGGATGCGCTTCTACACCGACTTCGCCGCCGCCGCCCGCGCGGACGCTCATGTGTGATGCAACAGGAGACGGCGGGGGCTTGTCACCGTGGCGCCGGCGGTTTACCCACGCGCGCGCTGCTTAAAAGGTCGAGTAGAGGGGCTGGAGTGTCGCGTCTGGGGTCGCCGCTGTCGGAGCGTTTTGAGGAAGCGGCGTTCCGTTTCTTGACCACGCGCAATCTCGTTTACAATACGTCATGGGAAGACCCGGCGGTCGACCGCCGCGTCATGAACCTCGGTCCCGACGACCGCGTGCTGGTCATCACCAGCGGCGGCTGCAATGCGCTCGACTATGCGCTCGACGCGCCGGCCGGCGTTGTCGCCGTGGACGTCAATCCGCGCCAGACCGCGCTTCTCGAATTGAAGCTCGCCGCGATCCGCCATATCGACCATGCCGACGCCTTTTCGATTTTCGGGCGCGGCTGGCACAAGGATTTCACGGCCATCTACCGGAACAAGCTCCGTCAGGATCTTTCGCCGTTCGCGCGGACTTATTGGGACGCGCGGCAGAATTGGTTCGCGAGCGCCGAGCAAAGCTTGTTCACCCGTGGCCTGACAGGCCTCGTGTTCCGGATCTTCCGCGCCCGCATGCGTCCGCATACGGCCCTCGGCGCGGCCGTGCGCAAGATGTTCGCCCAGACGGACCTCGAAGCGCAGCGCAAGGTTTATCTGGAAGACGTGCGGCATCGTTTCTTCACGCCCTTTGTACTGAAATTCCTCGCCTCGTCCGTCTTCATGGTCATGATCGGCGTGCCTTTGCCGCAGCGGCGTCTGGTCAGCGCGAACGACGGCGGCGATGTCGCGGGCGGTATCCAGCGCATGCTTGACGATCTGTTCTGCACGGTGCCTGTCGCGGACAATTATTTCTGGGGTGTCTATACCTTCGGTCATTACGACGAAGACCGCTGTCCGCGTTATCTCACGCCCGAAGGTTTCGCGCGGTTGAAGGCGGGCCTCGTGGACCGCGTCGAAGCGCATACGTGTACCGTCACCGAATATCTCAGGCGTCCGGGGCCGATGCTGACCCACGCCGTGCTGCTCGACCACATGGACTGGATGAGCTCCTACTATCCGCAAGCGCTTGAGGAAGAATGGGACGCGCTGCTCCAGCGCATCAAACCGGGGGGAACCGTTCTGTTCCGCTCCGCGCACAAGACTCCGCCGTTCATTGAAACGGCGCGGATCGGGCGGGCGCGCAAGCCGATGCGCGATGTGCTGAATTTCCGTGAGAACGAAGCCGATGAGCTTGCGAAGGCCGACCGCGTCCACACCTACGCCGGCTTTTGCATCGCCGAGATTCCGGCCGGCGCATGAGCACGCCGCGGGTCATTGGAAAAGCGACCTGGCGGGACGATGCCCGCGTGCTTCTTCAATTCCTGCACGGCCGGCGCAGCGGCGCCGACCACGGCGCTAACCTCGATGCGTTTTATGGCCCGCAGGCCGACGTCTACGACCGCTTTCGCGAACGACTGTTGCAGGGCCGTGCGGATCTCATGCAGGCGATGGATTTTCGCGCCGGCCAGCGCGTGATCGACTTCGGCGCCGGCACGGGGCGTCATTGGCTATTCGTCGCACCGAAGCTGCCGCAGCTCGCCCGGATCGACTTGGTGGATCTCTGCACGCCGCTGTTGGAGGTGGCGCGCACGCGGTTCGCGGGCCATGCCAACGTCCATGCGGTCCGCGCCGACGCCCAGGTCTGGGCCGCCGATGAGCCCGCGGACGCCGCGATTTTCTCCTACTCGCTGTCGATGATTCCCGACTGGCGCGCGGCGCTGGCGAATGCGGTCCGTCAGGTCCGCCCCGGCGGTCTTATCGGCGTCGTCGATTTCTATACGCTGCCCGACCAGCCGCCCGGTCCGTTCAAGCCCCTGTCCAAATGGAACCGCGCCTTCTGGCCGCGCTGGTTCAGCCATGACGGCGTGATGCTGCGGCCGGAGGTTCCCGCCGCGCTGCTTGAGGCGGGCGCGACCGTGCGCCTGGAGCAAGGCCTTGCCCGGCTGCCTTATTTGCCCCTCGTGCGGGCCCCGTGGTTCTTCTGGATTGGCCGGTTGCCGGCGTGATGCGCATTTTCGTGCGACTCGACAGAGGCATATTTTCGATTTTTTGAATCATTAAATTTGCATGCCGTGCAAAAATCGCTGGACGAAAAATCGGGTGAGGGCGCATGATCGATCGTGCGCACCGGTGTGCGTGCAGGCTCTTTGACATTGTGAATCGTGACGCGTCGCGGCGCTCTAGGCCTAGTTAGGTTTTTTGCGTGCAGCACAAGTGCAGCAGACTGCAGCATAAAAATACTCCGCATAAGTCTATGAGGCGGCGTTAAAAAATGAATTTGCAGCAGTGCAGCTGCAGCATGGGGGAAGATTACAATGGAACCCTATGCCGGGCCATCGTGACGGGGATATGTTTGAATCTGTCCGATAACCGTTCATTCCAGGCACAGCATGACCATCCAAATCTCCCGCCGTACGGCGATTGCGCTCGGGTTCGGTTTCTCTTTCTCCGCCTATGCGGGCGTGGTGCCGCTGCGAATCGGCACGGTCGGCGCGGGCCGCATGGGCAGCGCGCTCGGATCCGTGTTCGTGAAAGCCGGGCACGACGTGA
>JADZAK010000221.1 GCA_020852595.1 Rhodospirillaceae bacterium
CGATGTGGAAGATCGTCGCCTGCGGTCTCATCATCGCGGGGCTGGGTTTCAATACCCTCTGGCCGCGATTAGCAAAAGTGGGCACCGGTTTTGCGGCCAGTCGCGGCCAAACCTAAAGAATCAGGATTGATCCGATGATATCGGATCAATCCGGCCGCGATTCTTCACGCCGAAAGTCCTCGCGACCTCGTAAGATCGGCCGCGATGGCTGATCACGTCTCCTCCGCGACCTCCGAGAAACCCGCTTCCGCGCTTGAAGTGTTCCTCGTCTTTTTGAAACTCGGGCTCACATCCTTCGGCGGTCCGGTCGCGCACCTCGGGTATTTCAACGACGAGTTCGTCGCGCGCCGCAAATGGCTCACCGCAGCGGCCTACGCCGAGATCGTCGCCCTCTGCCAATTCCTGCCCGGCCCCGCCAGCAGTCAGACCGGCATGATGATCGGCCTCAGCCGAGCGCGGCTTCCGGGCGCGCTCGCCGCCTGGCTCGGCTTCACCCTGCCGTCGGCGCTCCTGCTCGCCGGTTTTGCCTACGGCGCGGCCACCCTCGGCGATCTCACCAACGCCCCCTGGCTGCATGGCTTGAAGATCGCCGCCGTCGCCGTGGTCGCTCAGGCCATCATCGGCATGTCCCGCAGCCTGTGTCCCGATGTCCCGCGCATCCTGTTCGCCGTCCTCGCGGCCGCCATCGCGATTTTCATGCCGACGGCTCTCGGACAAATCGGCGTCCTTATCCTTGGCGGCCTGCTTGGACTCTTGATCCTGAAGTCCGCGCCCGGCGCCGCGTTGCCTGACCTTCCCGCCGCCCTCTCGAAACCGGCGTCCATCGCCGCGCTCATGCTGTTCGTCGCGCTGCTCGTGGCGCTGCCGCTCGCGGGGGCGTCCGATGGCTTGCTGCTGCGCCTCTTCGACAGCTTCTATCGCTCCGGGGCCCTGGTGTTCGGCGGCGGCCATGTGGTGCTGCCGCTGCTCCAGCGCGAAGTCATCCCGCCCGGCCTCATCGATCCCGAGATGTTCCTCGCGGGTTACGGCGCGGCCCAGGCCGTGCCCGGCCCGCTGTTCACCTTCGCCGCGTTCCTTGGGACCGCGATCGCGGGCGGATGGGGCGCGCTCGTCTGCACCCTCGCGATCTTCCTGCCGTCGTTCCTGCTCGTCATCGGCGTGCTTCCGTTCTGGAATAGCCTGCGCCGTCGCTCCGGCGCCCGCGCCGCGCTCCAGGGCATCAATGCCGTGGTGGTGGGTCTGCTCGCGGCCGCCTTCGCGACCCTCATCGTGCCCACGGGGATCACGAGTGGCATCGATGCGGGGATCGCGGCGGTCTTGCTCGTGCTGCTGGTCGTGGTCCGCGCGCCGTCATGGCTCATCGTCGCGCTCGGCGCGGCGGCCTCCGCGGCGGCGGCGCTCGTCTAACGAATCGCACCAAAAATCGCAGTGCGATTTTTGGTGCCGCCGACTGACGAGGAGGCCCCGGAGGGGTGGCTCAGCAAGCGACTCGCCCGAAAATTTCCGCGAACCGCTTGGTCCAACACAGAAATACCGGTCAGGTGTCGCCAGTCGCCGGTGTCGCCGGATTTTTTTAGGGGGCGCCGTCCACACCGCTCAAGCCCACACCGCTCAAGCGATGTGATGAAGGCGCTGTTGAAGCTGATCGCCGCACGCAGGACTCACGCCCTACCCATCCAAAAAAGCTGGACGTCGCATGATGTCGCACGCGAGAAATGCACGCCGCATCGCTCGTCTCTACTGGCTCGGCGGTGTCACCGGTTCAGATGTCGCTTCCGCGACCGGTTCAGACGTTGCTTCCGCGACCGGCTCGGACGCCGCGGCGTCCGCCACCGGTTCCGACGCGGCTTCGACGGCCGCCGCCGCCGGCTTATCCAGCAGCACCCCCGACAGCGGGATCTGCATCGTCACGGCGTTCAGCAGTTTTTCCTCGAAGGGCTCGGGACGCAGCGCCGGCGCCGGCTCTTCCGTCGCCGCCACCACCTTCACGTCCTTCGCGTCCTCGGTCTTCGGCTGCACCGTCACGCCGGGCGGCAGCGACAGCACCACTTCCACCTTCACCGGCTCGGCCTTGGCTTCTTTCTTTTCCGGCACGTCCACCGGCGCGGCGGCCAGCTTCGGCTCCTGCGGCACCGAGTAGTCGGGCACCACGCGGGCCTGCGGGCCCATGATCACCAGCACGCGCTGGGCCAGGGCGAGCGGCGCGGCTTCGCGCTGCGTCACCGACAGCATGTCGCCGTTCTCCTTGCGGATGATGTATTCCCAGCCCGTGGTATCGCGCGCGGCATGTTCCAGCGCATTGCCGAGCATGCCGCCGACGGTGGTGCCGCCCACGGCCACGAGGGCCGAGTTCGCGTATTCGGCGCCGAGCACGCCGCCGACCGCGCCGCCGGCCACCGCGCCGATGCTGCCGTTGGCGCTGATATTCACTTCGCGGTAGCCGATGACGGTGCCTTGCTCGACCTTATTGGCGAGCTGAACGGCGTTGCTGGAGTAAGTGTTCGGCGAGAAGGCGTTGCTCGCGCACCCGCCGAGCGCGAGCAGAGCCGTCGCCACAAGCGGGAAAGATTTCAAAACATACATCGGAGTTTCCCCCTCTCGTCATCGACATCATCGAAGTCGTATTAAGCGGCACTTCGTACAATCGGTGACGTTAAAAAGTGTCAACATTCCGGTCGCGCGGAAAAAGTGATGACCGCTGCGCGCGTCGTCGTGGCTTCGCGCACTTTGCACACGAAGTGTCACGGTATTTCGCCGATGTGGCGATAATGAGACGAATGACAACCGAGTGTGGCGAAACTATGCCGGCGCCGGCTGCGCTCTACCGCGGCGCTAGTTGCCGGCGGTCGTGGCCTGATCCGAGAAGACGAGCGTGTAGGTGGACAGCATGCGAATCACGCCTTCGGTGATGTGCTTGGACGAAAGGGTCACGCCGGTGATGTTCTCGATGTCGCCCTTGAGGCGCAGCTCGCCGTCCTTCTTGCCTTTGAACTGGGCGCGCCATTCCGGCAGGCGCACCTTCGAATAAAGCTCCCAGCACTCCATGACCTCGATGCCCTTCACTTCGCCCTTCGGGCTGAGCGCGAGGCCGTAATAGACGGTGTCGTCCTTTCCGAGCACATGGTCGACGAAGAACCAGTCGCCGTTCGAGGCCTTCCACGCACGCACCTTGCGATCCCGCAGTTCGATGCCGCTGAACTCGCGGATGTCGCGCATCTGCTTGTCGGTCAAGAGGCGGAAGTCCTCGGTGAAAGTCGTGCCCTTGGGGAACAGCAGCCCCTGGGCCTGTTCGGCCGTCAAATATTGCGCGCCCGCCAGGGCCGGCTCGGCGGCGCCCGCGGCGGCGATGATCGCGGCCGGGAAAAGGAGGAACTTGCTACGCATGGTTTAAACCTATCACAGCTCGGTTTGCCGGCTCATCACTAACCTGTCAGCGGACGCGCTAACCGCCCTTGGCTTTTGACTTGGACAGCCAATGAATGAAGAAGACCGCGATCGAGGCCAGGCCCAGACCCCAGTGGATGATCGAGGTATAGGCCTTCCAGTCCTCGTTGATCATGTAGATGTAATAGAGGGCATAACCCGAGATCGTGAGGACGAAGAAGAAGCCCGCGAGGGTGCCGCCCGACCAGCGCCGCCAGTCGGCGTTCCAGCCGCGCAGGATATGCACGCCCCATAAGAGCCCGAGAATGCCCACGGCGAAGAACGAAGCGCCCGCGTGAATGACCTTCCACCAGGGTTCCAGCGGATGAGTTTCAGGGCCGAAGCGGCCTTCGCTGGCCATGAAATAGTGATAGATCAGCCAGAGGACGCCCGTGATCCAGGTCACGAAGGAAACGCCATAAACCGTCCAGCGGCGGGTCCGTGGCAACTTCAACGGGCCGCGTTCAACTCTCTCGCTCATGCAGCTAAAAATCCCCCTAGGCCCCCAACGTCACCCACCCGGCGCCAGGGGCATAGAAATAGGCGATTGCGCCGAAATGGCCAAGGACTGGTTCGGCGTCCGGTCCCGCGCCCAGCACAACCTTGGTGAGGGCGTCGGCGGTCAGGCAATCGGGGGCCGCCACCGAGACAAAACTGTCGGCGCCGACGCTGATTCCCCGGCGTCCCACATGCGGGCCGACAAGCCCATCCTGGAATGATTTTAAGTGCTCGCGGCCGCTGCTGCTGGCCAGCGCGCCGTCCTCGATCTCGATCACCGGCACGGTGTCCATTTCAATCGCCGTGCGCAGCCGTACTGATTCGGCATGCGGGCCCGCCACACGCAGATCGCCCCCGGCATTCACATAGACTTGAACGTCGTCTGTTAAGCCCATCGCCGCCACGGCCTGGTCCACCGCAAAGCCCTTGGCGATCCCGCCGAGGTCGATCCACAGCGGTTTGCGGAAACGCACGCGGTTTTGGTCCTCCAGCACGATGTCTTTCCACGACCCGTCGGAGGGAGACGGCGCGCCCTCGGGCGCGGGCAAAAAGCCCCAGGTGACCAGCCGCGCGCCGGCGGTGATGTCGAACAGACCGTCGCTGCGCGCCGAGAATTCCAAGGCGCGGCGCAGGACTTCAAACGTGCGCGGATCGACCGTCACCGTTTGCGCGGCGGCGTCGCGGTTCAGGCGGCTCACATCGCTCGCATGTTCATGAAAGCTCATCAGCCGATGGATCTCGGCCACCGCCGCGAACCCTCTGTCGATGGCCGCGTTCGCCGCATCGCTCTCGCCAAGCTCGGCGCGGATTTCCACCAGCGTTCCAAGCAGCGGTTTCGCGCGCGTGATTTTGTGCGGGATGTGCGGCGGCATGGCGCTAGAATATGGGCCTCGACCCGCCTTTGGAAGATTGGCCAGGAAAAATAGAGATGTACCAGCCCGCTCATTTCGTCGAGCCGCGTCTCACCGTGAAACACGATCTCATCCGGGCTTATCCGTTCGGGCTCACGATCTCCGTCGAAGCCGGCTTGCCCGTCGCGAACGCCATTCCGTTCGTGCTCGATGCCGGCGCGGGTTCTCTTGGCGTGCTGCGGGGTCATGTGGCCCGCTCCAATCCGCAGTGGCAGGGCTTTCAGGCATCGCCCGATGCTTTGGCCGTGTTTCAAGGCCCGCATACCTACATCACGCCGTCCTGGTATCAGACCAAGCGTGAAACCGGCAAAGCCGTGCCGACGTGGAACTACATCATGGTCCAGGCGCGGGGCAGAATGCGGGTGATCGAGGATCGGGACTGGCTGCTCGCCCAAGTCACGGCGCTCACCGATACGCATGAAGGCCCGCGTGCAGAGCCGTGGCGTGTGACCGATGCGCCGGCGTCCTATCTCGATGCCATGTTGAAGGGGATCGTCGGCCTGGAGCTTGAGATCACGTCGCTCGACGGCAAATGGAAGGTCAGCCAGAACCGCTCGCGCGAGGATGTGAGCGGGGTGATCGACGGCCTCGGAGCGCAGGATCATCCGCACGCGCAAGAGCTCGCGAAGCTCGCCCGCGAACGCCTACCGGATTAATCCTCGAGCTTGGTTTGATCGAGATGGCGCGCGGAGATGTCCTTGACCTTTGTGTCTCTTTCTTTCTCGCCTTTGGTGCGTCCGAACTTGGCGCGGTTCTCGGCGGCTTTGTTTTCTGCGTCTTTGCGCGCTTTCTGTTTGCGCGCGGTCCGCAGGTTGACGATGTCGGCCATCAGTTCGCGGCGGGTAGAAGGACCACGAAGCGGGCGCCTTTGACGCGGCCGTCGTCGCCCACGATGTTCTCGGCGTAGATCTGGCCGCGGTGGCCTTCCACGATGGTCTTGGAGATCGAGAGTCCCAAACCCGAATGCGTGCCGAACTTCTCGCCTTCGGGGCGTTCGGAATAGAAACGCCCGAAGATCGCCGCTTCCTTGCCTTCCGGAAGACCCGGGCCCTGGTCCTCCACGGTCACGATCACGTAGCGGCCTTGGCGTCCGGCCCGAATCGAAATGATGCCTTGGGGCGGGCTGAAGGAACTCGCGTTGCCGATGAGATTGCGGAACACCTGGCCGATCCGGCTTTCGAGGCCGAAGACCGTGAGATCGCCTTTCTGCGCGGGGTCCTCGATCACCTGGGCGCGCGGCGCATCCGGATTGTCGTTGGCGTTCTGGACTTCCGAGAGCGCCTGCACCAGCGGCTTGATCTTCACCGGGGACATCTCGGCGCGGGACATTTCCGCATCCAGGCGCGAAGCGTCCGAGATTTCCGAGATCAGGCGGTCGAGGCGGGCCACGTCGTCCATGATGATGGACATCAGCCGCTTCTGTTGCTCGGGGTCCTTCACCCGGCCCACGGTCTCCACGGCGCTGCGCAGGCTCGTCAGCGGGTTCTTGATCTCATGGGCAACATCCGCGGCGAAATGTTCCGTGGCGTCCATGCGCCGCCACAGGGATTCGGTCATGTCGCGCAAGGCTTCGGACAGCTCGCCGATCTCGTCGTTGCGCTTGGAAAGGTCCGGGATGGTGTGCTGGCGGTTCTTGGAATCGCGCACCCGCTTGGCCGAGGTCGCAAGACGCCTCACGGGACGCGCGATGGTGCCGGCGAGGAACAACGACGTGAGCACGGTGAGGGCCAGCACCCAGGCGAACATGCCGAGGATCGAGCCGCGCACCGCGAACATGCGCTTGTCCACGTTGCTGCCGTCGCGGGACACCAGCAGCGCGCCCACGATCTGTTTGTAGAACTGCACCGGCACGGCCACGGACAGGATTTTCTGGCCGTCGTTTCTGAGGCGCACCGAGCTGCCCGCTTCGCCCGCCTGCAGCGCGTTCATCACTTCCTTGATGTCCGGGCCGTTGGCGCGCATCTGGTCGTTGTAGGGCTCCAGCGTTCTATCGGCGGTCATACGGCCGATGGTCTTGTCGTAGACCATGTGCACGAAGCGCAGGACCTGGCTGCTCTCCATCGGCGGCAGGTCTTGCACTTGCACCTCGCCGCCGGGGCCTTGAAGCAAGCGCGAGTCCGCGAGGAGCTTGCCGTCGCGGTCGAACAATTGGGCGCGCAGGCGTGCAATGGTGCCTTGGCGCCGAAGGAGCTGGCGCGCGGGATCCGGATCGATCACGCGCATCGCGCCTTCGGGCGTGAACAAGGGAATGGCGTCGGTGTCGGAAATGATCACCGCGCCTTCGCCGATGGACGCGGCCATCAGCTCGCCTTGGGTGCGAAGCGCATCGAGCTCGGCGGCGATCAGCGTGTCCTCGTACTGATCGAGGAACAGAAGGCCGAGCACCAGGAGCACCGGAGCCGTCAGATTGACCGCAAGGATGCGCAACGTCAGCGGCGAGAAGATCCGGCGCAAGCGCCCCCGTTTGCCGGCCGCACCGTTCGCGTTGGCATCCATTCTCAAGCGTAGATCGTCAAGGCGAATGTCGCCGCCGTCGGCATTCACGGCCGAAAACTCCCGTTCATTTCCGGCCGTGTTTCGCGTGGTCTACTCGGTTTCCTGCGAAGCCGCGCCCGGGCTGCTCGTCTCGTTATATTTGTAGCCCACGCCGTACAAGGTTTCGATATGTCCGAATTCCTTGTCCACTTCGCGGAATTTCTTGCGCAGGCGCTTGATGTGGCTGTCGATGGTGCGGTCGTCCACATAGATATGCTCGCCGTAAGCCGCATCGATCAGCTGATCGCGGCTCTTCACATGACCGGGACGCTGGGCCAGCGCCTGAATGATCAGGAACTCGGTCACCGTCAAATTGACCGCTGCGCCCTTCCACAGGCACAGGTGCTGCGCGGGGTCGAGCACCAGCTCGCCGCGTTTCAGCGACGTGGCAGACACGCCGGGCTGGTCCATCTGCTTCTGGGCTTCGAGGCGGCGGAACACCGCGCGCACGCGTTCGATCAGAAGGCGCTGCGAGAACGGCTTCTTGATGTAGTCGTCCGCGCCCATGCGCAGGCCGAGCAGCTCGTCCACTTCATCGTCCTTCGAGGTGAGGAAGATGACCGGCAGCTGGCTCTTCTCGCGCAGCTTCTGCAGAAGCTCGATGCCGTCCATGCGGGGCATCTTGATGTCGAGGATGGCAAGGTCGGGCGGTTCGGCCGAAATGCCTCTGAGGGCCTCGGCGCCGTCACGGTACTGGGTCACGCCGAAGCCTTCGGCTTCCAGCACCATGGAAACGGACGTCAGGATATTGCGGTCGTCATCGACCAGGGCGATACGGTAAGCCACGAAACCTCACTGTTCACTGGGATCACGCGTCCTAACGCTTGTGATGGCCCCCAGGTTCTCCACCGTCTCAATATCACGCGGGTATTATGGCGGAAATATCGCGCAGATATGTCCAGGGTGTGGGTGTTTGCCTTGTTAAGGGGGCTATGAGCGCTGCCCGAGGCGGGCCAATTCGGCCTTCGCGGCCACGAATTCGGTGTGGCGGGTCATTCCAGTGGCCAGCGCGGCCTGGAACAGCTTCTGGGCCTGACGGGCGTCCTTGGACAATAAAGCGGCCTGGCCCAGGAAATAATAGGCCTCGCAGGCCCGGCCTTTGGCCTCGGCGGGGTCTTTCGCGGCGGCGGACAAAAGCTGGTCCCCGGAGATCCGGCCCAGGAAATAGTGAAGCAGGGGCGCCGGCCAGCTGTCGGCGGTCAAGGTGTCGGCGGTGGCTTTGAGGATATCGGTCGGCTTGTGCCCGGCGCGCGCTCCGGCCACGAACCGCCACACCGTCATTTCGGCGGGCGCGTCCGGCAAATCCATGGCCACGGCGAAGTCCCGGGCCGCCGCCTCGAAGTCGCCCTTCATCATCCGCACATAACCGCGGTTGGCGAGGGGCTGCGCCGCGTCGGACACGCGGTCGAGGATCACGGAAAGATCGTCCTCGGCGCCGGCGAAGTCGGCGGCGAACTGGCGGGCGATCGCGCGCGCCATCAACGCATCATGATCGCCGGGCCGGCGGCGCAGGACCGCGGTGAAGTCCTGGATCGCGCCGTCCGCGTTGCCGCTTTGCAGCCGCGCGTTCCCGCGCAGGAAGGTCGCGGACAGATCGCCCGGCCGCGCGTCGAGCAGCAGCGTGAAGTCCGCCACCGCCGCCGCATAGGCTCCGGCTTGCAGTTCCGCCACGCCCCGGCTTTCCAGCGCCGCGATGTCCTTCGGGTCGAGGCGCAGGGCGCGCGTGAAATCGGCGATGGCGCCGTCGTAGTTCTGGAGCTGGCCATAGGCGGTGCCGCGCCCGCGCAAGGCCATGCTGTTGGACGTGTCGACGCTAAGGGCCGCGCTGAAGGACGCAATGGCCTCGGTTCCCTTGCCGGCGCGCAGCAGCGCGTAGCCGAGCACGGTGTGGGCTTCGGCGTCCTTGGGATCGAGCGCGGTGGCTTGTTCGAGTTCGGCGATGGCCTTTTGCGCATCGCCGCGTTCCAGGAAGTAGTTGCCGCGGACTTTGAAAGGACCAGGGTCCTTGGGATTGAAGCGCCGGGCTTCGCCGAGATCGGCCACGCCGGCCTCCATGCGTCCGCTGCGCATGCGCACGGCGCCGCGCCGGGTATAGGCCTCGAAGGTCACGGTGCTCTTGCCAAGCGGATCGGCGGCGATGGCGGCGCTGTAGTCGGCTTCGGCCTGCGTGAGATCGCCGGCCTCTTCCTTCAGCTTGCCGCGGGCCAGCCGGGCCACGGCGTCCTGCGGCGTGATGGCGAGGGCGGCGTCGAAATCCGCCAGGGCTTTCTTGGAATCGCCGGCGGTGACGTAAGCCTGGCCGCGGGTGATGAAGGCGAGGGAACGGGTGTCGGCGCCAAGGCCCGGGCGGCCCAGGGCGGCGGTGCAGTTGGCGATACGTTCGACGGTGTCGGCCTTGGCGGCGAAGCAGGAGAGAGTCGTATCCTGAGCGCCGGCGGCGGGCACGGCCGCCCCCAGCACAACACTAGCCGCGAGTGCGAATTTCACCCTGCGTGCGTTCATACCACCCTTTACCAACTCCGATGCCCGCTTCTGCGGGCACCTCTTCCTGCCCCACGGGTGGGGCGGAATCATGGCCGTCTTCAGGAGCCCTATTTTTTAAGCGGTTAGTGGGCTTCCGCCCAGTTATGGCCGGAGCCGACGTCCACGGTCAACGGGACGGAGAGGTGCGCGGCCGCCTCCATCACCCTTTTGATCACCGATTTGGCCTCGTCCAGCTCCCCGCCCGGGACCTCGAACACCAGTTCGTCATGCACCTGAAGCAGCATGTCCGTTTCCAGGCCGGCGGCGGTCAGGGCGCCCGGCAGGCGGATCATCGCGCGTTTGATGATGTCCGCCGCGCCGCCTTGAATCGGGGCGTTGATGGCCGCGCGTTCCGAGAAGCCGCGCATGTTCGGGTTCTTGTCGTTGATCCCGGGGGTGAAGATCTTCCGGCCGAAGAGGGTGGTGACGAAACCCTGGCGGCGCGCCTGCGCCTTCGTCTCTTCCATATAGGCGCGGATTTCGGGGAACTTGCCGAAGTAGGCGTCGATGTAGCTCTGGGCTTCGCCGCGCGGGATGCCCAGCTGACGCGCGAGGCCGAAACCCGAGATGCCGTAGATGATCCCGAAGTTGATGGCCTTGGCGCTGCGGCGGACCATCGGATCCATGCCTTCGATCGGCACGTTGAACATTTCGGACGCCGTGGCGGCGTGAATGTCCTCGCCGTTCTTAAATGCTTCCTTGAGCCGCTTCACGTCGGCCACATGGGCCACGAGACGCAGTTCGATCTGGCTGTAGTCCGCGGACACGAGGATACGGCCTTTCGGCGCCACGAAGGCCTGGCGGATCTTGCGGCCGTCTTCGGTGCGGATCGGGATGTTCTGCAGGTTCGGGTCCACCGACGACAGACGCCCCGTGGACGCAATCGTCTGCGCGAAGGACGTGTGAACGCGCTTGGTCCCCGGGTTGATCGCCTTCGCCAGCGCATCGGTGTAGGTGCTTTTGAGCTTGGAGAGCTGACGCCAGTCGAGCACGCGCGCGGGCAGGTCGTGGCCTTGCGCGGCCAGCTCTTCGAGCACTTCGGCGTCGGTCCCGTAAGCGCCCGTCTTGGCGCTTTTTTTGCCGCCGGGCAGGCTCATGCGGTCGAACAGGATCTCGCCGAGCTGCTTGGGCGAGGCGATGTTGAAGGTCTCGCCCGCCAGCTTGTGGATCTCGGTCTCATAGTCCGCCATGCGCCTGGCGAAATCCTTCGAGAGATCGCCGAGCACGCCCGGGTCCACCAGGACGCCCTTGCGTTCCATCTCGCGCAGCACCGGGATCAACGGACGGTCCATCGTTTCGTAGACCGCCACCAGACGATCGCTCACGAGGCGCGGTTTCAGTTTGGCGTAGAGGCGGCGGGTGACGTCGGCATCTTCGGCCGCATAGGCCGTGGCCTTGTCCAGCGCCACCTTGTCGAAGGTGATCTGGTTTTTGCCGGTGCCGCAAACCTCGGCAAAGGTGATGGTCTTATGGCCGAGGTGGCGCTCCACGGCGTCATCCATGCCGTGCCGCACCTGCGGGCTGGCTTCGAGCACGTAGCACATCACCATCGTATCATCGACGGGGGCCACGTTGATGCCCTCGCGCGCGAGGATGTGCATGTCGAATTTGATGTTGTGGCCGATCTTCAGGATGCTCGGGTCTTCGAGGATCGGCTTCAGGATGCGCACCGCCTCGGCAATTGGAATCTGCGGCGGCGCATCCGTGGCGTTCGCGTCGAGATCGAGCGTGCCCTCGGCTTTGCTGCCCACATGGCGCAGCGGAATATAGGCGCCGCTGCCCACCTCGATCGAAAGCGAAACGCCGACGAGGTTGGCCTGCATCGGATCGAGGCCGTCGGTCTCGGTATCCACGGCGATCCATCCGCCGGCCTGCGCGCGCCGCGCCCAGGCTTCGAGAGCCTCGGCGGTCTGGATCGTCTCATACGCGCCGCGGTCGATGGCGCCGGTCTGGTCCGGCAGGTGCAAGGCGAACGACGCGGTTTTGGCCGCCGGCTCCGCCGGCCCTTCACCCGCGCGCTTTTGGGAATCGGCGGCCGCCTGTTCCTTGACGCCGTCCGCGGCGAGCTTCGCGGCCACGCGCGGGATCAGGCTCTTGAAGCCCTGTTCCATCACGAACTTCAGCAGCACCTCGGCGTCGGGCTGCTTCCAGTGCAGCTCGTCGAGGCCGACGTCCACCGGTACCTGGTCCTGCAGCGTGACGAGCCGCTTGGACAGCAGCGCGAGTTCGGCGTGGGTCTCGAGGTTTTCGCGGCGCTTGGGCTGTTTGATCTCGGCGGTGTTTTTCAGCAGCGTTTCAACGTCGCCGTATTTCAGGATCAGTTCGGCGGCGGTTTTGACGCCGATGCCGGGCACGCCCGGAATGTTGTCGCTGGAATCGCCGGCGAGCGCCTGCACCTCGACCACCTTGTCCGGCGTCACGCCGAACTTTTCCTGCACCTGCTCGGGGCCGATGTCGCGGTTCTTGATCGGATCGCGCATCGAGACGCCCGGCTTGATCAGCTGCATCAGGTCCTTGTCGGCCGAGATGATGCGCACGTCGATGTTCTTGGCGCGGGCAAGGCGCGCGTAGGTGGCAATGAGGTCGTCGGCCTCGAAGCCTTCCATCTCTACGCAGGGGATGTTGAAGGCGCGGGTCGCCTCGCGGATGATCGCGAACTGCGGTTTCAGCTCTTCCGGCGCTTCGGGGCGGTGGGCTTTGTAGAGTTCGTAGATCTTGTTGCGGAAGGTGGCGCGCTTGGCGTCGAACACAACCGCGATCAGTTCATCGGAGCCGTGCTCGCGCAGGTCGTCGAGCAGCTTCATGAGCATGCTGGAGTAGCCGTACACGGCGTTGACGGGGGTCCCGTCGGCGCGGGTCATCGGCGGCAGCGCGTGGAACGCGCGGAAGATGTAGCCGGACCCGTCGATAAGGTAGATGCGCTTGGCGGCGGTCATAAGGCGTGGCCCGGAAAAGTGTGAAACGGTTTTCCGATGAGGCCACGCCTAATCGAATAAACCCCGGTTTAGTGCCCGTGATGGGCGTCGGCGCCTTCCTTGAGGACATAGCGGCGTCCGCAATAGGGGCAATCGATCTCGCCTTCTTGCGGGTTGATGCGCAGGAAAACCCGCGGATGGCCCAGCGCGCCGCCGCCGCCGTCGCAGGCGACCGCGGGCGATTCAACGTGGATGGTGTCGGTGGGTTCGGCCATGGCGTAGGTCCCAGCTTCGTGAGCGGTTTCGGCGGTGAATAGGAGCTATGTGTTTAGGCGGTCCCGGCGGGCCTTTCAAGGCTCCCAAAAACGCACTATTTATCGAAGCGCATGACATATTCAGCCGCTGTCCTCCCGGATCTTGCCGTCGAAATCGCGGGACTCAACAAGACCTACACGTCGCGCAAAGGCGCCAAGACCGCGCTCACCGACTTTTCGCTGCAAATTCCGCGCGGTTCGTTCTTCGGCCTTTTGGGTCCGAACGGCGCCGGCAAGTCCACCATGATCAACATCATGGCCGGGCTCGTGGCCAAGTCGTCCGGCGCGGTGAAGATCTGGAATTACGACATCGACGCGGACGAGCGCCATGCGCGCCTCGCCATCGGGGTCGTGCCGCAGGAACTGAACCTCGACCCGTTCTTCACCCCGCGCGAACTCCTGGAAGTGCAGGCGGGTCTTTACGGCGTGCCCAAGAATGAACGCCGCACGGACGAGATCCTGGAGGTCATCGGCCTCGCCGACAAAGCCAACGCCTATGCCCGCGCGCTGTCGGGCGGGATGCGACGGCGCCTCCTGATCGGCAAGGCCCTCGTGCATACGCCGCCGATCATCGTGCTCGACGAGCCCACCGCCGGCGTGGACGTGGGCCTTCGTCAGCACTTGTGGAAGCACATGCGTCAACTGAACGCCATCGGCACCACGATCCTGCTGACCACGCACTATCTCGAGGAAGCCGAGGAACTGTGCGATCGCATCGCCATCATCGATCACGGACGTTTGGTGGCCTGCGATACCAAGCGCAATCTGCTCCGCCAGCTCGACAATAAGTCGGTGACCTTCATTCTCTCCGACGCCGTCGCGGAGGTGCCCGAGCCGCTCAAGAAGCTCGGCGCCACGCAGCCGTCGCCCACGGAAATTCACATCGCCTATCGCCCCAGCTCCAACGCCATGCGCGAGATTCTCGATGTCGCGCGGGCGTGCAGCCTGCCGATCGCCGATATGCGCACCGAGGAAGTGGAGCTCGAGGACATCTTCCTGCAGCTCACGGCCCGCGCGCCGGGCGAGCGCGTCGAGGTCTAGCGCGTGATCCCGAAAAGTGGACGCCGGTTTTCGGATAAGATCACGCGTATAAAAAATTTCATGTTGTTGCGGCGTCTCGTTTTCTTGGTGACCGCGATCGTGTTGCTCGCCGCCTGCGCGCCGAAAGTCGCGCCCGCCGGCACGGCCTCCGTGCCGGTCGCGCTGTCGGAAAGCCTGTTCAACACCTCCGACGGCTTGCAGCTTCCGGTGCGCCGCTGGCTTCCGGCGGACAATATGCCCAAAGCCGTCGTGCTCGCGCTGCATGGCTTCAACGACTACAGCAAAGCCTTCGATAAAGTGCCCGATGCGCCCGGTGTCGGCCCGACCCTGGCGGCGGCTGGTATCGCGGTCTACGCCTATGACCAGCGTGGTTTCGGCAAGTCGCCGAACGCAGGCTTATGGGCCGGACGCGATGCCATGGTTGGGGACTTCAAGGATTTCGTCGCGCTCCTGCGCAAAACCTATCCCGGCGTGCCGGTCTATGCCCTCGGGGAAAGCATGGGCGGCGCGGTGGTGATCGCGGGGCTCGCGGAGTCGGTACCGGGCTTCGTCGACGGCGCCATTCTCGCCGCACCCGCGGTGTGGGCGCGCTCCACGATGCCCATCACCTACCGCATGGCGTTGTGGGTGGGCGTGCGGATCATGCCCGGGTTCAGGCCCTCGGGGCGGGGCCTCGGTTATCAGGCGAGCGATAACATCGAGATGCTGCGGGACAACGGCCGCGATCCCTTGTTCATCAAGGAAACGCGCATCGATTCCATCTACGGCCTTTCCAACCTGATGGACGAAGCGCTTGCACGCGTGGGTGAAGTGCAGGCGCGCACGCTTTACCTTTACGGCGCGAAGGACGAGATCATTCCGAAGGCCCCGACCCAGGAAGCGCTCATGGCTATGGCCGGCGCCAACCGGCGTCCCCAAGTCGCCTTTTATCCGAACGGCTGGCACATCCTCCTGCGCGATAAAGAAGCGCCGCTTGTCCTCAATGACGTGATCTCGTTCATCACCCAGCCCAACACCCCGCTGCCCTCGCACGCGGACGACGAGGCCATCCTGCGCCTGCAAAAAACGGCGCGTTGAGGCGTCCTCAACAGCTGATTTTCGGTCATTTGCACCGGCCCGCCCGATGCCTTATGGTCCGCCCCATGCGTGCCCGTAGCTCAGCTGGATAGAGCGTCGCCCTCCGAAGGCGAAGGTCGGGGGTTCGAATCCCTTCGGGCACGCCATCTTGAATTTCCCCTTTATATTCATATACTTATGACTCCGTTCCTGGAATGAAACCGGGAACTCCAGGGCGGTGTTATTTTTGATAAACTGTTTATCGTTAAGTTCTGTACGTTGAGAGCGCCAATGAATCGCGACCAGATCATTCAGACGTTCAAAACACACGAAACCGCGTTGCGTCGCCGGGGCGTCCGACGTGCGTCTCTGTTTGGCTCCGTGGCGCGCGGGGAAGCCCGTCCAGGCAGCGACATCGACATTTTTGTCGAGTTGGACCCTGCGGCAAAAATGACCGCTTTCGACTACGCCGACGTCGTAAACTACATACAATCGCTTTTCTCCGAACCGGTGGACGTATCGAACCGCGAGATGCTCAAGCCTCATGTACGTCCCTCGGCGGAACGCGATGCGGTCTCCATCTTCTAAGAAGATCCACCGCAGTCTTATCGGCATTGCCGAAAACATCGACTTGGCAAAACAGTTTGTCGCGGGCTGCGATGCTGCCGCCTTTGCTGCGGATGTTCGGACCGTCTATGCGGTAACGCGTTGCCTGGAAATCATATCGGAAGCGGTGCGCCGGCTGCCGGCCGCATTGACCGCACGCCATCCGGACGTTCCATGGAGCAAGATCAAGGCGGCTGGAAACATTTATCGGCACGAATACGACAATGTTTCACCGGCGATGCTGTGGAACACTGTGGAGACGGCCCTTGGTGAACTTGAGAAGGCCGTTCAATCCGAGCTTCGGGCATTCGCCCCGGTCTGGAAGTAAGAATAATCGACCGCTGGTGCCCAGTTTCATCACCTACGGCACGCCATCCTGCTTCGCGGGCTATCGTCCGCTACGCAGGACTTGCTCCAGCGCCTTCCCGCGAAGCGTCATTTTTAGTGGGAATCATTTGCGCCCTTTTTGTTCCTGTTCGAGGAAAAGGAGGCCGCCTTCCGCCGGGCGCTCTCGATCGGCGTCGTGGGTGTGTCCGGGGCGTCAGGAAACCGAGTTATACATAACGCCCGGTGGCAAGATCATGTTCTCCCCGTTCGTGGATGATGTTGGCCCGCCCGACCAGCAAGTCATCCACGGGGCCGATCCGCTCGACGTCCTTTCCCGTGTAAGGCATCGAGTGCAGGACATAACGCATGGCGTTCAGGCGCGCGCGCTTCTTGTCATCCGACTTCACGACCGTCCAAGGAGAGTCGGCCGTATCGGTATGGAAAAACATCGCCTCCTTCGCCCGCGTGTAATCGTCCCATTTGTCGAGCGACGCCATATCGATGGGCGAGAGCTTCCATTGTTTCAGCGGATGGACCTGGCGTTCCTTGAAGCGCCGCCGCTGCTCGTCGCGGCTCACCGAAAACCAGAACTTGATCAGGTGGATTCCGCTGCGCACCAGGTTGCGCTCGAACTCGGGCACCTGGCGCAGGAACTCGTCATATTCCGCCGGCGTGCAAAAACCCATGACGCGCTCCACGCCGGAGCGGTTGTACCAACTGCGGTCGCACAAAACGATTTCGCCGGCCGTCGGCAGGTGTTGAACGTAGCGTTGGAAATACCATTGGCCGCGCTCGACCTCGCTCGGTTTCTCCAGCGCGATCACGCGCGCGCCGCGGGGATTGAGATGCTCCATGAAGCGTTTGATGGCGCCGCCCTTGCCGGCGGCGTCGCGTCCCTCGAACAGGATGACGACGCGCTGGCGGGTTGCCTTGACCCAGGCTTGCAGCTTGAGCAATTCGGTCTGGAGGATGAATTTCTGCTTTTCGTAATCGCGGCGCAGCATCTTGAATTTGTAGGGATAGCCACCGCGCCGCCAATCTTCGGCCAGATCGTCGCGCGTGCGGCGCGAGGTCGGGTCCTTGGCCGGCGCCGTCAGCGCTTCGCGCAGGCGATCGGCGTCATCGGGCGCATCGCCCGCGAGGATGACCTCCAGGCCATCGCTCGCCGCGCCGCCGATGTCCTGTACGGCCGCGAGTTCGGCCTCCTGCGCGGCCCGGACCGCCTTGTCCACCGTGAAGCGCTCGACGCCTTCGGCGGTGAGGGTCGGGGCCGTATCGCCCGCCTTCACCCGCGTTGCCGGCGGGGAACGGCCGCCTGAACGTGCGCCTGTCGGAACTTTCTTTGGATGAGTCATGCGATTTTATTGTCTCGTAGGGGCCACGTCATAGAATCTGCGGGTGTTCGGGTTGGACGCATTGATTTGGGTCAACTTACTCGCCGCCGTAGCGATACGCCGCATCGCGCACCCGTTGTTCGGGATCGCTGCGCAGCTTGTCGCGCTGCGTCTTTGAGAGGCGCGGCTGAAGCGCCGCGGTGGCGCGAACCTTGGCGCTGGGATCGTTGACCAGCCGGTCAAAGCTTTCATCGGACAAGCCGCCCGTCCAGACCACGACATCGCGCACGCTGTCGCTGGAATCCGCGGCGAGTTGGGTCAGGATGTCCGCGGGCAGTTTTCGGTTGAACGCCAGGTAAAAGCGGACCTGTTCGTCCGCGTCGCGCGCCAACCTGGCCGCGACCGCCGGATCAATCGCATCGTTGCGCGCGACCGCGGTACGCCAGTAGGGATCCGTGGAGGCCGCATATTCGGCCAGCAGGTCCGCGGGGCATTTTGGATTGCCGAGAAACGCGGCGGCTTCGCCGCGGGGGGCGCCGCCGCGGCGGATCTTTTGTGCAAGGTCCCGGGCCTGGTCTTGCGTGAGCGCGGGGTTGGCGGCGTGCCTTTCCAGCCGGCTTGTATGCAAAGCGGCGACGTCAGACCCTACCGCATAGATCAGTACCGCCGCGAGAGCGCCCGGCAGCATCCAGTTTCTGAAAGATCGTTCACCGGTCATGCGCGCCGACCGGAACGTGCGTCCTGCGGCGTAAGCGAGAAGGGACAGCACGATCGCTTTCGCCGGAACGAAGGCGATGGCGATGGTCGCGCCCGTCCAGGCGCCGTCGGCCATCATCTGCCGGTAGGCCATGAAGCCGCTGCCGATCACCCACGCGGCCACCAGCGTTGCCGGGATGAGCGCGCGCGGATCGCGCGCCGCGGGCGATTTCCACGGACGGGTGATTCCCACGCCGACGCCGGCGACCGCCGCGATCCAGCCGCCTAAGATGACCAGTGCTTCCATGACGACATACCTGTTAATGATCAGGTCTGTGAGGCGCGCGCATGAGATGCTAATGGATCGGCGTCGCCGGAGCCACGGCGAATAGGGTCTGTGGTTTGCGCGGGAGAGACGTTTTGACCGGGAGTATCAGTCGTCCGGTAGATCGGCGCTCCCCGGTGAATGTGGGGGTGAACGCGGCAACGGCCGGCATCTTTATTGTCCTCGCCGCCGTCATCGCCCTGACGTTTCAGGACTACGGCATCTCCTGGGACGAAGAACTTCACGTCCCCTATGGCCACAAACTTCTGGCCTACTATATGAGCGGTTTCGCGGACCGCTCGGCTTTTTCGTTTATCAATTTGTACCAATATGGCGGCTTCTTCGATCTCTTGAGCGCCGCTGCGTCGAACATCTCGCCTTTCGGCGAATACGAGACCCGGCACCTCATCGGCGGGCTGTTCTTTCTCGCGGGCCTTTATGGCGCCTGGAAACTCGCGAACCTGCTGGCCGGGGCGCGGGCGGGCCTGATGGCGGTCGCCGGCCTCGCCACCACGCCGCTGCTTTACGGACATAGTTTCATCAATCCGAAAGACGCGCCGCTGGCGTGGCTCGGCGTGTGGGTGGCCTATTTTACCTGCCGGATGCTGGGCGAGGAGCGCGCCTCATGGCGGTCTATCGCGGGGCTGGGCGTCAGTCTTGGGCTTGCGTTGGGGATGCGGATCATCGCCTTCGCTTTCATCGGCCAGATCGGAACGGTGATCGCGATCAGGGCGCTGGCCTTCGTTCCGGCCTTAGGCGTGCGCGGCGCCGCGGCGAAGACTCTGCGGGACATCCGTCCCTTCGCGCCGGTGTTTCTGCTTGCCTTCGCCGGCATGGCGCTGGTGTGGCCCTGGTCCGTGCAGGCGCCGCTCAACATCGTTTCCGTATTCACGGACTCGGCCAATCTGTACTGGCACCCGGATATGTTGTGGGCCGGCGAGATCATCAATTCGGCCGACCTTCCGCCGGGCTACCTTGTGACGCTGTTCGCCGTTCAGTTGCCCGACTATGTGTTGCTGGGCGCGGTCTTGATCGCCGTCCAGGCTTTCGCGCAGGCGCGGCATTTGCGGGCGGCGAAGTTCACCCAAGCGCGCACGCTGCAATATTTATATGTCGCGCTTACCGTTGTCGTTCCTTTGGCGGCCTTCGCCGCGCTGCGGCCGAGCACCTACAACGGCGTGCGCCATTTCCTTTTTGTGGCGCCGCAGTTGACCCTGCTTGCGGCGATCGGCCTCGATCGGGCGCTGACGTTTCTCGAGCGGCGCGGGCGTGCCCTCGCGCTCGGATGTGCCGCGCTGTTAGTGATTGCCGTTGTCCGCGAAATCATCCTGATGGCGCGCATCCATCCTTATCAGTACCTCGCCTTCAATAGCCTGGCGGGCGGCCTGCACGGCGCCTCCGGCCGCTATGAACTCGACTACTGGGGTGTGTCCTACAAGGAGGCAACGCTGCGTCTGGCGCAATTCCGTGCCGATGAGCGCGCGGCCGGGCGCGCCGTTCCGGAAAAGGCGCTGCTGTTCGTGTGCGGCGCCAATACCTCCGCCGGTTATTATCTCCCGCCCGCGATCGGCATTACAGACGATCGCACGAAGGCCGACTTCTTCATGGGCGGCGATCTCACCAACCCGCGCTGCCGCGTCCGGCCCGAAGGGCCGGCGGTTGTCGAGGTCGAACGCATGGATGCGGTCCTGAGTTATGTGCTCGATCTGAGGAGCGGGCGCCCATGAGCGCGGCCGACTTTACCGCCGCGCGCAGACTTTACCGCGATGAAACTCGCGGCACGCGCGCGTTCGTATTGGCGCGCCATATGCTCGCGCCTCTGCGCAGCGTCGCCGCGCGGGTGCCGGCGGCCGGCCCGGTTCTCGATGTCGGATGCGGGCACGGACTCTTCAGTCTTGCGCTGGCGAGCGCCGACCCCCGGCGCCGCATCGTCGGCATCGATCCGTCGCCGGCAAAAATTTCAGTCGCCCTGCGCGCCGGGCGCGGGTTGCCCGCCGTTGAGTTCCGCGAAGGGCTTGTTCAATCGATCGCGGGCGAACAATTTGAGACCATCGCCGTGCTGGACGTTCTTTATCTGCTGCCTGACCCGTTGAAACGAAGTCTGCTCGACGCTTGCCGAAAATTGCTGGCTCCGGGCGGCGTCCTCTTGCTGAAAACCAACGATACGCATCCCGCCTGGAAGTACGCCGTCGCGCGGGCGCAGGAGAAGGTCATGACCGGGATCGGGCTCACCCTCGGAACCGGTGAACTGCATTTCAGGTCCTGCACGGAGAATGCCGCTCTGCTGCGCGGCGCCGGCTTCGCGCCCGAGATCCACCATCTCGCGCACTGGACGCCCTATCCTCATACGCTTTTTGTCGCGCGTCCGGTTTAGGACTGCCGCAGGCGTTTCACCAGGACCGGCAGCAGCGCGAGCGCGGCAAGCCCCAGCAGGCCGCCGATGACCGTCGGCTCGCGCGCCGCCGCGAGCGGATCGTGCGCGCCGACTTCCAGCGCATGGCCGATGCCGGCGCCGAGAGTCGCGTACACCGACGCCACCGGGATGAGGCCGATGACCGTCGCGGCGATGAAGGTGCGCATTCTCACGCCCAGGAACGCAACGCCGAGGGTGACGAGAAAAAACGGCAACACCGGGGTCAGGCGTAACGCGAGCAAATAACTGAAGGCGTTTTCATGGAAGCCGGCCTCCAGCCTGCCGATCGCGGGCGCGGCTTTGGCGCGCAGCGCATCGGTGAGGATGTAACGCGCCGCGAGCACCACCACGACCCCGCCGAACGTCGCGGCCACGATCACGATGATCGCGCCCGGTACCGGCCCGAAGAGAAAGCCGGCGGGGACCGTGAGCAGTCCCCAGCCAGGAATACTCAAGGCCACGCCGACGAAATAGACAAATGTGAAGGCGATGACGGCCAGCGCGCGGTGCGCCGCCACGAAGTCCAGAAGCTCCGCGCGGTGCGCGGCGAGTGTGTCGAGATCGATATAGTCCGTGACGCCGGCCGCCACGGACAGCGCCGCGATGGCGGGCATGGCGATCAGCAGCGCAAGCCGTGCGCGGGAAAGCTTAAGGACGGTTGCCGATTGCTCGGGCTCGGTCATGGATCTGATGCGCTGACGGAAAGGTGCGCGGAGTATACACAGGCCATCCGCGCCGCTATAGACTTGAAGCCGCTTCCCTCCCGCGCGCCGGTTCCCCATGGACAATATCGCTCATACGCTCGCCGGCGCCGCGCTTGGCCAAGCCGGCCTCAAGAAAAAGACCGGCCTCGGCATGGCGACCCTGATGATCGCCGCCAACCTGCCGGACATCGACGGCGTCACCATGTTCATGGAGCGCGGCAGCCTCTATTTCCGGCGCGGCTGGACCCACGGACCCATCGCGCTTGTCGTTCTGCCGCTGCTTCTCGCCGCCGCGATGTTCGCCTTCGACCGGTGGCAGGCACGCCGCGGAAAACGGCCGGCCGCGCGCGCGCCGGTGCATTTCGGATGGCTGGTGGGCTTGGCTTATATCGGCACGCTTTCGCATCCCCTGATGGATTTCCTGAACACGTATGGGATCCGTTGCCTGATGCCGTTCTCGGAGCGCTGGTTCTATGGCGATGCGCTGTTCATCATCGATCTGTGGCTGTGGGGCGCACTGGCCGTCGGCGTTTGGTTGTCGCGCCGCAAGGAACGCTGGAGCGGGAGCGCTCATCCAAAACCGGCGGTGATCGCGCTCGTGCTTGTCATCACGTATGTGAGCGCCATGGGCATCGCCGGCCTGTGGGTCGAAGGGTATGCGGCGCGCGAAGTCGCGCGGCAGGGGCTCGGAACACCGATCACCGTGGTCGCGAGCCCTGTTCCCGTAAATCCATTCCGCCGCGATGTGATCTTCGATCTCGGCGGGCGCTACGGTTTTGGCGCTTTTGCCTGGGCGCCCGCACCCGGCCTTCAACTCGACCCCGAACTGGTACCCACCCACATGGACGATCCGGCCGTCGCGCGCGCCGCCGCGCATGACGTGCACATCGCCGATTTCCTTTATTGGTCGCGGCTGCCCTTCGCCGACGTCGTTCACCGCGATGGGCGCATTGACGTAACGGTCGGTGACGCGCGTTACAATCGCAGGCCCGGCGAGGGGCGTTTCATCGTGCGGACGACGTTGCCAGAAACCCCGTGAGTTTCTACGATCGGCCCACATCATTTGCAGGGAGTTTTTCGATGATCCGTTCCACGCTGGCCACCGCCGCGATCGCAGGCGCAATTATGTCCACGGCCTTCGCCGCCGATACGCCCTCGGCGCCCGGCACGCAGGTCTACATCATCGCGCCGAAGAACGGCGACACGCTGTCCGGGCCGGTGCGCGTGCAGTTCGGCCTGAAGGGCATGGGCGTCGCCCCGGCCGGACCCGAGACCGAAGGCACGGGCCATCATCACCTCGTCATCGACAAGAACGCCCCGCCGCTCGACACCTACCTGCCGATCGACGATCCCCAGGTCATGCACTTCGGCAAGGGCCAGACCGAAGTCGAACTCAAGCTGGCGCCGGGCAAACACACCCTTCAGCTGGTTTTCGCCGACAAGGACCACAAGCCGCATGCGCCGCCGGTGGTGTCGGAGAAGATCGCGATTACGGTGAAGTAGCCTTACAGGCGAATAGCCGGCGTTTCTCCTTCAGAGGGCGGCCTCGCAAATCCTGGCGGATTTTACCCTATTTAAGGGTATAAACCTCACCCTAAACCCAGGTGGTTTAGAGGAGGCGAAGACGGTACATTTGCGCCTCTTGCGAGAGCTACCCAAGCCTTAACGACGAGATTCGCTATGAACAGACGGGACCGCCGCGCCGCCGCGGCGCAGGAACGCACCAAGGACGACCAGGCGCCGTATGATCCGAGTTCGTCGGTCAGGCCCTTCGCGCCCGTCGTCGCCGCACCGGCCTCGAGCGGTTTTCTGCTGCGTATGTTCGCGCGGATCATACTGTCGCGGTGGGTCATCAAACGCGTGAAGCATCCGCACGTCCTGACCATCATGGCCGATCTCGCCGGCCAGGCGGGCCGCATGGACGCCATGATGCACATTCAGGAGAAGCTGCGGCGGCACGCGGGATAAAGGCGCGGATCGCTTCGAGCCCGGCTCCAAATCACATGGCCCCACTCTCTGACATCGCTGAGACCGCTATATGAAGCGCCCTCCGAACGCGGCCTCGCCGGACTTCATCATCGAAGACAATCCGGAATATAACGACGAGCTGCGCACGGCTCTTCTCATCGGATTCCACCTTCGACGGGGAGTTCATCTCGCCGCAATCAAGATGTTAGAGCCTGCGCTGATTGAGTTTGACGCGGCGCTCAAGGCTTGCCCAACTTTTGGCGAGGCGTGGCTTTATCGTGGTCTGACGCTTCGCCTTCTGAAGCGTTTCGATGAAGCGTGTGTATCATATGAAAATGCGGCGGTGCTCACGCCGATGTTTGCCGAAGCGCAGGATAATCTCGCGACGCTTGCGGCGGCATTGGGCCGCATTTCTTCGATTTACATTCCCTGGCTCACGGCTCGGCGCCCCAATCTATTGCGCCGCTTGTATCACAAGCTTAGGAAGCGCTTTACGCAGTCGGTTGTGGATGAAACGCAGTATTTGGAGACAGAAAAGGACCTGCGAGAAGCCTTTTCTCGCGCCTATGACTCACCGGAAATAGCGACAAAACTCGCCTTCTGCCTGCAACGTCAACGGCGCGAAAAAGAGGCGGAGAGTTTCTTCCGCTATGCCCTTTTTCTGGAGCCATGGACTGGAAGTGCGGCTGCCGGCCTCTGCAACATTTTAAACTCCGCTTCTCGCACCGATGAGGCGCTGGCGGTGGCCGGCGATGCCGCCCGTGCTGGAAGTTTGGACTCTCGTGTTCCGGCGTTGGCATACGCCTCCGCGGTGCGCGAGGTGGAATGGGGACAAATAAAATTGTGGCGCGAACAGGCAATTGCCGCTTTCCGGCGCGATGCGCGTTCAGCAGCCGGCAATGCCTATTTTCTTCTCGATGATCCCGCGCTTCATCGGCAGGCGGCGGAAGCCTTGTTTCGGCTCTTCAAGGCGGCCAGCCCAGAGATGCCAGCAAACTTTCGTAGATCGGCGCAACGCCGAATTACAATCGGCTATATTTCACCTGATTTTCGCGACCATCCTGTCGCACGCTTGATCGCTGAAGTTTTCGAACTTCATGACCGCCGCCGGTTCAAGGTTATCGGTTATGGCCTCATTCCGGACACCGGCTCCGAGATCGGCGATCGCATCCGCAAGTCGTTTGACAAATTTTTCGATGTCTCCGCGCGGTCGCCCCGCGCATGCGTCGAAGCGATCCGCGCCGACGGCGTCGACATCCTCATCGACCTCGCAGGAAATACAGCCAATGGGCCAAATTCAATCATGATCCGGCGTGCGGCGCCGGTTCAGGTGAATTACCTCGGCGATCCGGGCACATCTGGAAGCCCGAATGTCGACTACATCGTTGTTGATGAAACGGTCGCGCCGGCCGAACACAAGGCTTGGTATTCGGAGGCGCTGGTGCATCTCCCGGACTGCTACCAGGCCAATGATCGCAAGCGCGCCGTTAGCGAGAAATTCCGCGCGCGCACCGATTACGGCTTTCCGGCCGAGAGCGTCGTTTTTTGTGCGTTCAACGAACCAAGAAAGGTTACACCGGAAATCTTCGGCGCCTGGATGCGCATCCTTTCGCGCGTGCCCGGCAGCTTCCTCTGGCTCTACACCCCGACCGATAAAGTCGCGGAGAATTTCAAAGCGGAGGCCGCAAAACGTGGTTGCGATATCGCGCGGCTAAAGTTCGCATCGCGGTTGCCGAACGCAGAGCATTTGGCCCGTTACTATGCCGCCGATCTTCTGCTCGATACGCCGATTTATAACGGGCACACGACTGCGAGCGACGCGTTGTGGTGCGGCTGTCCAGTGCTCACGATCATGGGACAAGCTTTTCCCGCACGCGTTGGCGCCAGTATCCTTCGCGCAGCGGGCCTGCCCGAACTGGTGGCGACAACACTGCCGGAATACGAAGACCTCGCCGTGCGCATTGGATTGAACGGTGAGTTTCGCCGCGATCTTCGTCGCCGGGTGGAAGGGGCGAAAACATCCTGCGCCCTGTTTGATACCCCGCGCTTTGTTCGCCAGCTGGAGTGGGCGTTTGAGCATATGTGGAGCGCATACCTCAACGGCAGCGCTCCGGCGCCCTTCGCGGTTCCGCCGCTGAAGACCGATTTGAAAGCCGAGAACGGGCATGGCGATTGATTTCAAACGTCTAAAAGAAACTGCCGTCACCGAGGGACTGCTCCTTTCGGACGCAGAGATCGATCAGGCGCGCGTCGCGGTCCAGATGCGTACGCGCCTGAACGACGGGATTAGGTTTGGCGCAGACAATAAGTTTCACGAGGCTCTCAAGGCGATCGACGAGGCGCTAAGACTTTCGCCGATGTCGTCGGAAGCATGGATGTGTCGCGGCCTCGCCCTTGAGCAAATCAAACAGTTCGATCTGGCCTGTGATGCGTATGCTCAAGCCGTTATCTTCACCCCCTTGTATGCCGAGGCGCAAGAAAGGCTGGATGAACTGGCGCCGCCTCTCGGACGCCCATCTGCCATTCTCACGCCGTGGGTTGGGAAGCCGTCGCCTCCCTTGGGCGCACGCGAATTTCATAAGCTAAAAAAGAAGCTCGGTTTTCGTGAAAAATGGCGGTTTGAAATTATAGAGGGGTCCGAGGAGGGTCTGCGGCGCGAATTACTGGAAGCGCCGACCTCGGTTACGCGGATTTTTAAATTGGCCCAACGCATTCGCAAATTGGGTCGATATCTCGAGGCGGCTCATTTCCTGCGCTATGCTTTGCAGATGGCGCCCTGGCACGGCGAATCTGCTGCGTTGCTTTGCGCTACTCTGGAAAACGGTTCAGACGGAGATCAAGTCGAAGGAGTCGCGCTCGCGGCCCTTGAGGCGGGAGCAACCAATGAGCAGCTCGCGCCTTTTGCTTTTTGGAACAATCACAAGCTTTGCGATTGGCGCAATGAAGCTAAGTGGCGCCGTGAAGCATATTTGGCCGTCCTAAGAAGGCCGGACGCTGCCGCCGCTTTTAACGCGCTGCATTTCGCCGACGACCCGGTGATGCATCAGAAATGCGCGGCCAGTTCCGCCGACACTGGATCGCTCATGCTGCCGCGCGGATGGCGCCCTTTGGAGCGGGCGTTTCGACGAACGCCGGACCGTCCTATTACGTTGGGCTATCTGTCGGCCGATCTCCGCGATCATGCTGTCGCGCGCCTGATTGCCGAAGTTATTGAACTCCATGACCGCAGCCGCTTCAATGTGCGCGGATATAGTGTCTTCGATGGAGTTGAATCCCCGTTTCGCCGCCGTATCCGTGGCGCTTTTGACTGCTTCGTCGACCTCTCGGGCCGGCAAGTCGGCAAGGCCGCGACGCGAATCGCCGACGATGGGGTCGATATCCTGATCGACCTCACGGGGCATACAAAAAGCTCGCCAACCTCGATTCTCCTGCTGAAGCCGGCACCGATCCAAGTCAACTATCTAGGGTATCCCGGCACATTAGGTACGTCTGCTGTGGACTATATCATCGTAGATAAGGCCGTTGTGCCAAGCGAGCGGCAATCATGGTTCAACGAGCGGCTTGTGCATATGCCCGATTGTTATCAGGCGAACGATCGTAAACGCGAAGTCAGCGAAAAGATGCGCGACCGCACGGACCATGGTTTTCCTGCCGACGCCGTTGTGTTTTGCGCCTTTAACGATCCGCGAAAATTAATGCCGGATATCTTCGACGTATGGATGCGTATTCTCGTGCGCGTCCCAAACAGCTTCCTATGGCTGTATTCTCCTGACGAGCGAATAACCGAGAACTTGAAACGTGAAACAACAGCGCGAGGCGTTGATGTAGAACGCCTCAAATTTGCGCCGTTCGCGCCTCAGGCCGAGCATCTTGCGCGCTATCATGCTTGTGATCTCTTCCTCGATACGCCGATTTATACCGGCCACACGACGGCGAGCGACGCGCTTTGGAACGGTTGCCCGCTTGTCACGATCGCTGGTAATTCCTTTGCAGCCCGCGTCGGCGCGAGCATTCTGCGCGCGGCCGGTTTTCCAGAACTCGTGACCACGTCATATGCGGAGTACGAGGAGCTTGCGGTTAGCATCGGCCTTGACGCTGGATTGCGCCGCGACCTGCGCAAGCGGATCGAGGCGGCGCGGGACACCTGCGCTTTGTTCGACACGCCCCGGTTCACCCGCCACCTGGAATGGGCTTACGAGCATATGTGGGACGAATATGTCGCCGGTCGCGAGCCTCAATCTTTTGAGGTACCTTCACTGCCGCGCCCGTAAGCGGGCGGGAGAAAAAAGCCGGGACGCCGCCCGGCGTTGAAGTGAAGAATATGTGGCGATTTCAGTCATATCTTATGGGTTTTTGATACGGCGCCGATGCTTGCCAGTAATGGCGTATCCGTATAGGTTTGAGAGCGATGGCTGGGCGGGATCGGGTCATCATACAGCGGAATAATCTGCGACGAGCTTGGGGTGTCGCACACGCGGCGAACGGCGTGTTGCGATTTGGGGCGATAATCAATGAGCGTGCTCTACAAGGCCTTGCAGAAGGCCGAGAAAGAAAACGAGCTGCGCCAATCAGCATCCGAATCCGGTTTCGATCCGAGCCGCCTGGCGGCGTCTGGGGCTCTGAAGGCCACAGGCGGACGCGGCCTGATGCTGAACCGTGTCGCCATGGCGGCGATTTTTATCGTCGCCGTCGGCGGCGGTGTCGCGTTCGTGATGTTCCAGGACAGCCTGATACCCCCTGCCGGTCCGCAGGTTGCAAGCGCGCCTCCGCCGGCCCCTTCCGTCATGCAGCCGCCTGCCGCGGCCGAGCTTGCGGGGGCGGCGCCAACAGCGCCTGCGCCCGCAGCGGCGCCCGTAACCGATGCGTCTCAACCGGCGCAGCCTTCCGCGCCCGTGCCGGCGGAGCCGAACGCGGCGGAAACACAAGTTGCCTCGGCCCCGTCTGAGGCGTCCAAGGCGGACGCGCCCAAAACGGATGCGCCCAAAACGGATGCGCCCAAGACGGATGAGCCCAAGGCCGACCCGTCCAAGCCGGCCGCTTCGCGTACGCCTCAAAAACCTGAAGCCATGCCCACGCTCGCGGCGAATTCGCCCGCGCGTATGCTCAGCCCTCCCATTTCCATCAGCCGCTCGGAATTCGCGCTGGCGGGTGTCGGCAATCAAGTGACCGTGCGTGAAGTGTCGAAAACCGCGCGCTCCAACGCCGCCGCGGGCTATGACGCGCTGATCCGCGGCTCTTACGACATGGCGCTCGGTTTTTATGACGACGCCTTGAAGGAAGAGCCCAGCAGCATTCTCGCGTTGCTCGGCCGGGGCGCAGCGCTTCAGAAACTCGGTCGCGGCCAGGATGCGCAAGGCGCCTACGAAAGTGTGCTGAAGCTCGACCCGGAAAATCGTGAAGCGCTCACAAATCTAACAACCGTCGCCGCCGAACGCGCGCCGCAGGAGGCGCTCGCACGTTTGCTGGATCTCGAACGGCAATACGCGACCTTCAGTCCCATCAAGGCCCAGATCGGCCTGGCTTACGCCAAACTCGGCTCGCTGCCGCAGGCGCTCGATTACTTCCGCCGCGCGCTCGCGCTCGCGCCAGATACCGTCATGTATCAGTACAACATGGCGCTCGTGCTCGATCACCTGGGCCGCCGCGACCAGGCGGTCGCGAGCTACGAACGCGTGCTCGCGTCGATCTCCGGCGGCCGTGGTCCCATCGAACTGTCCGCGACCGAGATCGAACGCCGGGTGCGGTTCCTGCGGGCCCGTTAGGCCGGGGGCGGGGCATGCCATACCTCGGTCATTTTGGGCTGAAAGAACATCCGTTCACGCTCACGCCCAATACCAATCAATATTATCCGACCGAGAAGCACACCGAGATCATCCAGTCGATCCTGTTTGGAATCGCGCGAAATACCGGCATCCTGAAGGTCGTGGGCGAGGTCGGCACAGGCAAGACGATGTTGTGCCGGCTGCTGCTGCGCAAACTCGTCGGGTCCAACGATGCGGTCGCTTATCTCAACGCGCCGCAAGTCGATCCCGAAAGCATCGTCACGCTGGTCTGCGCCGAATTCGGCATCGAGACGGGCTCGCGTTCGCAGATGCTCCAAGGCCTGAACACATTCCTGCTCGAGCAGCACGCATTGGGCCGCAACGCCGTGCTGATCGTGGATGAAGCGCAGGCGCTGGGCGCCGCGGGTCTCGAAGCCGTGCGCCTTCTTTCGAACCTTGAAACCGAGCGCAGCAAACTCCTGCAAATCGTGATGTTCGGGCAATCGGAACTCGACGATCTTCTGCGGCAGCCCAATCTGCGCCAGATCAATCAGCGCATCGGTTTCGCTTTCAACACCGGTCCGCTGAACGTCGCCGAGGCGGTGCACTATATGGCGCATCGCGTGCAGACCAGCCGCATCGCCGGCATCGAATTTCCGATCTTCTCCGAGGCCGCGATGGCCCGCATCGCGAACGCGGCGAATTTTGTGCCGCGCGTCATCAACATTCTCGCCGACAAGGCGCTTCTGGTGGCCTACGGTGCGGGCGCGATTCAGGTCACCGAAAAGCACGCCGAAGGCGCCATCGCGGACAGTCCGCAACTCGTTCCCAAGCGAAAGAGGCGCAGCACAGGGCCAATCTGGTACGCGGGCCTCGCCGCCGCGGTTGTCCTCGCCGCGGTGATATTTGCCGCCAGCCCGCCGCTGCGGGACTTGACAAAAACCGCCTATACGCGCGCTCAGAACGCCTTCGGGATTGCCGCTCCCCCGGCGTCGGCCGCGAACCCGCCGGTTACGGCCAAGCCGCAATAGATGATCCCGATTCAAGCGCCACTGCCCCTTAGCGTGCTTCCCATCGTGATCGTGCTGGGTCTGATTTTCGGAAGCTTCATTACAGCGCTCACCTACCGGCTGCCGCGCGGCATCGGCATCGCGAAAGGCAGGTCGGCCTGCCCCTCGTGCGGCGCCACGCTCACACCGAAGGATTTGGTGCCGGTGTTCTCCTGGGTGATGCACGGGGGAAAATGCGGTCACTGCGGCGCGCGCGTGTCGTGGCGCTATCCCGCAACCGAATTGCTGATGGTGCTGTTTTTCAGCGTTGCGGCGCTTACCGTCGAAGATCCGATCCGTCTCGTTACTATTTTGGCGGCGACGCCGGTGATGATGGCGCTCGCGATCATCGATCTCGAACATCGGCGCTTGCCCAACAGCCTGCTGGCGGTCCTCGCGGCCCTCTTTATCGCGCTGCGCGCCGCCGGCGATGGCGATTACATCACGGCGGCGACCGCGTGCATCCTGGTCTTCGTCTCGGCGCTCGCGTTGGATGCCGCCGGCCGGCGGCTTATCCGTCAGGGGCTCAGCATGGGCGATGCGAAACTGATGGCGGCTGCGGCCCTGGCGCTACCGCCGGTTCCGCTGCTGACGGCTCTTGGCCTCGCCGGGGCCGTGGGGGCGGGGGTGGCGCTTCTGCCCTGGATGCAAAACCACAGGCGGGGGAGCCATTTTGCCTTCGGCCCGGTGCTTTTGCTGGCCTTCTGGTGCGCCATTATCACGCTGTAATGTGGCGTTGGCCTACGGGCCGGCCAGGGTTCCGGCCTTGGTTTGCAACGGCCCGCATGCTACCTGTTAGATGGATTGGGGTGTGCTTAAAAGGCCGCGTGATTTCGCGCGCCGGTATGCATCAACTCCGCGGGGGAAATAGAGGCCGGCGGCGTCAATCCGCATCGGGCCTTGGCGAGTTTGGTACGGGGGATATTTCATGATGGGCGCTGGAATTCTTTCGGCCGTCGCGGCCGCGAAGCGGCTGCGTTCAGGTGTCGCGCTGGCGGCGGTCACCGCGATGCTTAGCTCGTGCTCCGGCGCTCATTTCAACGATTACGATACCGCCGGGGGGATCGACAAATCTGAGTACGCGAATCTCCTGGGCCGCCGTGGTCCGGAGAATAAGCCCGCCGAGGCCGCGGGCGCCGAGCCTCCCATTCCGGGCTTCCAATCTGTCGTCGCGGCGCCGTCGGCGCCCGAACTCGCCGACACGCGGCGCGTCTCGATCTCGGTGACGGAAACCACGCCCGTGCGGGACATCCTGATCGAACTCACGCGCCGTGCCGGTGTCGATCTCGAAATGGATCCACGCATCGGTGGCGGCATCATCATGACCGCGACGGATCGTCCGTTCATCGAGGTGATCGAGCGTATCGCTGAGTTGGCGGAGCTTCGCTACAAGATGGAACGCAATACGTTGCGTGTGGAAATCGACGATCCGTACCTCGAACAGTACCGGATGGACGTGCTCGACGTAACGCGGTCGTCGTCCTCTACCGCGAGTTCTTCCTCCGATGCCGCTTCGGTTGCGGCCGCATTGGGCGCGGCCGGCGGCGGTGGCGGCGGCGGATCGAACCGCTCTGCGACCAGCGTCAATCAGACGTCCGACTCCAATTTCTGGAGTACCATTGGCCAGAACATCACCGAAATTCTCGGTAGCATCCAGACGCGGCGCAGCCGCCAGCAGGCGGCGATTGACGCCAGCTTTGTTCCGCAAACTGCGGCGGCGACGACTGTCCCTGCGGCTGGTGCTACGCCGGCTGCGGCGCCCGCGCGGGGAGCCGCGGGAGGCGGGGGGGGAGGCGGCGCATTGCCGGCGCAAGCCGCGGCGCTGACTCAGGGGCGCCAGCAACAGCTCGACGCCATGTTGAAGGAAGATCAGGGCAATTTGACGCCGCCGACTGAGCCCGCTGCTGCACAACAATCGACGCCGAGCGGGGCGGGCCCGGTGGCAAATAGCCGCTTCAGTCTCAATCCGCAGGCCGGCATCATCACTGTCTTCGCCACCCGGCGCCAGCAGATGGCAATTGAGCGTTACCTGCGCGACGTACGCGCCGCAGTCAACCAGCAGGTGCTCATCGAAGCAAAGATCGTGGAAGTCACTCTCAACGACCAATATCGCGCGGGCATCGACTGGAATGCCGTGTTCGGTCCGGGCGGCGACCTGCGGTTCCCGGCCACCAATGACAATTTGAAGATCGGCACCAATTTCACCCGCGAAGTTGTCCCCGCGACTCTGGCCGATCCGACGTTCACCGCGGCGTGGATGAACGACGGCGATTTTAGTCTCGCCCTGCAACTCGTGCGTCAGTTCGGCACTCTGCGTACGCTGTCGAGCCCGCGCCTGACGGCGCTCAACAACCAGGTCGCGATCCTTAAAGTCGCGCAAAATCAAGTCTTCTTTGATCTGGACGTGACATTCACGGAAGCCACACAGCCCAATCAGCGCGACCGCTTGACGGTCGACAGCCAGATCAAGACGGTTCCGATCGGGATGATCATGAGCGTCCAGCCCGCCATCGATCCGATTTCGCGGCGTATTTCGCTCAGCATGCGTCCCTCCATTACGCGCGTGACCGGCTACGTCAACGATCCCGGCGTCGCGGTGAGTATTGCCTTGGCGCAGCAGATCAACAGCTCGACCCCGATCGTGTCGTCGCCAATTCCGATCGTCGAAGTCCGTGAAATGGACTCCCTGGTGACCATGGAATCCGGTCAGACCGTCGTGATGGGCGGGTTGATGCAGGAAGACGTGCAGAACACGCGCGAGGGACTCCCGGGCATCATGGACGTTCCGCTTGTCGGCAAGGCGCTGTCGCAGGACATCAAGCAGAACAAGGTGACCGAACTCGTCGTGTTCATCCGGGCGACCTTGGCTAATGCGCCGGAAACGATTTCCGACGAGGACATTCGTCTCTACAAGACTTTCACCCCGGATCCGCGGCCGATCGTTTTCTAAAGGTTTCTTGCGGTTCCCAAGGACTGTTGGGTCATGTTGGCAACGGTTCGTCTTGTAGTCCTCACGGCCCTGCGCAACCGGCTTTTTGCCGGATTGCTCTTCGCATTGGTCGGCGCTACCTCACTTTCCGTTTTTCTCGGCGGCACCGCGCTCCTCGAACAAGAGCAGGCGGTTGTCGTCTTCGCCGCGGGCGCTGGGCGCGTCGTCCTGGTCGTTGGGCTCGTTGTGTTCGTCGCTTTCCACGTTCAAAGCATGATCGAAACGCGCGAGGTCGAAGGCATTTTGGCGCGCGCTCTCGCGCGGAGCGCTTTCGTCGTCGGCTATTGGTCGGGCTTCGCGCTGGTGACGTGCGCTTTTGTCGGCGGCCTCGCGGCCGCGCTTTGGACTGTGGCGCCGAGCGCCAATGGAATAGTGATTTGGAGTTTCTCGCTCCTGCTTGAATGTTGGATCGTTGTGGCGGTCGCGATCTTCTCGGGGTTGATGCTCGAACGCGCGACGTCCTGCGTGATCTTTACCCTCGGCTTTTATGCGCTCGCGCGCCTCATGGGGCTTTTTCTCGGTATCCGCGATTTCATGGCCGATGCGCGCGACATCAAAGCTTCGGACTACGTGGTGGACGCGCTGGCGCTCATCATGCCGCGGCTCGATCTTTTCGCTCAAACGGGATGGCTGGTGTACGGGCAGAACGGCGAGTTGTTGTTTCCCTTTGTCCAAGGAATCGTGTTTTTGGCGCTGGTGTTGGCGGCGTCGGTCTTTGATCTTTCCCGTAGGCAGTTCTGATGTTCGGTAAGTCGGACGTCGGCAAAGTCCCGCTCCCGCTCGCGGCTCTTTGCTTTGTTCTGGCGTGCGCGCACGCAAGCCTCGCGAGCCTTAATCGAAACATTCACGCCAGTCCGCCCGTCTTATCGCCGCCGCCGGGCGACCTCTCGCGCAAAGCCTTGGCATTCGGGGACGATCAATTTTTGTATCGCCGGCTCGCGATCGATTTACAGAACGCCGGTGACGGCGCCGGAGCGGTAACGCCGATCAGTAATTACAATTACGATTATGTGATGGGTTGGCTGCGCGCGTTGTCCGAACTCGATCCGAAAGCCAATCACCACTTCATGCTCGCCGGTAGATATTTCTCATTTACAAAAAACAACATCGATCTCCGCCGCGTCATCGATTTTATGGTTGAGAAAGCGTCTGCCGATCCGCGGCGCCATTGGTTCTGGCTGACACGCTGCATCGAGCTTGCCGATCATCATCTTGGCGACACCGAATATGCGCTCCGTATTGCGCGCCTCGCGGCCGGCTATGATTTTCCAGATATGCCCTCGTGGATTTGGATGTTCCCGGCCTTGCTTTTCGAAAAGCTCGGCCGATTCGAAGAGGGGTATGACGCCATAGAAAAAGTCCGCGCGGAAAAGTTGAGCCGCCTAACCCATGAAGAAATCAATTGGCTCAACGAAGTTTCCCAGAGATTGAAAACGAAATCACGGTAAAACGCGGTACGGTTGCAATGCTTTCGCCCCCCTAACTAATCTTTATCCATTTGAATTATATCAATAAATCGACATCAAAAGAGGCTAGTGCAAAACATTGAACCTGTGTTAAAAAGGACCGAGATTGGGATATAGGGCGATCCGTTCGGACTGCGCTAGAAAAGCATTCAGATTTCGGGGGTTTCAAAATGCCAAGTTACATGTCGCGTGATCAGCGGGGCTTTACGCTGATCGAAATGTCGATTGTGCTGGTGATCATCGGATTGATCGTCGGCGGGATCTTGAAGGGTCAGGAAGTGATCGAAAGCGCGCGCCAGAAAAACGTGGCCGCCATGTACGATCAGATCCGCGCCGCGCAGAACACCTTCGTCGATCGGTATCGCGCGCTCCCGGGTGACTTCAATGAAGGCAGCACCAAGATTTCCGCGCAGGTTCCCAATGGTGACCGCAACGGCTTCATCGCCGCGGCCGCTGGCGTCGCTGCGTCGAATGCGGCCGCGATCGCGGCCATCGACGGTGGCGCGGGCGAGTTCTTCGGCTACTTCCAGGGCCTCGTTGCCGCCGGCCTGTACGGCGGTGGCCAGGTCGCGTCGACCAGCAGCGGTATGTCGGTGTTCTCCGGAACCGCGACGCCGTCGCCGTTGCCGCAGGCGCCGTGGAACAACACCGGCTTCACCGCCGCGTCCGGCACGCACGAAGGTCAAACGGCCGCTCCGGCGTCCGCTTTGACCGCTGTGTGGCTGCGTTTGGCGGGGGTCACCGACGGGATCTCCGCTGCTGCCGATGCCGCTCTGACGGGCGCGAGTGCTTACCAGATCGATCAGAAGTTTGACGACGGTGTTCCCGGCCTCGGCCGCATCCGCAACACCGGTAAGCTCGCGACAGGGGTGTGTGGTGACGCTGAAACCGCTTACACTGTCACCGCTTCGACCGAAACGCGCGAGTGCGATCTTCTCTTCGCTGTCGACTAAGCGTTTCCTTGACGTAGTGGTTTAAAAGAGTGCGGAAGGTATCCTTCCGCACTCTTTTTCTTTAGCCTCGGCGATGCCGTGCAAAGTGGCGGTGCTGAGAAGTTCACGATGGCAGCGGCCAGGCGATATAAAGCGGGATTCAGCGCCCTCCAGATGGTC